>NZ_JCACKQ010000133.1:0-150215 GCF_059505465.1 Symplocastrum torsivum | reverse complement strand
GGTTTCCCGAACCTGCTTAAGCTGGTCACTTATTTCTGCCAATATGGTCTAGTTGCGCTAGTCGTTGTTTATCGCATTGAGCATGTTATTAACATTAAACAGATAGGTGCGATCGCTGAGCATATCTGAAGAGAGCCTCTTCCCGTCAACCGCAGCCTGAATAAGATGTGAGCCATTAATTCTCCCTGACTGGCAAGCGGCACTCAGCGTTCTGTAATTGGGAATGCCTTGAGCCATGAAAGAACCACGATACGCTTGTTGAACGAGATTGAATGGTGTTAGCCGCTCACTAGCAGACGGGGTGTTGCTTAAAGCTGTAGGATTTGCAGCTGTCGTCTCCACTGTCTCGGCTTTGACACTCGGTGCGATCGCTACCGACATTACTAGAACTGATAAACCACAAAAAACTAGACGTTACCAGTGGACAAGGCGGAGAAATTCCCCCCCTCCAGTTTCGTCCGCAACCGATCTAGACCCGTAAAACTCGTGTCAAAGTTGAGAATTGCCCGACCCGCAAGAATCGTGTTGACATCCAAATCCTCAGTCGGAGTTTGTCCAGAAGGTACAGCTACTGTGTCACCAAAAGCATCAATGATACCGATATCTACTTCCCCATTCATGCGAGTTGTAGTGGAAAACTGATGGTCTTCAATGAAAGCGACCCGACCTTCTAACGTATCAACTCGCGTACCTAAGGTTGCGAGTTCAGTTTCAAACTCTTGAACTAGGCGTTGCAATGTTTCTAAATCTTCACGAGTCACAAAGTTTTCGGTACTCGCCGCAATCAAACGCTCAACTTGCTGCAAACAAGCATTCAAACCCGCTGCAAATTCATAACGGGTGGTTGCCCGGTTACCTCGGAACGTGCCATCGGGATAACCTGCAATACAGCCGTAACGTTCCACCAAACTCCGCAGCGCTTCATAAGCCCAATCGCCAGGAGAGACATCACTTAGCTGAGAAACGTTGGTGACTTGCCCCATCGGGTCATCAGCCGTGCTGTCATTGCTGTAATGATTAGTTTGTTCAAGGGTGTTGGTTGATTCAGCAGGTACTACTTCTGGCGCTGGCATGGCTTGAGCCAGTGTACTGTCTGCCAGTTCTAAAGTAGGACTGACTGTTGGAGAGGCTAGCTGAGAAAGATTTGATTCTTTAGCTACTGTCTCTGATGAGTGTGAGGCAGTTGGTATTGCTGATTCTCCTGAAGAAGTAGAGTCGATTTCTAGAGATGTTAAAGGGGAAAAACTAGATTTTTCGATCAACATCTGCGATCGCAAGTTATGGTCTTGAGCCGTTGGTTCTACAGATGCAGTGAGTTTTTCTGTAATGGTAATTGCTGTCTGCCTAGTAGCAGTTTCAGTGATCGCTGTCTGAAAGGCAGAAGCACTATTCACGAACAAAAGAGAGGCACCAAAAATAGCTGGACTCGCTGTCAAAGCGTTCCAGAGCAGACTAGACATTTTCTTTCTTCTAATATTTGAATTACAAAGTAGAGGGATGTTCTAACTTCACTAAATGTTGCTAGAACGCCCTCTTGAACATCTTGATCTTTATATTGTCATACTCAATTTACTCAAAATATTTAGTTTTACAAACCTGCTATAAATATTAAGTACGAGGGTTATTAGGCTACTTCTATACATAGTTTAAGCCTTCTTTCAACTCCCTTCAGGCTGAAACATTTTAGATAATTACGGCAAGGAAACTAAAGTATCTAGTAAGCCATCAACACTAACATCCGATAAATCTGTTAGTTGTAGTTTTCGTTCTATATGGGCATAGCAATGAGTGATTGACCGAGTGTAAGCAGGATCATAGTGGTGTGAGAGCAAATCCTCTACCAAGTTGTGCCACTCACCTGCCCCAATGAAGCGGTACCACTCATTAAGTTTTTCCCAACCATAGCGAGACTTAAGGCGTTCTAGCTTGCGTTTGAGAAGGTCAGGATGTGTAATTAAGTGTGGATATTCTTGTAAGAGCCATTCAACTCTGGCAGCTTGCGGCAGTTCTACTTCAACACATTTAGCTTGTTTTATTTGTTGCCAAAGAGATGAAGGTAAATAAACCTGTCCAATTTTGTTGCTTTCTGCTTCCACCCACACTGGCTTACTTGTCTCAAAGCCTTGTAGCGCTTGTAGTAGAATCGATTCAAAGCCTTTTTGTGAGGGTTGCGGTGAAGGTTTGCCTTCCCACTCTTGACCCAGTAGGGAACCACGATGATTGGCTAAACCTTCCAAATCCAGAACTTGGATGTTGCGCTTGGCTAGCTGTCGCAGGATGTGAGTTTTACCAGTACCCGTTAGTCCGCCTAATACCCTGTAGGTAAACTGTTCTGGCAAATGTTCTAGTTGGTCACGTACATAAGCCCTATAGGTTTTGTATCCCCCTTCTAGGACTGTCACCGACCAACCAATTTGCTTCAATACCAAAGCCATACTATTGGAACGCTGACCACCACGCCAGCAGTACACCAAAGGATGGTAGTCTTTGTCTTTTGCCGCCAAGTGAGTGTCGAGATGCCGAGCGATATTTTGGGCAACTAGGGATGCACCAACTTTACGAGCATCAAACGGGCAGACTTGCTTGAAGAGTGTTCCTACTTTTGCGCGTTCAGCATCATCCAATACAGGCAGGTTAATTGCATCTGGCATATGATCTTCGGCAAACTCGCTTTCGCTGCGAACATCAATAATTTCGCTGTAGGTTTCTGCCCAAGGTTGCTGGGTATAATTAGGCGATCGCAACATGACGGTTAATCTCTATCTAATCTGGGTAATGGTCTACCCAAACGCTAGGCTAACGCACCACTCAGTACTAAGTGCCAACTCCACAACCGATAACACGCTTGGAATTTAGCTAAAGTTAGCTAGGGCGGTTTTGCCCTAAGATAGTTTGGCTGTGGGCTAAGCTCACCCACAATAGTCAGTTATTCAATCATCTCTAGATCAAGGAGAAACAATGACTCGCGCGATTATGGAAACGGAAAAGGGCACAATCAACCTGGAACTGTTTGATCAGGATGCACCCAATACCGTGAAAAATTTTGTAGACCTAGCTGAAAAAGGGTTTTACGATGGTCTCACGTTCCACAGAGTCATCCCTAATTTTATGATTCAAGGCGGTTGTCCTCAGGGTACTGGAACGGGTGGCCCAGGCTACCAAATCAAATGTGAAATTAACTCTAATCAGCATTTGGCTGGTACTTTATCCATGGCTCATGCTGGGCGTGATACAGGTGGAAGTCAGTTCTTTATCTGCCACTCGCCTCAATCTCATTTAGATGGAGTACACACGACTTTTGGCAAAACGGAAGACATGAATGTTGTCAATGCTATCCGCAAAGGTGACAAGATTCTTTCTGTGAAAATTGAGAAATAGCTAGATTAGTTTCAAATCTACTGAAGTACGGGTTTTCCCCGCTCAAATTAATTCGGCGGGGAAAGTCAAAAATCGTTCCTAAGCTGTTTACTGGCGGCTAACAGCTATCTAAGGGCGTTCAAACTTGGAAGCAGGTTGGAAGTATTGTACTGGCTCATTCTTCAGAGCATTAAGCATGAAACTCCGCCAGATAGGTGCGACATAGACACCACCTGTTGCCCCACCTCCTATTGGTCTGTAATTATCATTGCCGACCCAAACAGCCGTTGATAACTGCGGGGTATATCCCGCAAACCAAATATCACGCTCTGAGGACGTTGTACCCGTTTTGCCTGCCGCCGGACGCCCGATTTGTGCAGCTTTTCCTGTACCGCTAGTAATCACATTTTGCATCACACTCGTGAGGGAAGCGGTAGCCCAAGGGTCAAGAACAAGCCGAGGCTTGGGCGTATTGTCTAGCAATACATTCCCCGCACTATCGGTGACTCGGACAATAACTGTTGGGTCAGAGTGCCAACCATTGCTGGCAAATGTGGCAAAGGCTCCTGCCATTTCCAAAGGTGTCATGCCAATCGCGCCTAGCGGTAAGGATGTCACGGGTTCCATGGGACTCTTTATCCCAAGGGTGCGGCAAACTTCAATTACTTTATCCAGCCCCACCGCTCTTCCGATTTTGACGGCTGGAACATTGGCAGAAACAGTCAAAGCTGTGCGAATGCTCATCGCACCAGAGTAGCCACCACCATAGTTTCTGGGGCTGTAATAGCCACTACCATCCCGATAGCTAACTGGGGTATCCATGACAGTAGACCCTGGTCCATATTTACCAGTAGCAAAAGCTGTGTAGTAAACAAACGGTTTAAAGGATGAACCAGGCTGTCGTCGGGATTGAATAGCGCGGTTAAACTGACTCTTGTCGTAGTTGACACCGCCTACCAAGGCTTTGACAAAGTGTGTCCGAGGATCGACAGCGGCTAGCGCTACTTGGTCAGCACGAACACCCCGACGACGTAAGGTGCTATGGGCGCGAGTAACCGTTTCTTCCGCCATGCGTTGGAAGTTGTAGTCAATGGTAGTTTGGACTCGCATCCCACCTTTGAGAACCGTATCCCGACCAAAGCGCTCATTGAGTTCAGCGACAACGGCTTCTGTGATGAAAGGAAGTTCGCTAGTCTGCCATGAGGTAATCTTACCCAGCTTTAACTTTTGATTACGAGCTGCTTCGGCTTCGGCGGGAGTAATCCATCCCATCTTTTGCATCCGGCTCAAAACGATTGCTTGCCGTTCTTTTGCCACTTCGAGGTTAACAAAAGGACTATATTCTTCTGGAGACTGAATTAATCCTGCAAGCATTGCTGATTCTGCCAAGTTGAGCTTATCGGCAGACTTACCAAAGTAGCTTTCGCCAGCCGTTTGGATACCGTAGTTATTGTGACCCCAATAAATTTGATTGAGGTACATTTCCAAAATCTGGTCTTTGGTAAAGATTTGCTCAACCCGGATAGCGAGTACAGCCTCAGCGATTTTGCGGCTAAACCTGCGTTCCCGTGAGAGAAATAGGTTTTTCACCAACTGCATTGTTAGCGTTGAGCCACCTTCAACCACACTTCCTCGCTCCCAGTTGGCTAAGAGCGCACGACCAACACTATTAGGGTTAATCCCGTGGTGCATATAGAAGTGGCTATCTTCCATCGCGATTACAGCCCGCTTGAGGGTTGGGCTGATTTTGTCTAATTTGACAACTTCGCGATTCGCTTCACCATGAAGACTAGCTAGAGATTTCCCCTTAACGTCATATATATAGCTGGTTTCTGTAGGTACATAGCCCCGTAGTACTCTGACATCTGGAAGGTTGCGAAAGCTAGTTGCCAAGCCAACCAAACCCCCAGCAACAATCGAGCTAGTTAGCATCGTGATGCCGAGGACGGTTCCGCCTGTTACCTGAGCGACTCCTTGCACAAACCGAAAACCTGGTGATGAACCGTTTTTCGGATCTTGTTTTTGTTGAATAGTGCTAGACGACACAGCGATTTAACTTCCTCACTCAAAAAAAGACTGAACGGACTTAGGTGGCAACGTTATGTCAATATTTTATATAGATGATTACAGAAGTTTATGCCATTAGCAGGATTACGGATAAATTGGATTTAGGGAAGAACATCTCAACAACTTCAGGAATATGGTTGCAGACGATTGTAAAGTCTTACGGACATGGTGGCTGCTTTCTCACTTTGCAGGGTGTCTATTGATGGCAAGCGGATTATGGTGCGATCGCTAAAACTCTACCGAGCTATCAGCTTTCGCGAAGCGCTCAAAGGACTAGGACAGGTGAGTGCGTTGCTCCTCAGGGTTCTAAGAGGAGGGTAGGTTAGAAGTAGGCAATGCCTTCCTCATGATAGGTGCATACTGGGTGAAAGTTTAACTGCTCAAACATTGATATTTTGGCATTATCTACAAAAAATGTTAGTCTCTCTGCTTAGGTTCGTATAAGAAAAGTAAATTTAAACAATCTATCACACCCTGCTAGTTGGTCTTTATAAGACGCTCCAGACGAATGTCAAATTCTGAATTATCAATTCCTAATGAGCTGGCTTGGCTCTACCGAGGTGTTAGTGAAATTTTTCCGAACCAATTGGATTCTCAAGATCCGAATGAGAATCTAGTTCAACGGATAGTACAAGCAGACCAACCTTTACGGGTTAAGTTGGGAATTGACCCAACGGGTGCAGATATTCACCTGGGTCATAGTATCCCAGTGCGGAAGCTGCGAGCTTTTCAGGATGCTGGACATACGGCTGTGCTGATTATTGGGGATTTTACGGCAAGGATTGGTGACCCGACGGGGAAATCTGAAGTACGCCGTCAATTGACACCTGCCGAAGTCAAGCAAAATGCTGAAACTTATTTGGAGCAGGTGCGACCAATTTTGGATTTTGAGACACCGGGACGCCTGGAAATTCGCTACAACTCTGAGTGGCTAGAGCAGTTGAATTTAGCAAAAACTCTAGAGTTATTGGCAACAATGACGGTAGGACAGATGCTAGCAAAGGAAGGGTTTAAGGAGCGCTACGAGCAGGAAAACCCCATTTACATCCATGAATTTCTTTACCCCTTGATGCAAGGGTATGACTCAGTGGCAGTGCAGGCTGATGTGGAGTTAGGGGGAACTGACCAAAAGTTTAATATTGCTGTGGGGAGAGATTTACAGCGCCATTTTGGACAGAAGCCGCAGTTTGGGTTGCTGGTGCCAATTTTGCTCGGAACCGATGGGATTCAGAAAATGTCGAAGTCGTTGGGGAACTATGTGGGACTGTCGGAAGATGCCCTAACGATGTACTCCAAGCTGGAAAAGACACCCGATAACTTGTTGGAGAACTATTTTGAGCTACTCACGAATTTGCCCTTAAATGAGCTACCCGAAGCACCACGCGATCGCCAAAAACAACTAGCTTTAAATATTGTCACCCAATACCACGGGGAAGCCGCAGCAAAAGAAGCTCAGCAGGCAGCAATTAACATCACTCAAGGAGACACTAGCGGCACAGGTGATGCTGTTCCGGAATTTTCTCTCTCGAATGTTGAGTTTCCCGCTAAGTTGTTCTATATCCTGAGTGCCAGTGAGTTGTGCAAGAGTAGTGGAGAAGGGCGGCGACAGATTCAAGGAGGAGGTGTGAAGCTGGATGGCGATCGCATTTCTGATGTTGAACTCAGCTTTGATTCCCCGGATGCTTTAGATGGCAAAATCTTACAAGTTGGGAAAAAGAACTTTAGACGGCTGGTAAAGTGAGTCAGGGTCATTGAGTTAGCAAAAACGAAGATCAGATGGCTGTAGAAGACAGGATTATTGTTCCCCTAGATGTTCCGACTGAGGCAGATGCGATCGCACTCGTAGAACAGTTGCCCCAAGTGACCTTTTGGAAAGTAGGTCTAGAACTCTTTGTCAGCACTGGTCCTGAAATTCTCCATACCCTAAAAAGTAAAAAAAAGCGGATATTTCTTGACCTCAAGTTTCACGACATCCCTAACACCGTCGCTGGGGCAATCCGTAAGGCAGCCAGCTATGGTGTAGATTTAATCACCATCCATGGAACAGCAGGTCGCAGTGCGCTAAAAGCAGCAAATGCGGCAGCACTGGAGGGGTCAGAAGCAGCAGGTTGTCCTCCTCCGAAGTTGATTGCAATTACAATTCTCACTAGCTTGACCTCACGAGATTTAGCCTTTGACCTAAAAATTCCAGTGGAGTTGCCAGAGTATGCTCTACAAATGGCACTATTAGCTCAAGAATCGGGCTTAAGTGGGGCTGTCTGTTCCCCTCAGGAAGTGTCACAGCTACGACAAGTTTGTGGAGATGACTTTCTCCTCGTTTGCCCTGGAGTTCGTCCCAGTTGGTCACAAACAGGTGACCAGAAGCGAACCATGACACCAGCAGAGGCAATCCAAGCGGGTGCTGATTACCTCGTTATTGGACGACCGATTACGGCAGCGACTGACCCAGTTGCGGCTTGGGAGCAAATTGGCGATGAGCTAACGGCTGCCGGTGTTTAACTTCACGCCTAGTCGATGGCTTCTTGTTCTCTGCTGGCTGGGGCTACAAAGTGCGTCAGCAGGCTATGGGTTAGCAGTGATGAGGGATGAGTTCAATTCTTCAACTCATTACTTGCTCTCTAAATCTTCAACTTGCCCTGCGGATGTTAATACATTAACGTCCCAGTTACTCAAGGATTTACCCAGTTATGCCAACCGAGTGATTCAACGGGCGCGACGTTTAGATAGAACCGTTGACAGTTTTAGTTACGTCCTCGTGGCAGGAAATCCAGAGTTTGAACCTCTTAGCCTTGGGCCGGGTCAATATACCTCCACTGCTCCAGGTGCTGACTTGGAACCCCCTCAGCAAGTTTTTCTGACTACCTTAGAGCGGCAGTATGGAGATGGTAGAGCGTTTTATAGACAGCATTACCACTGGCTATTTCTCACTCAAACACCTGATGGCTGGCGCTTGGCTTTGATGTTTTCTCGAATCGGTTCGGCTTCAGAAACCCGCCCGCCAACGCCGCCACGGGAGAGTAGTAATGGTGTTATTGGTCAAGCGGTTAATCTTTGGCTGCGAGATTGTCGCATGGGAACTCTTCGTAGTTCTTGATGAAGAGGTACAAAATGCGATCGCTTCTTTCAAAGATACGCCACGACTAGACCCCAATCAACCTATAGCAAAAGGCAGAGGGCAGAAGGAATAAGAGTTTTTATCTCATCATCAAGGTATGCAATTTATTGAAAATTGGCATATTTCTTGTTGCATTTATTTTCAATTGCCTACTTTAGCGGTCTGGAGCGAGTACAATCGCGATCGCTACTACCAGAGGATGGCAACTTATAAAGAATTAGAGTGCTACTAGCTTAGGATTTGTAGAAAACTACTCTTACTTTTTTAACTCTCTGCTCCTAGTCATTAGTAGAGAAGTAGTTAAGTGCATCTGTACGCCATTGATTACTAATACTGCTTCTTAGGGAACTAATTTGATTACACAAAAGTAAGCCTTACTTAAAAAAATACAACAATTGGAGAACAATTCAATGACTGACCAAACTTTTGAGAAACCAAGCTTTCGTCGGGAAATTCGCCTAGGACTGGTTGTTTACGGTGGAGTTTCTCTTGCCGTTTATATGAATGGGGTTTGTCGGGAATTCTATAATGCTGTACGGGGTAGAGGAGTTTATAAACTCATCAAAGCTCTGACTGATTCCGACATTATCGTCGATATCATATCGGGAACCTCAGCCGGAGGAATTAATGGTGTTCTTCTCAGTTATGCACTGACAAATAGCACAGCAGACCAAGTGGCTGATTTTGCAAACCTCGCTCAGATTTGGCGTGAAAGTGGCAATATTCTGGGTTTAATGCGTCAGCCTAGCCCTAGCGACTCTCAACGGGATTCTATCTTGGATGGAGAAGGTTATTATCAAAAACAGCTTAAAGAAGCTTTTGATAAAGCGCAAAACAGTAAGGCTCCAGCACCAACGGATGAGTGGCTTTCGGAGTTTAATGAGTTAGATTTATTCGTCACAGGAACTGATGTTTTTGGTCGAGTTTATAAAATTTTTGATGATACAGGACGTGTTATAGAAATCAAAGACCATAAGGGGATGTTTCAGCTCAAGCATCGTCAGGGTCGTAAGGAGCCATTTAACCCAGGCAGTACTTCTAATCCTGTAAAAGTTACTACAGAGGAACTCCATCAAGCTCTGGCTAAGCTGTGTAGAATTACTTCGTGCTTTCCGGTTGCTTTTCCTGTGGTCGATGTTCAACTAAAAGAAAGAAATCCAGTTGACCAAAAGTTAGTTGAATGGGGTCTTTTGGAAAAGCGAGAGTTACCAGATAAACCTCCTGAAGGAGGATATAAGCTATATTTTGTCGATGGCGGTGTGTTAGATAATCGTCCCTTTAGCTACACAATTAAGGAGATGTATTATCGTACTGCTAATCGTCCCGTTGACCGGAAGTTATTTTATATTGATCCAGGTCCAGATCGGTTTACCGACAGTGGGAATCAGCAATTTACTGCTATGCCTAAACCCAATACTTTGCAAGTGATTCAGGATTCACTTGTCGGAATACCAACCTATGAAAGTATTGGTAACGATTTGCAGTTAATCAAAGAACATAATGAGAAAGTTCGTCGCTACAGATCTATTCTCAAGGATGCAGAAGGGATTGCGGCTTCTAAGGAAGAGACTCGTCAGGAGAATCAAATCCAAGAAGGAGTTTATTTACGGAGTCGGTTGATTAGCTTACGCGATCGCATTTTGCCTCTAGTTCTGAGAATGGAGGAAGACACGAAGTCAAACATTGACAAGCAAGCTATTTTAGAAAAAACTGCGACTTTGTTAACTGAACGTGTTATTGGCAATAAAGAAGCAGAAAGCAGTGAAAAAATTCTGAGAGCCTTTGGAGAACAAATTCGCAATCTAGATATAGCTTATTCTCTTCGCAAACACTTTTATATCATTGCGAAAGTTTGCCAAATTCTTGATAATAACCAAAGTCAAAATGAGTACAAGTATGTTCAAACGCTTGCTAAGAATCTTAGCCGTCAAATCAAGATACTAGAAGTTACTCAGTCAGCTTTAGATATGATGCTGAGCTATCCAGCCGTAAGCAAATCTTTTTACGAATTGCTAGACCAAGAAAAGTCACCTAATCTATTGCGTGGTCAGTTTTATGAGCGTTTACTTCGCTTGCACCGATTTTTATTGGATGCTGAGGGATTAGAAAGTTTTTCACCATTGGAAGCTGACAAGTCTCATTTACAAGAAGTTCCCGCAGACTTTTTCATAACTTTACCATCAATGGGTCTAGAAGCTTATCCCAACGATTGGGTATCCCAAAAGCGAGTTTCTGGAATTTTTGCTCAACTCAAAGCAAAAATCAGTAAGTTTTCTAACCCAGATGAACTTAAACAAATTTGGAACGCCAAGGATTTTAGCTATGACAAACAGGAAAATGCAGAAGGTTTCCTCAATATTCTGCGACAAGTAGAACTGGCTACGGAAGCTTTAATACAAGGTAGTCAGATTAGTAGCTGGCAAAAGGTTCTATATCAGTTTACAAACTTCCGAGAATTAGATCAGATTCTTTATCCCTTTGAATATCTAACGAACATAACCGAGAAAGAGTTGATTCATACAGTTCGTATTAGTCCTAATGATGCTCAAATGGGGTTTGGGAAAGAAAAGAAGGCTAAGGATAAGTTAGCGGGAGAAACTCTATACGCTTTTGGAGGATTCTTTAAAAAATCTTGGCGGTCTAATGATATTCTCTGGGGCAGGTTAGACGGACTGAATCGGATTGTGGAAGCGTTGATAACGACTGAATCAGTCCAGCGGTTTCCTGAATTTCTGAAACGCCAAGCTAGAGAACAGGGGTATCCCCAAGAAGGGGAAGAGTTTGAAGCATTCAAGGAAAAGTACATTGAATTTCTCGTTAAGCAGTCTTTACCTCATTCACAACCACTTGACCGCCTGAAAATTATTGACTATCTTCGCAAGTTAGCTAATCCTGAGCAGTTCAGTGCAGAGCGACTGCAAAACCTTTTGAAGGATTTCCTAGATGATTTAGTTCGTGAGGGACATCGTGAGATTTTAAGTACTGACTTGCAGAATGTTATTGCTGATGAAATTGACGAGCAACTTAATTGGAATAGACAACGAGTTGAGTCAACTGAACCCAATCAAAAACCAAAGTATCTACCTGTTGCTGGTTACTTCGATCGCAGTGTAAGTGCTTTGGCAGCAGGAACATTAGCGAAGGAAGCGATTGAAGATTTGGTGCGTACTCCAGGGGGGACAGAGGATTATTTTCTTAAGACTTATAAAGTGGGTGAAGAGTCGGTATTAGACAGCGTTCCGACAGTCGTGCTGGCAAACCTCTCCACTCGATTTGGCTTGATTCTAAGAAATGTCGTTCTTACTACTTTAGGCGATCGCTCTAAGCGGTTACGCCGGAGTGTAATCTATAACGTTCTGGATAAGTCGTTACAGTTGTTCTACTGGTGGTTACAGCTAACCGCACCATTAGCATTGCAGACACCAGATTTCCTTCTGAAGCGCCCTCTAGTTGTTGCACTTCAGGTTGTGTTGTTACTGCTGGCTATTCTTGGTGTAGCGATAACTGTCTCGAAATCACTAACGTGGGTGCTGATTGCCTTGGGTTCGACGGTACTGTGCTGGTTTTTGGGAACGCCTTGGAGAAAAAACAAGAGTAAGTGATTTAGATAAGTTGGACTCAAGAAGGTAAATTAGTTGACCGTTGGCTGTTCATAGTCAACGGTTAACTGTTAGTAGTAGGGTAGAACCTAGGCTAGGACACTAAGAAGCGGAATAAGAATGAAATCTTTTGGGGATTGGTCAAAACAACTGGGATTCTCAGGAGTAGTCTTGAATGTGGGACTAATCGTTACAACGTCCTCCTCGGCTTGGACTGCATCACCTGTAGCGGAGATGGTTACCAGTACCCAAGTCAATAGGGAGGTGGAGAACAAAGATTTGCCTCGTGTCACAACTGAGCCAAATCTTGAGGTAGACGAAGCGGGTTTAATGCCTTCTGTGAATGTAGCGGATGACACTTCGCTTCAATCTAGTATGACCTCTCCCCCAACCCCTCTCCTGCAAGGAGAGGGGAGTCTTGTATCAATTGGGTTAGACGATAGCAGATTCCATACCCCCCCAATCCCCCTTGTAAAGGGGGGAGCAATCAAAGAATATGTGTCAAACTCAAACCCAACTGGTATTACTCCCCCTTCCCTTGTAGGGAACCGGAGCTTTAGTGAGGAGGCTGGGGGGTTAGGTTCTGAATTTGTGCATCCAGTGGAGAATCGCTATAACGCTGTTACCGAAAAGATGCAGCTAAGTCAAGCAGAAACAACGCCTCAGCCAGCAGCAACGCCGAATTCAGCGGCTGAGGAATTGGATTTAAGTCCGGAAATTATTGAAAATAGCCCTGTTTTGCAGCGCTGGTTGGAGGAAGTGCCGAATGTTTTGGAAGACATTCGCAATGATCCCAGTTTCCGCACGCGATTGCGCCTCGGTTACTCTAACTTTCCCTCTAACGATGACGCATCGGGATTTAATGTTGGTGTGGAAGATGTATTTATTGGTCGTACTGGCTTGACGGTGAGTGGGGATTATCAGGCTTCTTTTAATGGCGATCGCCAAACTTTCGGCGCAGATTTACGCTACTATGTGCTTCCCTTGGGAAGTTATGTCAATGTTGCACCCTTAGTAGGCTACCGAAATATAGAATCTAACGACTACTCAACAGATGGTATCAATGTTGGGGCGCGGTTGATGTTAGCTTTATCTCGCACAGGTGCAGCCGATGTTTCTTTAACTCAGAGTTTTGTCTCTCCTGGTAGCAGTGATGAAGTAGGTATCACAACGCTTTCTTTTGGCTATGCGGTTACTCGAAATTTGCGCTTGTCTACAGATATTCAAAAGCAGAATTCGAGGGAAGAAAAGGACAGTAGAGTGGGAATTGTTTTAGAGTGGATGCCTTGAGCAAAAATTGTTTAGTCATGGAGTAGGAAACATCTCAATTTAGAGAATCGCTTGACTGGTCTATGATGTTTTTTGTATCTGTAAACTCTAACTTGTATTTTTCATGGAAGGGCGAGTAAGCAGGATCTTTCCTCATCTCTCGAAAAATTGCCCAAGTTTCTAGATGATCATATCCTAGTTTTCTACTTGCTAAGACTTCAGGGAGAAGTTGAAAAAACTGCTCATTTTCATCTAACAAAGCAAGCCGAGCTAGCTGAAAAAGAGGTTCCTTAGCTGAAAAATCAGCTTTTTCAACTTCAAAACGAATTTTTTCATAGGCTCCCTGCCACTTTATGCTCTGCCAGTAGTTCAATTGCCCTATTAACCGAGACCTTTCAGGCATTTGTTTATCGTTCATAACAAAGTAACTCAGACCCTCGGCAATATTCCATCTCTCACTAGACAAATGATTAAATGCAATATCAATAAGCACATTTGCACGAACTTCATCTTCAGGAGACAGCTTTTTCCATAACTCAGAAGCAATCAAAATGAAGTTAAGTTCAAAAAGACTGATTGAAGCGTCAAGATAATCAGGAGAGACTTGCACTTCGTCACCTAGGGCAAAATCATCCTTGAATTCTGTAGCAACTTTCTTTCGATAAATAGAGTTGACACGCCCACCGTTATGAACTATCAAATTACGCCTTAGGTAGACCTCAGCGAGTTTATTTTGGTATGGTTTTAGATAACCCATAGACAAGCCAATAGGTGTGTTAAAGAATTTAATCCACTCTTCAAAACTATCTCGTATGAGGTTTTCTACTTTAGAATCTATTAGAAATCTTCTTGCATCTTCTATAGAACCAAAATCTTCTAACTCCTTTAAATTAAAAGACTTCTCTTTAGTATAAATAATACCTGGGTTTTTCTCTAAGTATTCGTGGAGAATCTGTGAAATAAACCACTCTGATGTACTGGTAAGGGTAATTAAAGAACTCCTATATAAAAGTTCCTGTTGACGATGTGTTCCTAAATATATTTTTAAGGCTCGTGTAAATGATGATTGAAGGCTTTTGTTACTAAAATTAAGTTTAGCTGTTTTATTGTCAGAACCATTGTCTAGAATTTCAATGTCAACTTTTTCAGCTAACTTTTCTTCGAGCTGCTCAAGATTATTATTGGATTCTATTTTGTTTAAGCTATCTTCAGGCAAAAGCTTTTTAAAAGCAAGAAGCAGCGGCAACATATCATTAGCCTGGGATTCTATTACTTCTTGTTGATGTTTATTTAAAAATGGTGCTATCAAATCAACAAAATCACGAAGGGCATTCAAATTATCAGAAAAATTTGAAATTGTATTAACGAACATATGTGATGGTAAGTCCAATTAAAGCCTCTAAAATATTTATTGAATGAGTAAAATCGTAATTTGTTCTTTAGTATTTTTGTGAGTGCAGTTTAGAGTAATTGTACTGACGGTCTGCACATCGGCTCGTTTAAGCGTATTCCGTAACAAGATAGACTAATAAAAATTTGGCTGTCTCCAGTTTGCCGTGTGTTCGCATTAGCTGACCTGTGCCTTAGTTAGTATTCTCACTAAACTACCCGATCTAATCTAACAGTTCAACCGCATCCAGATGGAAAATGTGATCGCGCCTCTTGTGTCTGAGTTTCAATGACTCAAATCTCTTGTAGGACTTGAAGGTGAATCTTATTTCCTTAGTAAGCCCCTAAACCCGCCCGGAGTTCAAACTCCGGGCTAATAGATAAAGTCCACTAAAGTGGACTGAAATCCTTGTCCTGTAGATATTTAGTCCTCTGAGCGAGGACTTTCGCTATTAGCCAAGGGTTTGAACCCTTGGCGGGTAATGCAACTACCGATAACAAGCTAATCGTTGGTTTAACTGATTACGAGTAGCCGTGCTTTCTAATGATTGAGCAACCTGAAGTGCTTGGTTGTACTGCCCTGCTTGAGCATACTTAACTGCTATTTCTTCTAGGAAACTGCCTCTATCAGCAGGGTCATCAACTTCGGTGGCGCTAATTCTGTTACCTTGGCTATCAGTCTCCACTCTGAAAACCAAAATATTGGACTCAGGTCCCTCAATCGTTTTAGCAATTTGAAAAGCTTGGGCTAAAACTTCAGTGGCTTTGGTTGTTTGTCCAGTTTGGATGTATTTGTTTGCGATCGCAAGCAGCAATCCCACTTTTTCAGCAGGTGTTTCATAGATATTGATAAATTGAAGCGCACCGTCATATCGTCCTGTTTCCAGGTATTTACTAACAATTTCCTGCAATTTATTGGTTTTCTCATAGCTATCCCGCATCGCTTGGGTAATTTTAAAAGCAACATCGTATTGTTGTGCCTTGATGTACTCGTCAGCGATCGCCTGTAAGATATAGGAATTGTCCTCCTGGGTTTGGGCGACTTGTAGCGCTTGAGATAAGAGGGCAGAAGCTTTGTCTTGCTGTCCAGAAAGAGTATATTCAATGGCAACAGCAGCGAGAGCTTCCGCTTTGTTGCTAGGAGTTTCTAAAGAATTAGCGACTTGAATTGCTTGAGTATACAATTCAGTTGCTCGGTTCGTTTGCCCCCTTTTTAGGAACTCATTGGCGATCGCAGCTAAGGTTCTTGGTTGATAGAAGTAGGTAGAACCATAGTTTTCCACCATTTGGGCAGTCTGGATTGCTTTGTCAAATTGCTGTGCTTTGGCATAGCTAAGAGCAATTCGCTGCAAGGCAACATTACGCGAACCAATATCGCTCTTATCAAGCAATTGCGTTATCTGGAGTGCTTGCTCGTTTTGTCCAGCCTCAACCGTCTTGGTGATGATATCCTGCAAAACAAACGGTTTACTAAGCTCAATGTCAACGGTATCTCCTTGAATAGCTTGGGCGATTTGGAAAGCATCCTCATAGCGTCCCACTTTGACATAATTGTCAATCATGTCCTTCAAGAGCCTAGCTTGGAAGTAAGCATCTGGCATTGCCTTAGCAGATTCGATGGCTTGAGATAGGACTTGAGACGCTTGTGTTTGTTGCCCAGCTTTCGTGTACAAAAGTGCGATCGCGCTTAAGGCTTTCGCTTTACTCTCAGGATTGTTAATCGTCTGGGCAGTATTCAGTGCTGTTTCCAGTTGTCCAGCAGCAGCATATTGAGTAATAATCTCTGCTAACAAGGTTTCTCCCACAGGACGAGCCGTTTCCACAGCTTGGGAAAATATATTAGAGGCTTTATCTTGCTCTCCAGCTTTGAGATAGTTCAGAGCAATGTCTGATAAAGTCTTTGCTTTGGCATAACCTGCATCCAAACCTTGGACAAGCTGAAGGGCTTGCTCCATCTGCCCTTTTTGGGCATATTGACTGGCAATTGCTCCTAAGACATTACTTCTGTAGAGGGGTGCATTCTCAATCGTTTTAGAAATTTCAAGGGCTTGATCATACTCTCCAGCTTGAGCATAAGCGATCGCAACCCGTCCTAAGACCTCAGCTTTGCGAGAGGGATTAGAATGCTCAAACGCTTGAGCCAATTGGAGTGACTGAGCAAGAATTGCAGGTACGGGTTCTCGTTGCCCTGCTGCTAAATATGTCTCGGCAATTTCTATCAAGGCAATCAGCTTAAACTCAGCACCCTGAAGAGAATTCACAACTTGTAAGGACTGAGGTAAGATTTCGAGGCTTTTCTGCGGCTGTCCAATCGTGGCGTAGTGATATGCGATCGCACTCAAGGTACTCGTTTTGATAAAGCTATAACCACTGCTTAGGCTTTGGGCAACGGGTAGTACTTTGGCGAGGACACTAGAAAGTTGCTCTTTTTGTTCCGCTTCCACATACAGCGCTACCAGCTTTTCTAACAGACTAGTGTCTCCATCGGGAGTAATCACAATATCCCGAACCAATTCCGCTTTCGTCTGTACGTTCTTCAAGGATGGCAACAGGT
The DNA here is from genome assembly GCF_059505465.1 of Symplocastrum torsivum. Taxonomy (NCBI): domain Bacteria; kingdom Bacillati; phylum Cyanobacteriota; class Cyanophyceae; order Oscillatoriales; family Microcoleaceae; genus Symplocastrum; species Symplocastrum torsivum. Next base: position 132,865 of record NZ_JCACKQ010000133.1, on the reverse strand, counting down.
CAAGTGCTTGATTGAGCGTTTCTAAAGCTTTCTCCCTATTCCGGGAACTCGTATACTCTCTCGCCTTAACTACCAGTTCGTCAATCCTTGCCCCAGCAGGTTGGATACTTGGAGAATCACAACTACTTTGAGCAATTGTTACGGCTTGTGCTAGTTGTACCGGAGTAGCGAGTATAGCTGGGCTAAAAAAAGTAACGAGTAAAAACGTTCCTAAGCAACGAGTGCCACCCCGGAACAACAATTTTCTCATAGCGATCACCTGCCTCAATAATCTGCTTTATGCTCTACACCATGACCTAGACACAGGTTCGATAGCCACGGTTCCAGTTGAGTAGAGTCCAGAAGCTACCGGGCAATGGAGCGATAATGACCAATGAGTACCGACACCTGAAACCTGACGAGTGACTACTGACTTACAACCCTGGCATTGGCGATCGCTACCCTTAGAAAGTCGCACAGGTTCCGAAGTATTTGACTACCTGTTTCGGAATACAAATACCATTGCCACCCTGCTAGAAAGTCCCTACCCAACGCCTCAAGATCAACCTTCACCTTCTTCTCGTTATTCTCTCTGTGCTGGGATGCCCCGAACCTATCAGGGACGTCATCTGATGTGGACACCAGCCGTCGGGGAAATTTTACCCTTCCTGCGCCGCTTACTCGCTTCTAGAACAGAGAGAGAGAATTTTACCTCAGCACCCCATCACCTACCCTTTACTGGCGGTTGGTTAGGTTGGCTAGGCTATGACTTAGCTTGGGAAATTGAGCAGCTACCTTGCCTGAACCTTGATCCCTTACCATTTCCCGTTGCCTTCTGGTACGAACCAGCCACTTTTGCTGTCCTCGATCACTCTGAACAAACTTTGTGGTTAGCCGCTACGAGTGAAGCCGAACTCGACCAACTACAAAAACGCCTCGAACAATCATCTCCCATTCCCCATTCCCCATTCCCCATCCCCCATTCCCCATTCCCTACCCCCCACTTCCTCACCTCCCAAGCTGACTATGAAGCCGCTGTTGTACAAGCAAAAAAGTACATCCAAGCTGGTGATATTTTTCAGGCGAATCTTTCTCAAAGGTTTGAAGTCGCAACCAAATCTTCAAGTTGGGCAATTTATCGAGCTTTGCAACAAATTAATCCTTCACCCTTTGCCAGCTTTTGGCAAACCCCTTGGGGTGATGTGATTAGTTGTTCTCCGGAACGGCTGGTACAGCTACAAGGAAGAAGCGCCCAAACCCGACCAATTGCAGGAACGCGATCGCGTAGCACAACACCTGCAATTGACCAGCAGCTAGCACAAGACCTATTAGCGAATGTCAAAGAAAGAGCAGAACACATTATGCTCGTAGATTTAGAGCGTAATGACCTAGGACGAGTCTGCGAGTGGGGTTCCGTAGAAGTTGATGAATTATTCACCATTGAGCGTTACAGTCATGTGATGCACCTCGTCAGTAATATCACGGGTACCCTACGTGCGAATTGTGATGCTGTTGATCTAATTCGCGCCCTGTTCCCCGGTGGTACAATTACGGGCTGCCCAAAAGTTCGCTGCATGGAAATTATTGAAGAACTCGAATCCGTTCGTCGTAGCTTGTTCTATGGCTCTTGCGGTTATCTTGACCAGCGCGGCAATTTAGATTTGAATATATTGATTCGCACTCTCTTGGTCGGCAGAGGCAGGGAACAATCCAGTATTTTTACTCAAGGCTCAACTCACCCAGCACTCAATAGTGTTTGGGGTCAAGTTGGAGCTGGAATTGTCGCTGACAGTGACCCAGAACAAGAATGGTACGAGTCTCTCCATAAAGCTCAGGCTCAGTTGGCAGCGCTGACATCCACCCAGGGTTAATCTTCTACGTTTTTGACAACTCTCCGCCCTAGAAAGGGGGAGGCTTGATTACCGAGTATCTTCGGTAAAGAAAGTCAGTACCAAGTCTCGTAATAATACTGATATCCTTAATCAATGCAGACCCTAACTCTCCGTAAATACCGAAACGAGCTATTATCTGCATAGCTTGAATCGGAGCCAGTACTCCTACAATTTAGCTGACTCATTCCAATCCCCCAACTAGGGATGGGCATTTTTAGTCGGGATGTTGATGAACACCGAAACCTATCTGAATCACCCAACGTTTGGTCTGCTTTTTCGAGTTTGCATGGTTGAAGAGAACCAGGAATTGTTCACCACCCTCTATGCCCAGCGCCTATTTTTTATGGTGACAACTGGGTCTGATGGTATTAGCTTTGAACCAATTGGTCGTTCAGACGCTCGGCTTGTAGTAGAAAATCGCCTTCGTATGCTCCGCCGCACTGGTTCAACCCAGGAGTTTGAGATGCTTCAGCATATCCATAAGCAAACGTTCCAATGATATTCAGTCCGCTTGCTCACTTCCTATATAAATGAAGTAATTAATCCGACTTGATATGACTGGCTCAATTGCAGAACGCATTGCTAACATTCGTCAACAGTTACCGCCTAGCGTTCGCCTGATTGCTGTCACCAAACAGGTATCAGTGGAGGCTATGCGAGAAGCTTATGCGGCAGGAATCAGGGATTTTGGCGAAAGCCGCACTCAAGAAGCAGAAGTGAAACTTGCCCAACTCAGTGACTTACCCGACCTCAACTGGCATTTCATTGGGCATCTCCAGAGCAACAAAGTTAAAAAAGCCTTAGAGCAATTCCAATGGATTCATTCTTGTGACAGTCTGAAGCTAGCTCAGCGTCTCGATCGCTTAGCTGAAGAGCTTTCCCTGCAACCAAAAGTCTGCCTCCAAGTCAAGATTGTGCCCGATCCTGATAAATATGGCTGGACTGCCCCAGAACTACTCTCAGATCTACCAGAACTTGACACGTATAAATCGCTACAAATTCGAGGCTTAATGACCATTCTCCCCCTCGGATTATCTCAACAGGAGGCATTGCAAGTATTTGAGGACACTCGTAAACTGGCGGATAAAATCAAGCAACAAAACTGTTCACATCTTTGTATGGATGAGCTTTCAATGGGAATGTCCGGAGATTACCCTCTCGCTGTGCAAGCTGGTTCAACGATGGTGCGTCTTGGGCGAATTGTTTTTGGGGAACGGACAGCCTAAAGGTTTCCTGGAAAGATTGTCTTTACGCTCCCACTCGGTAATCTCAATTTGAAAAACCTGTTGTTAGAGTATTTTCCCTCTCTACTGCACAAAGGTAGATTTTTTATACAAAGTTGCGGTCAAATGTAGTAATTTCTCTTTCCCCCATCTCCCTATCTCCCCATTCTTGAGAGCATTAATTCGGAACCTACATAGAATTGCCTCCCCCCTCTCCCCCTCTGTCAAGGCATGGGCTAATATATTTCCAACACAACTTTATGATGGGTGTTGTCGTTCTTAACGTTACTGGGCGTTTATCACTGTGTTTTTGACTACCTGCTTTCAGGAGAGTATTGTATAGTCTTAGACTTAGTTGTGAGAGTCTCCAGTAGTGGAAATTGTTACTTAGCAGAGTGTAAGAGAGCCATTTACAGTTCTTTTCAATCTAAAAAAACATCTGTTGAACACTACAGTCTCAAAGACGATCAATAATTGGATTTTTAGCGTACAACTAAAGTTGTGATGGAGAGTGAACAATGAACAACCTTTTTACTAAGTTACGAGATTTCGTTGGTTTCAATGAACCAGTGGAATACGATGGGTACGAGTACGATGATGTGGATGGAGATTCTTACCAAAATCTCTATCAGCAGGAACAGCAAGTTCAAGCACCACCACCAGAGGAAGACCGCCCACAACGGCGGCGCGTTCGGGAGCGAACAGTTGTAGGAGCAGATGCAGGAATAGGAACCACTTCGATGAATAATGTGATTGGAATGCCTGGAGCTGTCAATGGTCTTTCAGAAGTAGCGGTAATTGAGCCGCGTTCTTTTGAAGAAATGCCACAAGTGATTCAAGCACTACGTGAGCGCAAGTCAGTAGTTTTAAACCTCACGATTATGGACCCAGACCAAGCGCAAAGAGCTGTAGACTTTGTTGCTGGCGGTACCTATGCGATCGATGGTCATCAAGAGCGAATCGGCGAAAGTATTTTCTTGTTTACACCTAGCTGTGTTCAAGTCAGTACTCAGTCGGGTGTTGTTAACGAAGTCTCTTCGCCACAGATGCGTACTCAGCGTCCAACAGCGCCTGCCCCAGCTTGGGCAGCGGAACAAGAGCGGATGGCACAGTAATAACAAGCTTGAGACTGTAGATTGGGTCTAGAAATCCAAAATCCAAACTCTCTTAACAAGGGGTGCTAAGAGTGTCTATTAAGCTTGGCGTGATTGGTGGCGGGGTGATGGGAGAAGCTCTTTTATCCCGCCTACTCGCTCAGGAGCTTTACCGCTCTGACGAGGTCTTGGTGAGTGAGCCACAAGCCAAGCGACGGGAATTTTTGGTACAAGAATATGGTGTCCAAGTGACATCAGATAACCGAGCCACGGTGGCGGCATCGGATGTTTTGTTGTTGGCAATTAAACCTCAGATATTTGAGGCAGTAACAACAGAACTGTTAGAAGGTAACGCGAAGGTCAGTCAAAGGCAAGAGTCTCAGCCAGTGGTGGTTTCAATCTTAGCGGGTGTATCGTTGAGCCAACTGGAAGCGGCTTTTGGCACTCAGCCAGTTATCCGAGCAATGCCCAATACACCAGCAACGGTAGGGGCGGGCATCACAGCGATCGCATCCGGTAAAACAGTCACACCCCACCATGTCGAACAGGCAACAGCGATTTTCCAAGCCGTTGGTGAAGTGGTAGAGGTGCCAGAGTCCTTGATGGATGCGGTAACGGGTTTATCGGGTTCAGGCCCCGCGTATGTCGCCATTATGATTGAAGCTCTCGCCGATGGCGGTGTAGCGGCGGGATTACCAAGAGCGATCGCATCTAAGCTCGCCCTCTCTACCGTACTAGGGACAGCTCAGTTGTTACAACAATCAGAATTACACCCAGCGGAACTCAAAGACCGCGTAACTAGCCCTGGTGGTACCACAATTGCTGGAGTTAGTCAATTAGAGCGTGCTGGTTTTCGCTCAGCACTCATTGAAGCTGTGCTAGCCGCCAAAACGAGATCAGTGCAGTTGGGGCAGTAGCATTTTGCTCATGGGATTAGTGGCGAGACAAACGATTGAAAGTTGCTAGCGTTTCATGAGGTAGCTCATATATCTCTTGTCTCCAATTTGGCAGAGTAGAAATGTCTGCACTAGAAGGCAAAGCGATGACCCGCTCAACCATTAATCTTGAAACAGCTACTGGACATCAGGTGATGGCAGCAGCCGGGAAGAAAATTCTGCGACCTGGTGGTAAAACAGCAACTGAAGAGGTTTTTAAGTGGGCTGCATTCAAACCGGGAGAGACAGTTTTAGAGCTTGCTGCCAGCTTTGGTTATAGTGCGATCACCCTGGCAAAGCGTTATGGTGTTCGGGTTGTGGGAGTAGAAAAAAATCCTGAGAGCGTTGCCCGTGCCCGTGCCAATATTCAAGCTGCTGGACTGGAATCGCAGGTGCAGGTGATTGAGGGTGATATTTTCCATTTAGAGCAGATTCCAGGACAATTTGACTACGTGCTGGCAGAAGCAATTCTGACAATGCAATCGATTCCAGGCAAAACGAAAGTTTTGCAAGGCATTCACGATCGCCTCAAGCCTGGGGGCAAATTTCTCTCCCATGAGTTGCTGGCAAACGATCGGGAAGAAGAGATTCATCGTGCCCTAGCAGCAGCGATTCGCGCGAACTCTACACCCTTGTCTGAAACCAAGTGGATTGCGGCTTGTGAAGCAGCCAATTTACACGTCTTACACCATCAAACAGGAGCGATGGGACTGCTCAACCCGGCTCGAATTATTCAGGATGAAGGATTGATTGATGCAATCAAATTCTTCTGGAATGTACTGACTCAGCCCAAAGTACGCGATCGGCTGCTGACAATGCGGGGTGTCTTCAAGCAATACGAACGGGAATTAGGCTACATCATTTTGTGTGCAGAGCGAAAATAAATAGGAGATGAACGATGACTACAACAGTACAGAATTCTCAATCTTTCGTTATTCAACTGAAAGACAAAATTGAATATGCTGAAACAGGGGTACTTAGCAAAGTATTACTGAAAGTTCCCTATTGCCAATACACCCTCTTTTGTCTGGCAGCCGGAACTGATATCGCGGAACACACCTCAACTCGCAACGCTGTTGTCCAGGTGATTGAAGGACAGGGAACGCTGACGCTGGAAGGACAAGACATAAACTTGGAACCTGGTGTTTTTGTCTTTATGCCTGCCAATGCACCCCATGCGTTAAAGGCAGAAGCGAATCTGGCGTTTCTCTTAACCCTTTCGGCTGCAACATAGCCTTTCAATGCTTTTTGCCATTAACTACAGGCGTTTGATCAGGATTCCTGGCTTGCGCGATTGCCTACAGCACTAGCGAAGCTGATCGCATCGGGTTCTACCGTTCCGTGAGCGATCGCGTCTAACCCATCCCAGTCGAGTATGGTAATTTTTCCACCCCGACTGTAGGAAGCAACAGAATGCAGTTGCTTAAACAGACGCACACATTCCTCATAGGTGATGCCAATGCTACGAGCAATTTCATAATAGGAAAGTTGTAGGCGCAGACAGGCTCCTTGCCCACCGATTTGGGTTCCTGGTTCTCCGGCAGAATATTGGATGAAACGCGCTAACCGGATGATCGCTCGTTCTGAAACCAACCCATGTACCATTTCATGTAACTGTTGGAGACGCTGGTTAAATACCGCCATCATCTTCAGTGCGATTTCTGGATTCGCTTGAATCACTGCCAGCAATGCTTCTCGATCAACCATCAGCACTTGAGCCTCACTCTCAGCGCTCACTGTAGCAGGCGCAATGCCATTACCAAAGAGGGCTGGAGCCGCAAAGATATCGCCACCTGTCAACGTCCGCAGAATGGTTTCTTTACCACTGGTTGCTGTTTTAGAAACTCTCAGTAATCCGTTAATTAGGGCATAAAGACGGGGAGGTAAGCGATCGCCCTCATGAGAGACAATTTCATCGGTTTGATAGGTTTTAACAACAGTGTGGGGCTGTAAGTTCGCGAGTTGTTCTGGCTGTAACTGAGTGAACACCGAAATCGATGCCAGTTGCTCAACAGTTGCTTTCATAAATTTAGGCTTTAGAAATTTACTTTTTAACCTGTGAACCTATCTTTTCCATAGAAAATCTGTATCAAAAAATACAGAACACCCGATTCATTCAATCCTTTAACATTGTTTAATAGAATCTGGTACTGCAATTAGTTCTGACCATGCAAAGAAAAAGAAAATTGCCGGGATACCAGAAATCTTTTACGTTTAAGCTAATTAGGGGGCTTTTGCCTTTAGGACGACAAAGTATTACTCAAGTCAAGTCCAGGATATTGAAGGAGGCTTCTGCTAAGCCGTTCTGGGATTCCTATCAACAAATCTTGCTGTCTTATTTTGGCAGTTTTTTAGGGATTGCGGTGCTTACCTATCTGACGATTCACAGTGGTTATCCGCTTATTGCGGCACCGTTTGGTGCAACGGCTGTTCTGGTATTTGCTGTACCTGATAGTCCAATGGCTCAACCGCGCAATGTGATTGGGGGAAGCTGTATTGCTGCGATCACCTGCGTTTCATTGGTGCAGCTTTTTGGTTCAGAAGCGTGGGTGATGGCTTTGGCAGTAGCGACTGCCATCAAGCTCATGCAGTTAACTAGAACACTGCATCCGCCGGGAGGAGCGATCGCTCTGTTAGGTGTGACCAGTCAGGCATCCTGGGATTTTGTTTGGACTCCTATTTTGGCTGGATCGCTTGTGCTTGTTTTTTGCACGATTATTTTCAATAATTTAGTTTCAGGTAAGCCCTATCCCAAACATTGGTTTTAATTGCTGTTGGCTTCTTGTGGTAAGGGCTGACCTAATTGAGGCTCTGTACCTGCAAGGATACGCTGGATGTTGCTGCGGTGTCGATAAATAACGTATGAGCCAGCCGCGATCGCAAATAGCTGATACGGTAGTGGTTGCTTGAAAAGAATCATCAATATAGAAACAGCGATCGCACCCGTAATTGAACCCAAAGACACAATTCGCGACAGCGCAAGCACAACAGCAAACACGCCTAACGTTCCCAATCCCACGGGCAAGGACATCGCCAGTAAAACACCCAAGCTCGTAGCGACAGATTTCCCGCCTGTAAAGTTCAGCCAAATTGACTTACTGTGACCTAATATGCCAGCAAAGGCAGCTAAAGCGACTAACCAAGGTTTCCAGGTAGAAGGTACGACTTGTGTCATTGGCAAGGCATAGAAAGCATCTACCAGAGCGATCGCGCCAACTCCCTTCAAGGCATCAATGAGTAAAACCACTAACGCCGGTCCCTTTCCTAGTGTCCGCAAAACATTAGTTGCACCCGTAGAGCCAGACCCCTGCTCCCGAATATCAATCCCCTTGAGTAACCTCCCTACTGTATAACCCGTAGGGGTTGAGCCTAGTAAATAAGCAGTCAGTAAGAGTAAGCCACTCAATATCAACTCAAGCACCATTATCGTCTCTCCTCAATTAGTTTTTAGCGATTAGCCTAAGTGAGCGATAGGAAGTAAGGGGTACAATCCCTCACTGAACTTTAGTTCACTGGCTCCCGTTCATGTAGGGTTAGAATCCTCATCTGAACGGCATCCTGAACTCCTCCTTTCAACGACTCCTCTAGTAACCTCACTAACCGCTAATAGCTAATTTAATACTGGTAGGTAGACATCTGTTGAGGATCGGGAGCAAAAGCTAACCAAAAGGGAAATTGCAGCATAGAGAGACTAATTTCGTCTTCTGTTTCATCAACAATAATCAATGGTATGAGCTTTTGTGTCAGCAATCGGTCAGCTTTTTGCACCAATGCCGGAGGCTCTTCAAATAAAGTTATACCCCGTTCTGGACCAAAATCCGCTCTAGAGATACCCAAGCAGTCCTGCAATCCTCTGCGCCACTCTCCTAATCGCTCAGGGGTATTCGCAATGATCAGAGTCCGTAAGCGATCGCTATAGAGTGTACGCAAAACAGAAATAGTTGCCGAGGCAACCAAAATATTTTGTAAGCGGCTACCCATTGTTTTAATCGCACCACGTCCACCTTGGGTAAAAAACCAATTAGACACTCGTTCTGCATGAACTGGCTCAAACGTCCGACGCAGTTGCCAAGGGGGACCATAGTAATCCGGTAACGTCCGGTATTGGTCGAGGATTTTACGAATCTGTCTAGTTTGATCTTGGAACGCCTGTTCAGCAAATTTGGGTAAGGGAGCATTTTCCGGTTCACGCGATTCTTCTATCGCTGCTGCTCTTACTGGTTCATTCGCTGGGGCTAAATCCAACTGCTCAGCAGCGCTGGCTAAGTCTTGTAAACTACCAACCAAATAATCTTTAAAGCCTTGGACTCGAATCGCTAGTTCCTGAGAGACACCCGCAAAGCTGGTTCGCATCTCTGCTCGAATGCGCTCCCGACGACGTTCTAGTTGCTCAACGGAAATTTGTAGCGCCTGCTTGCGCTGCTCTAGCTCAGTTAATCCTTCTTGCACCATTCGTTCCACAGCCGCTTGAGTTTGTGCCAACTGATCGGCAAGGATGCGGCTTTGAGTTTCTTGTAGAACAGAAATTTTCTGTCTCAACTCCCGTTCTTTGCGCTCAAGCTCAGCAACTGTTTGAGCTAAGTCAGTAGTTGTCGGGTTGTTATCTATGGGTTGCCCAATTGTGGCTAAGATTGGTCGTTCCTCTAAATCCCCTGATTCTTCCGGTACTTCTATTTGTGCGATCGCAGGTTCCGGCTCATCTCCAGGTAGCCTTAAATCTAATGAGGTACTTGATTCCTCTACATTGCCCACTTTGGCAGTGGATACTACCCCATCATCGGGTCGCTGTATACCCAATTGAAGTGGGGGACGCGGCTCCTCTTGAGCAGATGCCTTAACTGTTGGTTGTTGTTGCTCTAGCTCATTGAACGACTCAACCGATTGCTGTTGTTCATGCTCTTGTTCGTGGTTTTTTGATTCGTCTGAATTCATCTAACAATTAACAATTAACGACTAACCAATCCCTACCTGATGCAAGTCTAGTAACGGACTTAGATTCTGGGACAGCGTTGCTCTAGACAAGTTTGTAGCATCTTCGGGTCAAATAAAACTGGGAGGAAGTGAATGCTCTTGACTTCTTTGAAGTAAAACAAAATCGGGACTTTCGACCAAAAGATTCGCCAGTTTTGCCAGTCTCGATAGGGGAAGCGCCGGAGCAGTGTATCAGACCGATAGATATCCAACGCTGTCTCTGTAAATACTAGACGGATTGTTGCTGCCTGAAACATCAGAAACAGCCCCAAAAGCGCGATTATGGAACAGGCTGTTAAAGCGATCGCCAAACCTATCCATTTTTGCAGGAGCAACACTGGCAAGGCAGCAATAATCAAGATTAAAGGCAGTTTGTAACTGGGCGTTAGCTCAATGATTTGTGTCGATGTAGAAGAAGCAGCAGAAGTCACTTCGCTTAAATCCCGTAATTATAAACACACATCTAGACCATTCCATTCTAAAGCGTCTCTACCCCCTGCCGATTTGGGAATAAAGTTAGAACGCATCTATAGCAGTCTCAGTTAGTTAGGTATAGTTGGAGGCTGTTAAACTAGCGCGTCAGACTCAGGAAAACAAAAAAGCTGATGGCTGATAGCTGAGTGCTTTGTGCTAGCTCATACTCAATACTGCACTACCAGTCCCTTGAAACATGAGCCAAGACAAGAAGAAGTTAGTAACGAAGATTACCAACAAAGCTGTAACAACAGCCGTAGTTGTCGATTGCCCAACGCCTTTTGCACCGCCCGTAGTCGTTAACCCCCAGCTACAACCAATCACGGCAATTAACACTCCGAAAACAACCGCTTTGATTACCGCACTGCACAAGTCCCAGACATCTAGTAAGTCACGAGCAGAATCTACAAACACGCTTTCAGGAATCCTATAGAGCGATGTCGCCACTAGCATTCCCCCAGTCATGCCAACGATGATTGAGAGAATTGTTAAAAGCGGCAGCATCACACAGCAAGCCAGAACGCGGGGAATCACAAGATAATCAATTGGATCAGTTTTGAGCATATAAAGAGCATCAATTTGCTCTGTAACTCGCATTGTGCCAATTTCAGCCGCAAACGCTGAGCCGACGCGCCCTGCCAAAACCACAGCCGTTAAAACAGGCCCAAGTTCGCGACTTAGGGCAAGTGCGAGAACTCCTCCTACAGCCGTAGTTGCACCAAAATTAATGAATTCTCGCGCTACCTGAATCGTAAACACCGCACCAACAAAGCCAGCCGTGACCATCGCAATCAGTAGTGATGCCGGCCCAACCAATGCCATTTGATCGAGGGTGTTACGTCTGTGGATTCTCCCACCCAGCAGATGTAGTACCACTTGCCCACCCAAGAACAGCGCTGACAGCGCTCGCTGCCCCCACAATCCTAATCCGGTAACAGGAGTAGTTCCACTCATTAGCTAGTTGTTAGTGGTTGGTTGTTAGTTGTTTGGCTAATAACCAGCAACCAGTTGCTCTATTTCACATCATTGGATTCTACACGGAAGCGTTCAACCGAGGTTAGGAGGTCGCGTGCAACGCCGACCAAGTTACCCAAGGCTCCAGATACTCGTTGAGCTTCCTGGGAGGTTTCTTGGGCTGTGAGTTCCACCGATTGCATTACCTGGGCAACAGCGCGGGATGTTTCGGTCTGTTCTACGGTATCAGCGGTAATCGAACGAACCAAAGCGTCAATACGATTGGATACTTGAATGATGTCTTCAAGCGATCGCTTTGCCTGTTCAGCCCGTTTCGTACCCTCAATAACCTGTTGGGTGCCTTCCTCCATTGCCGTCATCACCGAGCCAGTTTCACTCTGGATTTGCAACACAATTTGTTCAATTTCTTTCAGAGCCTTCGCCGCCCGATCCGCGAGCTGTCGCACCTCATCCGCAACAATTGCAAATCCTCGTCCCGCTTCCCCAGCTCTTGCCGCCTCAATACTGGCATTAAGCGCGAGTAAGTTGGTGCGGGAGGCAATCTGAGAAATTAAAGCAACAATCTTGGAAATCTCCTGGGATGATTCTGCTAAACGCTTGACTTTACGAGTTGTTTCTGCTACCGTCTCACGAATTTGTAAAATCCCTGCCACTGTGAGTTCCACAGCTTCACCACCTTTAAGCGCCGTTGCTGAGGCAGAACGGGCAACTTCCTCCGCTTCTCGTGCGCTCTCAGCCACCCGTTGAATCGAGTCGGTCATCACCTGAACTGAGTTGAGCGTCACTGCCAATTCTTCTGCTTGCCGTAAGGCATCAGAAGATAAACTGCGGGCAAACGATTCACTATCAGTAGAACCCTTGGTAACCTGACGCGCTGCTTGTTTCACTTGTTGAACAATTTCCCGCAGGTTTTGAATCGTCAGGTTAAACGAGTCAGCCACTGCGCCCAAAACGTCAGCAGTCACTTCCGCTTGTACGGTTAAATCGCCTCGTGCAGCCCCTTCAACGTCATCCAGTAAGCGAATCACTTGGCGCTGCAAGTCTTCTTTTGCCTGTTCTTGCTCTTCTGCCTTCCGTTGCGCCTCACTCGTGGTTGTTAGGATTACCCGTGACATCTGATTGAAACCAGTTGCCAACTGACCAAATTCATCCTCCGAGTAAATTGTGGCACTAGCATTAAGATTCCCCTGAGATACGGCATCAAATTGGGCTTGCAAGTCGTCAGTTGCCCGCTTAATTTGCCGAGTTGTGACGCGAGTTAGAAGCAAAGTCGTACCAAAGCTGGCAAGACCAGCAGCAAGAGTCGTCAACAGCCCCGTCCTTTGCAAATGGTTAATCACTGAGCGGGGTTGCTGTTGAGTCACTGTACTTTGTGCAGTCCAGCTCACAAGGGCAACCACCACAGCCGAGACAACACCAGCAGCACAAGCGGTAATCCATTGTTTCTGACCTAGAGACGCATTTTCAAACGGAGCAAGCCAACCCTGCTCAACACTGACGACGGGTTCAATGTCGGTTTCTTTGGTTTGATTGAATATGGGGATTTGCTCGGTGGTGCTATTGATGCTAAACATCTCTTCATCGCCAGCAGCCGCGTGATAGCCTTGACGGGAGGCTTCCTCATCACCATTGTCACTCAGCCTCATCCCAGCAGATGATCCCAGGACTGCCCCACTATTGCTTAACACATCAAAATCAGGCTCATCCCCGCTCCCTGACGGCATATCATCTTGCTCACCAAGAGAGAAATCAGGGATTGAGCCTAAATCATCATCAAATACATCAAACTCATCTAGAAAGCCTTCTCTTGCACCTTGACGGGGTTCAATTCCTGATATAGGTTCGTCAGCTGATGCGGTAACATCGTCCAAGGCAAAGGAATCAGTTCCAAATGCTTCGTCAAAAGTATCGAAGTCAAAATGGTCTTGAGAGCTGAACCCATTTTGGTCATAGGTCGAGTCAAAGGGCTGGTCATCCTGAAGATAGTCATTTGCTTGCAACGATCCCAACGGTTCAGTCCTATCGTCACTGACATAGTCAAGGTCTTCTCTCGCAGAGGCTAACGTATCCTCAAGCCCTCCTGATCCCATCAACAGTGTCTCGTCCTCAAACACCGGATAGCTTGAGTTGTATACGTCACCCATGCCAGAATCGTCGTAGAGAGAGGTCTCTAGTTGCTCATCCGATAAGTCACTTTCAAATGGAGCTTGTGGGTCAAATGGCTCAGAAAGAGTTTCATACCCTTCGGTTTCCTCAAACTCTCCTGCGGGAGGCATCACAAATGTCATCCCGGTATCCTCTGGAGAGGTGTCCGAAAAGTATTCGTCTTTATCGTCTAGATTGCTTGTGCCGAAAGCGTTGGCATCCAGGTCGAAGTCATTTGTGCCAATTTCAAATGTCTCAAACTCATCCTCTTCACCGCTTAAATCAGCTGTAAAGCTAAACGGATCGTCAGCTTGAAGACTGGCGAAGGCATCGTTATCGGTATTAGGTGTCTCGTCTATCTCATCATAGTCATCTACTGAACTACCAAATGGATTGCCGAAGAGTGTAGCCGACGTTGAAGAAAAGTCATCACTTTCCTCTCCATCAAAACCTAAACTCCTTAGATCAAAATCACCTTGTAAATCTTCGTCTGTATCCGGTTCTTGCCAGCTTTCAAACGTTGGTGTGTTGTTATCTAAATCATCAGTTTCACCAAGTTCGTTATAACTAGCATCGAAATCCTCGGTTTCTGTTGAGAGGCCAAAACCAGCTGAATCTGAACCGTTATTAAATTGATTGGCGTATTCTAGACCATTATTCGCATAACTAATGAAATCGGGTTCAGAAGTCAGGTTTAGCACCTGCTCGTACTGTTCCCGTGCCACCTCATATTGCTGTAATCCATAGCAGTAGATATGACCACGCAGTAAAAGCACACTTGGGTCATTCGGAAAATCTTGAACCAATCGATCTACAATTGCAGCGGCTTCTGGATATTTGCCCTGCATATAAGCTTTTTCTGCTTGTCCGTATTCCTGCGCGTAATCCGTACCTGATGCCATTTGCCTCCTCCCGCTTGTCGTTAGGAAAAAGTAATAAAAAGTAAAAAGCGAACCTTTTACCTTTTGCAATCTTTTTCCTATTACCTTAATTTAATTTCATGCTGCCCACCGCGCTGAGCGTAGAATTGCCACCTGATCTAGAAGTCGCAGAAACTGATTAGACTCTTTGTCTAACACCCATTCACCTCGCAAGAAAGGTGCCATGCTGTCTGGAACATTTGTCGGCATCTGCACCTGATCAATATCAAGCCAGTCCATGCCGACAATCCGATCGATCGCTAACCCAAGCATAGTATCCTGATCTTCGACAGCAATAATCGGTATTTCTGGTCTGTCTGTATTCAAAACGGCTGTATCTCCTAGAAACTGACCAAGATCCGAGACCCATATCACCCGCCCTCGAATATTTATCGTTCCCAGCAGTAAAGGCGAGGCATTAGGAATCGCTGTGATTCGATCCGGCTCTTTTGAGAGTACTTCTCTAATACCAGTAGCTGGCAGAGCAAATTCACTACCAGAAGGGACATAAAACCGCAGGTGAAGCTCTCCTTCAGGGCTTTCCAATTCCTGAAATTCTGGGGCTTGATCTTGACCCCTACCTGTTAAAAAGTCCGGATTACCAACCATTCCTTTAAATACCTAGATATAGCGATATCTTTATCCCCTAAGTAACTGTTTAACCGTTCCAATCAACTCCGTTGGCTGAAAGGGCTTGGCAATGTAAGCATCTGCACCTTGTTTCATACCCCAGTAGCGGTCAAATTCTTCACCTTTTGAAGAACACATAACTACTGGCACATGCTGGGTTTTGGGGTCAGCCTTAAGACGGCGGCATACCTCGTAACCATTCATTCGAGGCATGACGATATCTAATACCACCACATCAGGGCTAGAGCGCTGAATTTGCTCCAAGGCTTCGACGCCATCACTGGCGACAGTGACTGTCAACCCACTGCCTTTGAGGAGGTCTGAGATCATTTGCCGTTGTGCAAGGCTGTCTTCTACAACCAGAACTGTACTCATAACTCCCTACATGACTCACCAGTGACCGGGATTAAAGCGACTGCGACCTTGGGTCTCATTTTTAAACCGGGTAATGATTAAAGTATCCCTGATCATTACTTTAATCATTAAGCATATTTGCCAGATCTTGCGTTCCTGCCTTCTGCTTGAGATAACCACAAGTGAGAGTGTTACCAGGAGATGGCTGGGAAATTTTATACTGAGGCTGATTTAGTCATACCCGTTTCTTGACTCGCATCTAACGTATTAGTTACAGAAATTTCGTCTTGGTATCGTTCTAGATCACCTAGACCAATATATTTCTCTAGTAGCATCAATAGCTCACTCTCTCCAAATGGCTTGGTCAGGTAATCTGTTGACCCTACCATCCTGGCTCTAACCCGGTCAATAAAGCCATCTTTGCCTGTTAGCATAATAATCGGAGTTTGCCGAAAAGCTGTGGACTTTCGCAGCATTCCACAAATTTCGTATCCATCCAGTTCAGGCATCGCGAGGTCACACAGGATTAAGTCTGGTTTGATCTGGAAAACCAGTGTCAGAGCTTGCAGAGAGTTGACAATCGTTGTTACTTCATAGCCTTTGGCTTGCAAGATATACTCTACAGTCTTGCCGATCGCCATATCATCATCAATACAGACAACGCGAGGAACATGGGGGGTTGCCTCCCGTTTCCATTCCCGTCGGATTAATGGTGTCTCTTGGGCGGCTGATGCCAAGAGTTGAACCCATCCCCGTTGTAAATAAGGATAAATCGCCCTTGCCACTGTCAGAATGTCACGATTGAGATAGCGAGAAAGTTGGCGTAGAGAGGTTTTCCCATCTGCCCACTGAATCAATGTTCTAAACGCTTTTTCCGGCAAAGCTGCACGTAAATGAGCCTCGTCTGAAATCGTTGGGCACTGATTGGGAGACTGGATATGAGGATGAAACTGCTTCCACTCCTGTACCTGCTTCATAATCTTTGTGACTAGAGGGGCAATCTCTAATGTCGTCAGTTGCGGGGCAAGTGCTGGACTCACCTCAAAAATAAAATATCCGTTGTGTAGGCTAAGCAGGTCAAAAAGTGTTTCGCGCACCATGCTTTCGATGATGCTGCGCCCCTGTGCTGGTGTTAGAACACGCTTTTCCAGTAGTGCCCATAGATAGCCGTATTCTGGCGCATTGCTCGAAGCGATTGAGGGGAGTTCTAGCTCGTCGAGAGCTGTGGTGGCTTTGTAGCGACGCAAATAGTCACGCAGACGCGATAAACTTCCCTCGCTATCAGCCGCATAGGCAATTTGTCCATTGTGGAAGAAGACAAACCAAAATGGTCCAGCACTTTTGAGAGGCTTGGCTTCCTGATAGGGGCGAGTGAAGGCGAATCCCTTACTGCTTGCCTCACTACTCGTATGACTAGCGTGAGGGCTATACGCTTCCACCAACAACTCGCCTGTTCGCTGACCTAGCTCAATCAGTTGCAGGATGCTGCGGATATCAATTTCATTTAACGTTCCCTGCATTTAACGAAAATGTGCTCCTAAAAACCTTTTGATTAATCTGAGAATCGTTCTGTTTATCTTCTTTAAGGATGCTTGTACATGGGGACTAATGAAAAGAGTTATTTACAGCTTTTGGAACTTTATGCCACTGCTACTACAAGAGGGAAGATACGTCTGAGGCGTCTAGTGAGAGATGTACTCATAGGTAAGCTGTGTCTTAAAGCCAACATTATTGCTCAATCATGACCATATTGATCTAATTGCACTGAGTCTTCATGCCCATGATAGGAGACACTAGGGAGCAAGCTGGAGCTAAGTCTTGACCTCGCGAATTGCTTCCTTTAATGTTCAGCCACTCCAGAGCGACAAAGCTATTTTTCTATCGCTGTGATCAAACTGAGCAATGCTAAACTTGGCTTTAGAGTCAAGCAAAGGTTACCGAGTACTCTAGTTGAGACACTAAACACCTAAATTCCAATACATTTAGTCTAATTTAAGATTTGACGTTGCGGATAAAGCCCATTTTGTTCTGGCGTTGCTTTTCTCAATCATTGTTTTTTAGCTTTTTAAGCTAACAGCACGGAACTTTGCTTTATAAGTCGTGCATCGTAGGGATACTTTTTTCCTAAACTAAGGATGAACAGGTTAGGATGAACGGTATAGAGCCTATGCCAGGATAAGGGTATGGCTTTTGTTTTCTAAGGGATGCTCGTTATGGAAGTACGCTGCCTCTATACAGGCTAGTTGCTGTAATTTAATAGAGCGCAGCCAAAGGAAACACACATATCCGTAAAAAACGTATAAATTTGTAATAAATTAACGTTATTTGTAATAACTGTACAGTCGTGGACGGAGAGTTGCTCAATAAAAATGAAATTGCTTTCTTGTTTTGGCAATGTGGTCTTCCTAAACTGGGTGTAAATAGACTAACTAAACTCTGGATAATTGTTGGTTTGGTCAAGAATTGGGCACAAGACAAGAAAAGAGGACCATCAGCGTGCTGTATCTAGCGGAAGTACAAAAGCAGAAAGGTGGAGTTTTTGGTGGCGGGAAAGCCGAACTCAAACTGCTGGCTTGTCAGCGGAGTGACCAGAGTTGGAGTGCTGTGACAGGGGACGAAGTAATTCCTGCTGACGAAGCCAACAACATGAACAGTGGCACTCTGGTAATTGTCAACCTGGGAGGAAATCGACAACTCCAGGGAGAAATTGAGCCAGCAGGGGGACGGTTGGTGACGATGCTGCAAAATTTCTCGCGTTTGCTGGAAAAATCAAAGAACCAGGAAGAAGAAATTGAACAGTGGAAGCAGTCTCTAACTTATCAAAGTCAAGAGCTTAATCGTCGTGAGATGGAGATGGAATCCCGGCTTGAACAGATGCAAGCGATGGAGGAAGACTTTGAGCGGCTAGAGCAACAACGAAGAGAACTAGAGAGTGCTAATGAGGAAACATCAAGATTCAGAGAAGAGTTTGAGCGCAGCCGCCAGGAGTTAGAGGGAGCATGGGAACATCTGCGGGGTGAGCAGCGACGCTTGGAGGAGCAACAAGCAGAGGTGCAGTATTCTGCTGGCTTAGATGAGAACCAAGCTAGTGCGATTCAGGAATCGTTAGAGCGTCTCTCAGGAGCCGTTGCTCCTACAGAGTCAGTGCGGGAACAACTAAATCTTGCCTTTGAAGTGGTTAACAATCAGCAGTCAATGCTGGATACTTACTGGCAGCAGTTGGAGCAGCAACAAGCTGAAGCCTTTGGGCTACAGGCTGAGGTTGACCGCAAGGGCGAGGAAATCCAAAATCGCAAGCGGGAGTTGCACGAAGCTCAGACCTCTCTTGAGCAAGCCAATGGAGAGTTGAAGGTGCAGCGGAATGCGCTCCAGATCAAGCAAGAAGCAGCGCATATGCTGAGGCTCCAGCTACAGACCCAAAATGATTTACACCAGGAGCTTACTCGATTAGCAACAAGTTCGGCTGATGTCAAGATTAGCCAGAAGATTGATCTTGAAGCTCTGGAAATGATGCCTCTGGGTCAACTTTCAGACATTGTACAGGGCTTGCAGCAGGATTTGGACAAGGTCAAGCGCTTTGTTAACGACCAGGAGGAAGAACTCACATTCCAGCGCCAATCGGTTGAAGAAGTGCAAGATAAGATGGGCGGTGCCAGCGAGTATGATCGCATGACGCTGGAAACGGAGCTTGCGGAAGAGCAAGACCGCTATCAGATGCTTGATGAATCGCTGGTAGGTTCACGCCGTAACTTACGAGAGAGAGAAGAGATTCTGAATCAGCACATGCGGGTGTTGCGGCGTCGCCAAGGTGTGGCTGAAAGTAATAGCCCAGATAACCAGAAAATTGACTTAGGGCCAGTTTTAAGCCAGCTAGAGGCACAAAGGCAACAACAGGAAGAGGAACTGCGAAAACTGGAAAGTCAGATCGAGCAGATGCGGATTACTATCAGCCAAGCTGAAGGAATGATTCGTCATCAATCTGGCGAACAGGAGTCAACATTGGCTCAGCTAGAAAGTTTGGAGCAGGACTGGCAGTTAATAAAGGAATCGGCGGCTCAACTGTTTGGTCGGGTGAGTCTTTATCAGGAGACACTACAACCGAGGCAGGATGGTCTTAATGAAATCCGGCAGAGGTTAGAAGCGATCGCAGACGCTCTCAATCAAATTCAGGAAACAGGTGACTATCAACTTCAAGCGATCGCCCAAATGCGGCAAACCATCAATAGTTTGTTACTCTCACCTGAGTTTGCAGCGTCTTGATTAGTGGTTGGTTGTTGGTTATTGGTTGTTTGTTGGAGAGTTGGCGAGTAATGCTCAAATACTCTCTAAGCTACTTTTGAGATTGCTCAAAGGTAATCCAGTTGTCTTCTACAACGCCTGTTGCACCTGTAGGAAACGACGAGGTGCGAGAACGGTTTGGGGCGGTGATTAAAGCGGTCATTTCTTCGATTTGCTCAAAGGTGGGAGCCGCCTGTTGGACGAGAGTGAGAAACTGCCGGATAACACGACGTTGTAGGGCAAGGGAGGCATGACGCAAGACTAGGCGGTTTAACCGAGGGGGAGTACAGCCATTGTCTACTCCTCCTGGTTTAGTGACTTGTTCTTCCCCGTCAACAGCTATCATCGCTTGCTCTCTTAGCTGATGGGCGGCAGTTTCGAGATATTCAACATCCGCTCGGAGCAGTTCAGCGGTTTGGGCTAAAGCTGTTTCAACCTGTGGATTGAAGTGGGTTTGTAAATAGGGCAGTAGCTCTTGCCGAATGCGCGTCCGAGCAAATTTCAGGTCTTGATTGTAGGCATCTTCCCAAATTGGTAGATGCTGCTGTTGGCAGAACTGGAATGTCTGTGTGCGGGTGATTTCCAAAAGGGGACGTACTAGCTGTAGTCCTTCAGCAAGTGGACGTTTCCAAGTCAGGGATTGTAAGCCATCCGCACCTGCACCACGGATTAGATTGTAGAGGACAGTTTCTGCGCGATCGCTTTTTGTGTGACCTGTAACAACGTTCTGGTAGCCGTGAGCTTGAGCAACCTCAATTAGGGCTTGATAGCGCCACCGCCGTGCTGCTGCCTCGCTTGTAGTCACCTCTGAAGCGGTTTGGAGATAAAAGGGAAGCACCCAAGTGTCAGCAACGTGCTGAACATGAGCAGCAATTCCGTCATCGGCTAGCCAACGGTGATCACAATGGGCGATCGCAATTTCCCATCCCCATTTCGGTTGCAAATCCAGCAGCAGCTTCATTAGGCACAGAGAATCTTGTCCCCCGGATACCGCCACTAAAACCGGCTGGTGCTGCGGCAGCAGTTGCCGTTGCCGCAGCGTTTGATGTAACTGGGCATGGAGAGGTGTCCAGTTGGGACGATTAGACATTGTTGAACAAGAAGCGACTAATTGATAGGGGGGGGAGAATGGTCTGAAAGTCAAGACTTTGCAAAGCATCCGCCATATCTAGAACCTGTGCGTAAGTCCTGCTCCTGAACTTCTGCGTTCTTCTTGTTCAATATGCCATTTAAATGCACATCAGCTTACTGATTGTTCTGCCAACTCGCCTGATTCATGTCTTGCCAAACATCATCCAGTAATGAATCAGTTCCGTTGTCGTCTGACTCATTGCTCAAGGAAAAGTCACCGAACTCAAACTCATCATCACTACCAGCAGAGGTTTCACCAAAATCTAGGTCATCTAGGTCATTATTGCTGTTTACAGAGAATTCAGCAGTGCTAGCAGAGGTTTCACCAAAGTCTAGGTCATCTAGGTCATTGTTGCTATTTACAGGCATTTCGCCAAAATCAATGTCATCGTCGCCTAGATCCATTGCTCCCAAATCTAGCAACTCGTCGTCACTTGCCACGGGTGGCTCGACAAGCTCCAACTCTTGCTCAATACTCTCAGATATCTCTCCTAGGTCAAACTCGTCGTCTAGGCTAGTGGACATCTGGGCAATAGCAAGTTCGTCTTCAGGGCTGAACGTTGAGACTTCTATTACCGTCTCGGAATAAGTGACGCTCGGAGCTTCATCACCTGTATCTGGTATCTCTAGGTCAAACTCAGGCTCCATGCTTGTTGGTGGGGCGACTTGGTCTAGCTCCTCCATAACAAGCTCCTCCATAACAAGTGGAGATTCTTCTATATCCAGTTCTAGGTCATCCATCGTGTTGACAGGTGGCATTACCAGGATGACCTCCTCTTGCACGATTAGGGGAGGTGCCACTTCCAGATCTAGTTCAGCCACTGGACTAGGATCGGGCGGTGTCAGGTTTAGCCCTTCTTCCATAGTGAAGGCAGGCTCTCCCAGATCGACTCCCAAGTCTAGGTCATCCTCGCTATCTACTGGTGCTGCTGTAGATGACTCATAGTCAAGGTTTGCTGAGATATCTTGCTGGTCATCCTCAAAGTCTTGTGGGCAAAATTCAAGGTTGATTCTTACCTTGCCTTTTTGCCAGCCGTTTGCCGTAAACCTTAAGACTTCGCAGGGAATACCATCTTCACTAAACCAGGCATTTTTTTGTTCACTCCAGCCACTGATGCCATATTCAAGCTGCATCCTGATGGCTTCTGAAATTTCGCCAACTCTGAACGTGCGGTGCCCAATCAAAAATTGAGCCGATTCATCAACGGATAGAACTTCGCCAGTAACAAGTGGCTCGAATCGATTATCCACGCCGATTTTCCCCGAATAACTTTATCTGTTTTTTTTTGCAAGTCGTAGTCAGTTTGGGTTAACAGCTGGCATCTGTAGGCAAATGTGCTTTCGATTCGCTGTCCAGAGGACGTAAACGCTTAGAAGAACCAGCCGTAGGAATGTAATCCTTTACCCAGCAGATTCACACCAAGATAGCAAATCCAGACGACTACAAACCCTGTTGCTGCTAAAATTGCTGGTCGCCTTCCTTGCCAGCCACGGGTAATACGGGCGTGAAGGTAGGCAGCAAAAACCAGCCAAGTAATCAATGCCCAAGTTTCTTTTGGGTCCCAACTCCAGTAGGAACCCCAAGCCTCATTTGCCCAAACAGCACCTGCAATAATCCCGATTGTAAGCAGGGGAAATCCCAGTCCAATAACGCGATAGCTAATATTGTCGAGAGTATCAGCAAGGCTGAGGCGTTGTGGAGAGAGAATTGGTATCGCTCCTAATACAGATGAGGCAGGAGTCGTAACGAGGTTCAGAACGGCTATATTTCCAGCACCGTTGTTCTGGGCAACACTTCCAATAGCTGTGGACGTATTAGAAGTGGGTTGTGGCTGAGGTTTTTGGTTATCGCCGTTGCGTTGCAGTCGGTAGTAGGGCTGAGCCGTGGCATCATCTTTGCTACGATATCCACCCGTGCCAACGGAACTACCACGTAGCTCGATATTTTGTCCACGAGTGACGACTAAAAAAGCGATCGCCAAAAGTGAACCTACCATCAGCGCGGCATAACTGAGCATCATGACACTGACGTGCATCATCAACCAGTTGGACTTCAACGCGGGTACCAAAGGTTCTGAGTGCTGCATTTCTGATGGCAGCGTCAACGCGGCAAACGCTGTAATCGCCATAGCAACAGGAGCTGTTGCAACACCTACTAAGCGACTACGGCTCATGTTTTCGGCGATGAGATGAACGGTTGTAATCCCCCAGGTAAGGAAAAAGAGGGATTCATAGAGGTTACTCAAGGGAAAGTACCCTGCCTCTAGCCATCTTGCTCCGAGCAAAGCGGCAATACACAGATTTGCGATCGCCATGCCCGCTGTTGATAATGCTGATAGATAAGGAATGCTCCCAAAAGCCGCTCCTACCCAGTACATCAACATTGTCACGAAGAGGACGAAGAAGGAAATATTGTCCAATCCGTTCTGGAGTGCAACCAGATCCATAAAGTATTCCCTCTAACCAATTATTTAAGTCTAAATTCTTGCAGCGCTAATCTTATCCTATCGGTTCCGGTTACGCTCAAGCTCAATTGAAGAAGAGGCTGAAGGAGTAGGTGATGCTGAAGGAGTAGGTGATGCCGAAGGAGTAGGTGATGCCGAAGGAGTAGGTGATGCCGTGGGAGCAGGTGATGCCGAAGGAGTAGGTGATGCCGTGGGAGTAGGTGATGCCGTGGGAGTAGGTGATGCCGTGGGAGTAGGTGATGCTGTGGGAGTAGGTGATGTCGTGGGAGTAGGTGATGTCGTGGGAGTAGGCGATGTCGTGGGAGTAGAGGGCGTTGGTTTAGTGGCTTTTTGTAACTGAACGAACAGATTAAAGCGGTTGCTGCGTTCATCGCTAATGGCGGTGGTGACACCGATAGCACGAACTGCCTTCGCTAGCCGTTTCTGATCTGGAGAAAGCAGTTGTGGCAGATTCAGATTACTGCTGTTGATTGTGTCTTCAACATCTAGGAAAAACTGACCATTACTGGGATTAGGCTTGGTGGGCACTGATTCTTGGAACAGAGGGTTTTGGATTAATGTGGCTTGGGGTTGGGGAACAATCGCATTAACAATCGGTGCTCCTAGGGTGAGGAAAAGCACGTTACCCTCTAACCAACCGTGAGTAGCACTTACTCCTCCCAATGGGGATGCCCAGCTAACAAGAGGTTGACGCCCTAGTTTAGTTTCCTCGACGATGAACTGATAGCGAGTCGCCATCACTTCGTCGAGCTGCTTGAGGGATTTTTCCGCGAGTTTGCGATCGCTAGCCTGGATCATGAAGACTACACCTGCGCCTAACTGGGTAGACTGCTGGTTTTCTGGAAGCGCTAAAGCATTTCGAGAGGCAGGAATGAGAGCTATTGAAAACTCGCCTCCCATCCACGGTAGTAAATCTTTCTCTAAATCTAAACCTAAAGTCGCTTGCAAACCCGCAGTGATATTGACAGGTGGAATTGGGGTTAGAGGATTCGATTCAGCTCCTTGGGCATAATCCTGCCAGAACTGCGCTAAGTTGCCCCCAGAGAGCATGAACCACGTCTCCTCTGGCAAACGTCTAGGTAAGCGGCTAGTGTTGTTTTGAACAGCATTTTTTTGAGAGCTGTTGGGCTTGAGCCAAGAAATGCCTTGAAAGTGCATTCCTTCTCGCTCTAATGTTACCGTTGCCGCAATTCCCTGCCATTGTTGATTAGCTGCAAGATTTTCATTTTGCGATCGCAAAGCGCCATTGGGGAGTCCTGCTCGTGTTGAATTAGCAGCCGCGATCGCTGAAAACGTCGGTATATTCAAATACAGTTGAGCAAAAGGCTCACTTGCCCCAATCTTACTCAATTCCTTGATATACCCAGGTGTTGCTGCAACCGATGCTGCCCCCTTGTAAGTTTCAATCACACGCTCCGTTGTTTTGGGATTGTTTGTAACAACCAAGAAGCGTCCTAGCACAGTCGTTGATAATCCGCGAACATTGCTCTTTTGGGTTTCTCGAATCCGAATACCCTTATAACTTCGTTCAATAAACGACTTGGCTTTCTGGGAGTTAGCTTTTTCTAGCAACTCTTTCGCTTGAGCTGGGTTCTCAATTGGCAGCACAATGATGTCCGGCAGCAATGAACGCCCACTTGGAGGTGCCTGTTCTGTGTCTGTTGGTAGTGCAACAGATGAAGACGATAGATAGGCAATCATCGCCGTTTCGCCCAACCACGGCTGGATATCTTTCTCATAGTTGTAGCCGTTGCTGGTTAAAAGATCGTTCCGTAGCTGGGTAAGTTGTTTTTCCAGCGCTGCTTTAGTTTCCGCTGTTCCGTACTCGCTCAATTGCTCCCATTGTTCAGAATCCGTAGAGATTGATGCTGTTAACAAGGCATCTTGAGGAATGAGTTGGGCAGGGGCATTCACTTGAGAAAGATTCCGCTGCACCAGTAGCCAGTAAGCGGTTGCTCCCCCGCCAATTAGTAAGATAGTCGCTCCTAGAGTTAGCAGCAGGAACGGTTTATTTTTTTTGAGCATAAACTTTAGTTTGTCTGTTGTCCGTTTTAGGAAGATTCAGTAGTTTCCCTATTCCCCAACTCTTAGCCACTTACCATCACTGTGAGCTTAGGTGTTGATAGATGTCGATACAGTGTATCTCGCTGCTGGTAAGGACGCCCTAGAGAGCTAATTGCTTCCTGCAACGTTTCCACTTCCATGCAAGTACCACCCTGCGCTCCTGCCATTGAGGTGATATGCTCTTCCATCAACGTGCCACCAATATCGTTACAGCCCCATCTCAGGGCTTCTGTAGCACCAGTAAGACCAAGTTTTACCCAACTCGGTTGATGATTGGGAATCCAGTTGCCAAGGAAGATTCGGGCGACGGCGGTGAGTAATAGTGCGTCTTTGAGATCGGGTTGGTCACGTCCAACACGGCGGCGCAAGGGTTTCGGGGCTTCTTGTCCAACAAAGGGTAAGAGGATAAATTCAGTAATGAAGCTTGGGTAACCTCGATCGCGGGCAGTTTGTTGAAGCGATCGCAATTTCTCCAAATGCCCCATCTGCTGTTCTGGCGTTTCAATATGACCAGAAAGCATCGTACTCGTAGTAGGCATCCCCAAGCGATGCGCTGTTCCCACAATCTCTAACCAAGTGGCTGTATTCGTCTTTTCGGGACAGAGAATGCGCCGCACCTGATCATCCAAAACTTCCGCCGCTGTTCCTGGCATTGAGCCAACACCCGCCTCTTGGAGGGCAGCAATCACTGCGGCATAGCTAATCCCGTCATTCTCAGCAATAAACTGCACTTCTTGCGGCGAGAAAGCGTGTAGATGCAGTTGCCCAAACTCATCTTTTATCGTTCTCACCAATCGTTGGTAATAAGGCAAGAATGCGCCGTTGATTTTTGCTTCCGGGTTCAGCCCTCCCTGCATACAGATTTCCGTCGCACCCCGCCGCACCGCATCAGTTGTCTTCTCCTGGATTTGCCCCCAGTCGAGCCAATAGGCTCCATCTTCCCCGGCATCACGACGAAATGCACAGAAACTACAGTGCTGTTCACAGATATTCGAGAAATTAATATTGCGGTTAATTACATACGTCACAACATCGCCAGCTTGTCGGTGGCGCAGTTGGTCAGCCGTTTCCTGAATCGCTGCGAGGAGGGTCTGTTCGGTTTGATGAAGAAGTACAACACCCTCTTCTGGGGATATGTCTTCACCAGTCAAGGCACGGTTAAGAATGGCATCAACAGTTTGAGTAATCACAGGGCATCAGGAAAAACCAGGTTACTCTTTCCAATTTTGGCAGGGAATCCTCAACGTGAGGCGAAGAAAAAGAAGAGAGCAAGGGCAAGGGAAGCAGAGGCTGGTAATTCTTGTCGTCCAAAAGCTGCGATCGCGAAGCGCTACTGCTTGCCGCAGATCGCTCTTTCTCTAACAGACGGGTAGATATTAATACAAATTCTCCTCTATTTCCCTGCCTCTGCTGCTTCCTCCGATTCCCTTCTTCTCTCAATCAACATCCTCCTGCTGTCTTTTTCGCTCCTTTTCCTCTAGAGCTTCCTGAGGAGATTGGCGACGGCGTCGATACCAAGTTGCGCCACCAACCAGCAATCCTGTCAAGCACAATGCTCCAATTAACGGTAAGAAATCACCAGTTCTCATTGCCTGTAATCCGGAACTTCCTAACATTACGAAAGGCAATACCCCCGGCACTGTACCCAAAATTGTGCCAAGTAGGTAGTCCCGAAATTGAATGGAGGTTAAACCAGCGGCAAAATTTACTAACCCATAGGGAATAATCGGCAGCAGTCGAATGGCAAACATATAGAACAAGCCACCTTGAAGCATTTCAGCATCCATCGCTTGCCAGCGCCCAGCTAGCCTACGGGCAACCAAGTCTCGTCCAACCGTGCGGGTAAAGCCAAACGCTACTACAGCTGCAATTACTGCTGCAATGCTCGTCCAGAGAGTACCCCACCACGGTCCAAAGATTGCACCACCTGTAAGATTGAGGGCTGTTGAAGGTAAAACTAATACCGTTGCTGCTGTATAGAGAGCGATGTAGATAATCGGTGCCCAAATTCCGGCTTGATTGAGCCGTGCTTGGAGTTGAGCGGAGTCAATACCTCCCAGCAGAAATACTGCTAAGCCTGTGACAATAATACAGAACACGGTGAGAAGGAAAATCCCGCTTTTGAAGTTCAATGCAATACTCCTTCGCCCTATACGTCTTCGGAAATTAGGTTGTGTTTGTCACAACTTTAAAACAGCCAGCTTGCTTGAGCATTAACTGTTTTTTATTATCACTTCGTTGGCAAGGATAGCTTGACCTGCTTTATGCATTTATGATTCAGGTTGGACTGAATACAGGTGTTTAAATATAAATTTCTTGCAAAAATCCCTCTAAGGGAAGAAGCATTTTTAGACAGGTTTTGGAGTACTGCTGAAAATCCTGGAACTAATGCTTTGCAGGTAAAGGTGTGCATCACTTTCCCGCTCTTTTTAAACCGTAAGACTTGCTCTAATGAGTATCTATCACCCTCCCTCCCTTCTTCAGGTTCCCTCAGGTTCATTGCAGATACCGCTAGCTGTTGACTCTGAATCGCCAGATACTAGCCCTGAATTATTGAATGGCGAAATGCAACCGCATTTAAGGAAGACAGTGTGCCCAATTCTGTTTTCTCTGGTGATTCCCACTTATAACGAAGGGAAAAATATTCCAAAAATTGTGACTCTCCTGAGTCAGATTTTGGATGAAGCAATTCCAGAAGCTTACGAACTGATTGTCGTGGATGACAATAGCCCTGATGGTACCTGGGAAATCGCTCAGGCGCTGATGCCAGAGTACCCTCAACTACGAGTAATGCGGCGGGTTGAGGAGCGAGGACTTTCTACGGCTGTCATTCGCGGCTGGCAAGCCTCCAAGGGAGACGTGCTGGGTGTGATTGATGCTGACCTTCAACACCCTCCAGAAGTATTGCTGCAATTGTGGAACGAGATACAGCGAGGCGCTGATTTAGCCGTTGCTAGCCGTCATGTGGAAGGTGGTGGCGTTAGCGATTGGAGTGTTGCGCGTCGATTTTTGTCGCGTGGTGCTCAAACGTTGGGGTTGATGATCTTACCAGGGGTGATTGGACGGGTTTCTGACCCGATGACGGGTTATTTTTTGGTGCGTCGTGCCTGTATTGCTAGTAAAACCCTAAGTCCACTAGGTTACAAGATTTTGATTGAGGTATTAGGTCGCGGTAATATCCGCTGGATTGGAGAGGTGGGTTATGTTTTCCAAGAGCGGCAAGCGGGGGAGAGTAAGGTTACCTGGAAACAATATGTGGAGTATATCCAGCATTTGTTGCGGTTACGCTTTGCTCGTTGGCCAGTGGCGAGATTCCTCCGCTTTGCTGTGGTTGGCTTCAGTGGTGTATTTGTCGATTTGGCTGTGTTTTATCTCCTGCGTCAAGCGGGTTTAGGGCTAACTCGTAGTATTATTCTTTCTGCTGAAGTGGCAATTATCAATAACTTTTTGTGGAATGACTTGTGGACGTTTGGCGATATTTCCCAACGGCAACCGGGCAAAAGCCAGCGCTTCAGGCGGTTATTGAAATTCAATATGATTTGTCTAGCTGGGATGGTTTTGCAGACTTTGATCGTGAATTTGCTGTTTAATGTCTTTTTGGTTAACGAGTATCTAGCAAAGTTAATTGCGATCGCTACTGTCACGCTTTGGAACTTTTGGGTCAATCTTAAGCTCAGTTGGCGAGTTACCCAAGTTGATTGAGGCTCTAATCTGTTGAAATCTTTTCTTTCGTCACGCTGGTTCCAGCTACTACTCCTGTTCGTATGGATTGCCATTGGCACAGGCTTACGGTTCACTCACCTGGCAGGGAAGCCACCCTGGACGGATGAGTTTGTAACGATGGTATTCAGCTTGGGCAATAGTTATCAAACGGTGCCACTGGATCAGGCGATTTCCTTAGACGCACTTTTGCAACCTCTGCAACCGAATCCTACGGCTGGTGCCTCGGCAGTGATGCATCACATATTTACAGAAGATGTCCATCCTCCCCTCTACTTTGTGCTGGCTCATTGGTGGATGCAGTTATTTCCAGCATCAGGAGAGTATATTTCACTTTGGGTAGCGCGATCGCTTCCTGCTTTGCTTGGTGTTATTTCCATACCAGCAATGTATGGACTCGCCTGGCTAGCGTTTCGTTCCCGTTTAGTGGCACAACTCGCCGCCGCGATGATGGCAGTTTCTCCCTTTGGGGTTTTCCTGGCACAGGAAGCACGTCATTATGCACTAGGAATACTCTGGGTAATTGCTTCTCTGTGCTGCCTAGTGGTGGCTGTGCAGCATCTCAAAGGTCGCACACCTATTCCCCTTTGGCTTGTCTTGTGCTGGGTAGTAGTCAATAGCTTAGGCGTAGCAACCCACTACTTTTTTATCCTGACTCTCACCGCCGAAGCGATCGCATTAACCGTTTTGTGGGTTTCAGACAGCCGCTTGGCTTTTAAATTCAAGACTAAGCCTGAAGAACTACCACCCATTCCCAATTCCCAATTCCCAATTCCCAATTCCCAATTCCCAATTCCCAATTCCCAATTGTGGCGAATTGGCGCTGTTGCTGTTGGAACTTTAGTGGGGTGCTTAGTTTGGATACCCGTATGGCAGATGAGTCACGACCCACAGATGACGCAATGGATTATGAGCGATGGCACGTTTCTTTCCTTGCTTAACCCAATCTTTCAGTCGCTTGCGGCTTGGGTTACTATGCTGTCTCTGCTGCCTGTGGAAGCACCATCCCTATTAGTAGTTATCATTTCGGGTGTTGTGATGATTGGGTTTTTCCTTTGGGCAATACCAATTTTCTATCGTGGCATCAAAGCTCTGTTGGGACAGCCTGATACTCGTTTGGCAACAGGTATTTTGGGAGGATTTGTTTTAGGAGCGATCGCTTTATTTTATGGAATTACTTACTTCCTGGGTACTGACCTCACACGAGGCGCACGGTATAACTTCGTCTACTTTCCTGCGGTCATCGTGTTAGTCGGAGCAATACTCTCGCTCAATTGGGCTACCGCCAACACTCCTAATTTTAAACAATCTCCTGATACAGAAACACTGTTTTCACAAAATACGAAACTCTCCTCACCATCTACTCCCAATTTTTCATATTTTAGAACCCGTGGAAAAGTAGCTGTGGCAATCATCGGGATTATGGGGTTGTTAAGTGGGGTTACTGTCGTCAACAATCTGGGTTATCAAAAATACTACCGTCCCGATCTTTTGGTGCCGATATTTCAAAAAGCCTCATCAGTACCCGTATTAATTGCCACTACTCACAACACTCTTGTACAAACTGGTGAAATGATGGGCATTGCTTGGGAATTCCAACGGGCGGATGCTTCTAAAAAGTCAGTATTAAAACCCCAGTTTCTCCTAGCGCATCAAGACCAAGAGCAGTGTATTAGCCTTCAAGGAACAGATTGTCGCGCTTTTACTACTCTCCAACAAACATTAAATCAACTTTCACGTCCCTTAGATTTGTGGCTAGTGAACTTTAAGGCATCAGTAGAACAAGATTTACCCAACTGTTTTGCTGAAGAAACGACTCAGTATCACTCATCAGTAGATGGTTACCAAACTCAGCTATTTCACTGCCTTTCCTCTGATTCTGATGTTTCCCGGCAACCGTGAAGAGGTTTATGAAGAGTTCAGCCACCGCTGACGGGTGGAATTAGTACTACTTCATCACCATCTTGAAGGATAGTTTCTGCCTCAACAAACTCAAGATTAATGCCAAAGCGGGTAAGATTTTGCCACTGTTTGAGTTCTGGATGTTCGGTAATCAGATGTTCTTGCACCGCTACCACAGCTGTTCCAGATGGAAATTCCAGCCTTAACTCTGGCAGACCATACGCTTCCTGATAAGCGGCAAAAAGTTTAACCGTAACGGTGACTGAAGACTCTGACATATAACAATTCAAAATTCAAAATGGGGAGATCTAATATCAGCAAGCATTTGGCTTTTCCCTACAAACAGCTAAATAGACATTAGTTCAACACTTCCACAGCAGCAAGAACACCTGAAACCCTTGACTTAATGAGTCAATTTACCATGAAGCGCGTATATCCCAAAACAAACTGGTTTAACATAAATCCTCTCGCCCGGTACATGAGCAAGCTTTCCTTGGTAGGTAACGTGGGCATTAAGTAAGAAAGCATAGAGAGATGTCTCTATTATGGACAGGGCGATCGCTTCTTTAATGGGACGGCGACGCCTACTCAGCATCTGGGTAGTAGGCATCTCTGCTGGGATTTCAGCCGCGTGCGCCACTGAGCGCCGCTCAAGGAGCGCATCAATGACAACAAACAAGCAACAAAAACAGAGTAGACAGGCAGCCGAAAACGGACGTCTACTGGCGCGAGTGACACCACCAACAGAAACAGGCTCACTTGGCTTGCAACCCTTGGGACTTTCCGCTAAACGCGACGGTTTCATCTATGTACCCAAAGGTTACCAAGCTTCTCGACCCGCACCGCTGGTGCTGATGCTGCACGGTGCAGGGGGCGACGCAGAGGGCGGTCTTGTTCCGTTCCGACAGCTGGCCGATGCGGCTGGACTCATTCTGCTTGCGCCGGATTCGCGCCGCCAAACCTGGGATGTAATTTACGGTCAGTACGGGCCTGATATCGCCTTCATCGACCAGGCACTGACGCAGACGTTCAGTCGCTACGCCGTAGATCCAACGCGCCTTGCGGTTGAAGGCTTCTCTGACGGTGCCTCCTATGCACTTAGTATTGGCATCACAAACGGCGACCTGTTCAGCCATGTCATAGCCTTCTCGCCAGGGTTTATGGTACCAGCAGGGCAAGAGGGTTCACCGCGCCTATTCATCTCCCACGGCACACATGACTCAGTCTTACCAATTGAGCGATGCAGTCGCAAGATTGTACCGCAGGTGCAACGTGCTGGTTATGACGTGCTTTATCGGGAGTTCAATGGTCCCCATACTGTTCCCCCGACAATCGCTGACGATGCACTGGACTGGTTCATGGCAGAGGGGAAATGAGGGTTTCTTGACTGACGCGGCTCAAAATGGGTGTTACAAAATTTGCTGAATGCGGCGGAAATCTCGTTCAACTTCTGCCCAAAGGGAACGGTTGTGCGGATCGGTACGCAGCGCTTTTTTGAGGTAAATTCTTGCCTTATCGAGTTGCCGCTCGGTAACGAGATGACGGCCCCAACTCGCATAAGCGATCGCTTGCCATTGTCGCACTTCTGGGTCTTGGGGAATACGATAGGCTAACCCTTCGACAAGTGCGATCGCTCTGGCAAATCGCTTGTGTTTTAGTAACTGCTGTAATTGCTTATAGGCATTCCACTTTAGCTGTTTTTCAATGGCTGATAGCGGTGGATTAAATGGAACAGCTCGTGGCTTACGAATCACCTTCGTTGCTGGGGCAGGACTTGGCGATACGCCAGCTGATGAAGATGGACTTGCAGCCTTAACCGTCTGGGGAGGTGGTGACACCTTATTAGCCCCAGACGGCTGGATGGTACTGAGGAGAAACTTGTAAGCCTCAGTTAACTCAATAAACTTTTCTTGGGCGAGTAGGTCTCCAGAATTGACATCAGGATGATACCGTCGTGCTAGACGCCGATAAGACGCCTTGACTTCAGCTATGGAAGCTCCATCTCTCAAACCCAACAAACGATAACAATCCGCCAGATTCATCTAAAGGAATAGCACTGATGAGGTTGACACCTTGGTAAGGGCACCCTGAGTACCGTCAAAGGCAGAATTAAGGGTCTGCCTTACCAACGTGTCTATCCTAAGATGCCCGATCCTCAATGACCCGGTCAATCAATCCGTATTCCAGCGCCTCTTGAGCTGACATGAAAAAGTCACGATCCATGTCTTTTTCAATCTTCTCAATGGTTTTACCCGTATTGTTGGCGTAGATTTGGTTGAGCTGATGGCGGATTCGTATAATCTCTCTAGCTTCAATCTCAATATCTGTGGCTTGTCCGCGTGTGCCACCTGAGGGTTGGTGGATCATAATCCGCGAGTGAGGTAAAGCTAGACGTTTGCCTTTCTTCCCAGCCGCTAGCAGGAAGGAACCCATTGAGGCGGCTAAACCGACACAAATGGTTACGACATCTGACTTGATGTGCTGCATCGTGTCAAAAATTGCCATGCCTGCGGTGACTGAACCACCAGGGGAGTTGATGTAGAGGAAAATATCTTTGCTGTTATCTTCCGAGTCCAGATAGAGCATGACAGCGATGATTTGATTGGCAATCTCATCATCAACTTCCTTGCCCAGAAAAATGATACGTTCCCGGTAGAGACGATTGTAAATGTCAATCCACTGGGTGTACTGTTCCCCTGGCATCTGGTAGGGAACTTTAGGAACGCCAATAGGCATAATTTGCTCCGAGTTTGAGTAAAGACGGTTAGTACTTCGTTTGTAGACCTAGATTTTTTGTCAGTTGCAAGGGACAACCAACTAACAAAAAGCGATAACTTGTATCTGTTAGCGTAGCGGTTCGCTAGGGAAGCCGTGAACTTAGCAGACTTGAGGTTATAAACGCCAAACCAGTAGATGTTATGGAGAAAAGGGCGTTAAGAGACACCTACAGGCAGTGGCGTAGGGAGGTCTTGAGCCTCTAGTACGCGATCAATCAGACCATACTCTTTTGCCTGATGCGGTGTCATGTACAACAGTCGATCCATATCCTTGACAAGCTTTTCTCGTTCCTGACCTGTATTACGAGAGAGGATATCAATCATCGTTGCCTTGTTTGCTAACACTTCCTGGGCGCGAATCTGGATATCTGTCGCTTGACCACGGGCATAGCTCTTGGTCTGGTGTAAGACGATCGAAGCGTTAGGTAAGCTTGCTCTATTGCCTTTTGTCCCCGCAGATAGAAGCATGGCAGCCATGCCCATTGCTGAACCAAGGCAGATCGTGTGGATGGGTGGCTTGATGTAGTTCATCGTGTCACAAATGGCAAAGGCTTCAGTTTCAAAGCCAACGGGTTCGCCATTGTAATGGGAGGTGCCAGTAGAATTGATGTAGATTCTAATCGGCTTGTCAGGGTCTTGGTACTGTAAATACAGCAGTTCAGCAATAATTAACTCGGTTACCGCTGGCACCAAGGGCATACCCAGATACACAATCCGCTCATTCAGCAACAACGAGGGTAAATCTGGCGGTGGTGTTCGGTATGTAGTATTACCGTAGTAGGTGGATTGAACAGCCTGAATCGGTATTTTCATGGTGTTTAGGGCTGCAATAATGGCGCTATCTTTAATACATAGTAGCGTGTCTAGGAACTAGTCTGTGACCGTTCTTTGAGAGGCTTCTACCGCTGTTATTGTACTAATTCGTCTACTCAATAATTGTTCGGTTATTGTCCCTCGTTATTCCGTAGTTCTAGGGTATTCCTATGAAGTTGCTATTGATATGTCTCGCTTGCTCAGGAGCTTTATGAGATGAAAGTTGGTTTGCACCCTGCTCTAAATGATGCCCATGTTGATGGCAATCAATCAAGTACTCAGCGTCAGCTATCAATCGCAATTAGTGCGATCGCGACTGGGCAAGAATCGAATGTTCCGCTAAATTTATGCCTAGTTCTTGACCATAGTGGCTCAATGCATGGACGCCCTCTGGAAACGGTGAAAAAGGCAGCGCTCAATTTGGTCGAGCGACTAAACCCAGGCGATCGCATTTCCGTCGTTGCTTTTGATCACAGAGCAAAAGTTTTAGTCAAAAATCAGACTATTGACAACTTAGATGAAGTCAAAAAACAGATTCAACGCCTTTCTGCTGATGGTGGAACAGCAATTGATGAAGGTCTAAAGCTGGGAGTTGAAGAAGTAGCAAAAGGCAAACAAGATACCGTTTCTCAAGTATTCCTACTAACGGATGGAGAGAACGAGCATGGTGACAATAAACGCTGCCTAAAATTAGCGGAACTTGCTACAGGCTATAAATTGACCTTAAATACGTTAGGATTTGGTGCTAACTGGAACCAAGACATCCTTGAAAAAATTGCTGATGTGGGTGGTGGCACACTGTCTTATATTGAACGCCCTGAACAAGCCGTTGATGAGTTTGCAAGGCTTTTCCAACGGGTTCAATCCGTACAGTTAACGAATGCCTACCTATTGTTCGATTTGATGCCCAAGGTGCGGTTAGCCGAACTTAAACCCATTGCACAAGTTGCCCCAGATACAATTGAACTGCCTGTCCAACAAGAAGGCAGTCGCTTTATTGTGCGCTTGGGAGATTTGATGACGGATGCTGAGCGAGTTATCTTGGCAAACCTGTATATTGGTCAATTACCAATGGGGCGTCAGGCGATCGCAAATGTGCAGGTTCGTTATGATGACCCAGCCGCAGGGCAAGAAAGTGTACTCTCCCAACTCGTGCCAGTAGAAGCCGATGTTCAGGGCAGCTACCAACCCGCACCCAATTCTCAAGTGCAACAAGCTATCTTGGCGTTAGCGAAATATCGGCAGACACAAATTGCTGAAGCGAAATTACAGCAAGGCGATCGTGCCGGGGCAGCAACGATGCTCCAAACAGCCGCCAAAACAGCGATCCAAATGGGCGATCAAAATGCCGCAACCGTTCTCCAAACGAGTGCAACTCGCTTGCAATCTGGCGAAGAACTCTCAGAAGCCGATCGCAAGAAGACCCGCATTGTCTCAAAAACTATTCTGCAAGAGTAGACGTGCAGGATTAGTAAGATTTCCTTGTATAGCAGTAGTCACTTAGGCTCTTGACATTAACCGGAGAAGAGCGTTCCTGCTTAAGTGAGCCTATTTGACCGAAAGCTGACCGCTGAAAGCTGACTGCTGATTGCTATAAGTGTAGGATGGGCAGCTTGTCCCGTCCTGCATTTTTTTAGGGCAGACTCCAAGCCTGCCCTATGACTTCTTCTTCGCTTTCCAGGTGCCACCGTAGAGATAATGTGGGTTATCTTGACTCAGAGAAGACCAACAGTTGTTGCACACAAAAGTCCAATCCCCATCTTCCTCGTACTTCACTCGGTAGAGAACTGCCGAGAGTTGGTGACATCCCCCACAGTCTTTACTCCGAACTGAACGCCCCATTAGTCTCAAGCAACAACCGACGCTTGCGGACGCGCAAAAATCATTCGCCCTGCTGAAGTTTGCAACGCTGAGGTTACAACAACTCGCAGTTCACCCCCGACATGGCTACGTCCCTCTTCCACAACAACCATCGTGCCATCGTTGAGATAGCCAACTCCTTGTGCGGGTTCCTTGCCTTCTTTGAGGATTTTTAGGTCAAGGCTGTCACCCGGACGGTAAATCGGACGTAGCGCTTGCGCTAAATCGTTAACGTTGAGGACTGGAACCTTCTGCAAGTTCGCAACTTTGCTGAGGTTGTAGTCGTTGGTCAACAGCGTACCGTTAATTTCCTGGGTGAAACGCACCAGTTTGGCATCGACCGTGTGAATGTCTTCGTAATCAGCGGGGTGAATGACTAAGCGTTCGGGAAAGGCTTCCTGCATCCGATTGAGGATGTCTAACCCACGACGCCCCCGAATGCGCTTTTGATCATTAGCGGCATCAGCCAGTTGCTGCAACTCTTGTAAGACAAACTGGGGTATGAGAATTTGCCCCTCGATAAAACCAGTATTGAGTAGTTCTTCGATGCGACCATCAATTATACAACTAGTATCTAGAACCTTACTCGATGCGGGTTTGAGTGTGCCTTCTGCTACCAATATGCTTTCCAAACTATTGGGGTTAATCAGCCGTAGGAAGGTACGACCGTGGGTATCAGCCAAACTAACGCCCAAAAAGGAAAACATCACACTGCCCAAAATCGCTACCAGAGGCTTGATAAAGGTAAAATCAAACGGTATTGGCAGCAAGAAGATGGGTGCAAGCATCAAGTTTGCTAACAACAACCCAAGCACTAAACCGACGGCTCTGGTTAAAATCACCTCAATCGGCATTTGGCGCACACGGGCTTCCAGCCGACGATAGGCAACCTGCACCGTTAAGCCAATAGCGAAGCCAATAATCGCCCCGAAGCCAGCCGTAATCCAGCGTAACGCCTCAAGATTGGTGACTTGGTCTTGAACAGTGACGGGTAGTAATTCAACGCTGTCGAACCCTATGCCTGCCGCTGCTAGGATAAATAAAAGAATGATGACAAAATCAAGCATTGTTCCGTTCCAAGTAATTGGTGTGGCAATTCCTTACGGAATTTCATAAACACAAAAGTGATATCCGACACTTCAGGATTATTATATCTTTCACGTCATTTCCTTTTCTTATGCCAATTGGGTTAGATAAAGCATTTAATT
The DNA here is from genome assembly GCF_059505465.1 of Symplocastrum torsivum. Taxonomy (NCBI): domain Bacteria; kingdom Bacillati; phylum Cyanobacteriota; class Cyanophyceae; order Oscillatoriales; family Microcoleaceae; genus Symplocastrum; species Symplocastrum torsivum. The sequence continues at coordinate 95,055 of NZ_JCACKQ010000133.1, read as the reverse complement.
TATCCCTATCAGTTTCTCATCGGGAGAATCTTTGGCAATTAGAAGGTGTAACTTAGAAAGCAAGTGCTTACTGAATCATGCTTGTATCCTCCTTATTAGAAATGCGATCGCCCTTTGGCGCAAATTTTAGCTCCGGCAGTTTAATCGTGAAATCCGTCAAAAAACTCATTTAATTCATAAGTGTTAATCAAGCATCACGATTGGCTTAACAATTAAAGTTTTTCTGTAAAACAAAAGTGTCAAATCGATTACATCAATCTGAGGAAGTTTTTGGTTCAGTAACTCCCACTTCTGCCTACATTCATATTCCCTTCTGCCGTCGCCGATGCTACTACTGTGATTTTCCAGTTTCGGTGGTGGGAGATAAAGCAACAGGCAGTACATCGGGTACGATTGAGCAATATGTCGAGGTGTTGAGTCAGGAAATCGAAGCAACACCACGCTTGAGCCGTGATTTAGAAACAGTATTCTTCGGTGGTGGCACACCTTCGCTGTTATCCGTGGAACAGCTAAAGCACATTCTAGAAATACTAGAGCAGGGCTTTGGTATTGCGGCTGAGGCTGAGATTTCTATGGAAATGGACCCAGGAACATTTAGCTTACAACAGCTAAAGGGATACCAGGAAGCTGGAGTTAATCGAGTTAGCTTAGGTGTTCAAGCCTTTCAGGATAAATTGCTTAATGCCTGTGGGCGATCGCACAATTCTATTGATATCTTCGCAGCTATTGAACTCCTACACCAGGTAGAGATTTCCGACTTCAGCTTGGACTTAATCTCTGGGTTACCCCATCAAACGTTAGAGCAGTGGCAGGAATCCTTGGAGACAGCGGCTAATCTTGCTCCTACCCACATTTCTTGTTACGACCTAATTATTGAGCCAGTTACTGCTTTTGGGCGCCAGTATGCTCCCGGAGTGAAGCCTTTGCCAACTGATGAAACGGCTGCCAAGATGTACCGTCTTGCCCAGCAAATCCTAACGAGTGCAGGTTACGAGCATTATGAAATTTCCAACTATGCCCTATCCGGCAGAGTGTGCCGTCATAATCGAGTTTATTGGGAAAACCGTGCCTACTACGGCTTTGGGATGGGCGCAGCTAGCTATGTGCAAGGACAGCGATTCACCCGTCCCCGTACAAGACGAGAGTATTACGCCTGGGTGCAACAGCTAATTGACGCAGGTGGTGTTCTAGATAGCCAAGAAACCTCAGCGGTAGATGTTCTGCTAGAAACTTTAATGCTAGGGCTACGCTTAGCAGAGGGTTTGAGCTTAGATAAACTGAGGAACCAGTTTGGGGAGAAGACCTTAAAAGAGATTTGGACTAGTCTACAGCCACATTACAGACGTGGTTGGGTGGAAGTGCTGAACACTTCGGGGGAAGTTGTTGAGGATGCACAAGCCGTACCAACGACAGGTCAACTCCGGCTAAGTGACCCAGAGGGATTCTTGTTTTCCAATACAGTTCTTGCAGATTTGTTTAGCCAGCTAAGTTAGGATCGAGCAAATATCGACTAGCAAATTTTTTCACTATTGGATATTCTTTTGGCTTAGTTAGTCAAAAGGTTGATTGAGCGGGAAATTCAAAACTTTTACTTTTGCCTATACATCCGGAGTAACTGGCAGCACATATGTATTAGGTATGAATATTTCTCGTGATGAGTCTGCCCCCAAGATGACTAAGTATTACTCAATGAACCAGGCAGCTGGGTACAGTATCGTTACGCTGATGGATAAAGATCAGATTGCGGCATTGGGGGCTTCCCTACGACAGATTGATCAAAAATTATTGACCCCAGCGAAGGAGGAGGGCATCACTAGAGTTTGGTATCAAGGTGGAGAGCCTTATTTTGATGTGTTTGTGGAACTACGCCAAGGCAAAATTCAGTGGTTTCAGTTCACATTGCGCGGCAAATCGATCTCGTGGAATCCAGAACATTCTGGCTGGCAAAGTGGAACGACGAATGAATTACGTGCTGATGATATTACCTTCTATCCAGCCAGCAAAGTAATTGAGAACGATAAGCACCCAGATTGGGAGTTCATTCAATTAGTCCGCTCAATCCTAGAAACTCGTGCTGGTGAAGATATATTTGACCAGATCCTGGCGCTGTTTGACACTGAAAATTAACCCTTGGATGACTCTAAACGCTGACTGCTGATTGCTAAGAACTTCTTTCTTTTAACCTTGTTCTGTAATAATGGCTATCTGTGTCAATTAGGGGAAAGGAGGGTATTCAATGGCTGGTAGTCAAGTGGGTGCAGATCTGTGGGTAAGCGAGTACATCACGCCTTGGGATATGTATGTTCACGGTGTAACCAAAGTTCTGGCTTACAAGAAAACGGCATTCCAGGAAATGTACATCGTTGAAACAGGTGCTTATGGCAAAGGACTGGTTTTGGATGGTAAGTGGCAATCTTGTACAGGTGATGAGTTTCTCTACCATGAGCCTTTAGTACATCCAGCCATGATTTGCCATTCTTCACCTCGCAATGTTCTTGTTTTAGGAGGTGGAGAAGGCGCTACAGTACGGGAAATTCTGCGCTGGAAGACAGTTGAGCAGGTAATGATGGTGGACATTGATGGTGAGGTGGTAGAAGCTTGCCGCGAACACATGCCGGAGATGCACCAAGGGGCTTTCGATGACCCACGTACTAATTTAGTGATTGGTGACGCTTTAGAAGTTTTGGACACGACGGAGCAGAAGTGGGATATTGTCATCTCAGATCTTTCTGACCCAATTGAAGAGGGGCCATCGTTTCAGCTATTTACAAAAGAGTATTTTGAAAAAGCTCAGCGAGTTCTGGCACCGGGAGGCTATTTTGTGCTGCAAGCTGGCCCTGTTGCCCCTGTGGAACTAACTCTCCATGCTCGTCTGGTAAACACTCTAAAAGCTGTGTTCCCGAATGTGCATTCCTACGCTTCTCATACTCCTACCTACGGCTCACCTTGGGGGTTTGCAATTGGTACAGCAGAAGCGATCGCAACTCAACCTGATCCAGATGCCACGAACCAATTGCTAGAATAAAAAACGACGGGTGGCTTACGCTTAATTGATGGCATGAGTCTGTTAGGAATCATGCAAACGCCGGCATACATTCGTAAAGCGATCGCAGCAGAAACCCAAGTTTATACCATCAAAGAACCCCCGAAATTCTTTGGTAAAGGAGCGCTTGGACAATAATCACTGCAATTTCTTCCTTTGTTAGAAGTGAGTAGGGAATGGGAACTGGGAATGATTAGAGTATTACTTTCCTAGCTTTCCCTACTCTTGGAGGTGAGAAGTTGAAGCTAGATTGGCTGGAACTACATATCCCGAATGTATCTTTTTTAACAAGCTGATTTAACATAAACCCCTACCGTCGGTATATATGAGCAAGCTTTAGTAGCAGTTAAATTTTGATCAATGTCTAATTGCAGCCTCAAGAGTAGCGTTGCTTAATAAGGAAAGAAATTAAGCAGCGCTTATTTTTTTGCTGTTACTAGAGCCATAAAACTCCTGGTCTAAGTTGGATAAAGCGATCGCTGAGAGTGGTGTGATCGCTTTTTTCTGATACTTCTAGCTTCTCCAATTAGAAAAGCTCGTATAATTCATAACACATTGATTTAAACTAAAGCCTTTCGTTTGATATAAGTAAGCCATTTAAGGACATTGTTAAATGAATATGTATGTAATGAAGTTTGCGATCACTTTTTGGTTGGACTTGGGTGATCGCTTTTCCTAGATGATTTAGAGCTAATGTGCAATTCTATTTCTTGATTTGTTTTCAGTAAAACAGTACTCACTACTTGATTACCTCTTAAACCCATCTTGCACAGCCATTTTCTTTCATGAGGTGCAATGAAATGCACCTCAAAGGTGGGATTTCAAGGCAGTCACAGTCAGAGTAGAGTATTTTTGTAATTTCGATTCAGTAGTGAGTATCATGCCTGAACAAGAAGATCAAACAGCAAAAGAAACTGCTAACGAAGGGGATTCTGAGGAGCTACCTCAAGGAGTTACCGAATCCTATGGAACAGGTGTTCAGCAAGAGCCAGGGCTAAACGTCGGTGGTCGAACGATGCGTGATCGCATGGATCAGTACACATCGACTGGCCCAGAGCTAACGGGGGGTGATGTAGATGCTCGTTGGGATCAGGCTCATCTAGTGGGTGACGAAGCAGTGGGGGGAACTGTCGCTACTCCCGATCAGAATGTTGTTGAGGAACTAGGAGCTGCTGTTGGTATTGATTATGACGACAGGGTACCTCTCCAGACAGTAGACATTCTTGATGAGCGTGATGACAGCAGATGGGAATTAGATCCCTTGTCTTCTGAAGATTACCAGGAGCATCGGGATTGATAGCTTACTCTACCTAAATGAACATAGCAGTTAGCGGTCAGCTATCAGCCATCAGCTTTTTTGTTTTCCTCATTTTGACGCTTATTTCACAGCCCTTAACTGTACGTCATACATGTGAGAACTGCTATAGACTTCATTTGAGAGTAGGCAGTAAAGAAGGGTGATTCAGGGAATTTTTCAAGAAGTCTAATCCGGATTCAGGTTGCATTTCGGGGCAACGGTTAAAAGGCTTTCAGAAAGTACCTTTGACCTTCCCCCTTTGCCCTTGAACCTGAAACGATACTTTGCCATTGCTATTTAATAGCTCGTCAGCTTATTAAACTCATACCCATAGGAAATTTTACGATGGTGTTGCAAGGAGTAATTTTAGATGTCGATGGCACGCTCGTACTGAGCAATGATGCCCACGCCCAAGCCTATGTTGATGCATTTGCAGAATTGGGCTATGACGTGCCATTTGAGAAAATTCGACCGCTAATTGGTATGGGTAGCGATCAGTTGGTACCTCAAGTAGTGCCAGAACTCAAAGATGATGAAGGGAAGGTAAAAGCCATCAGTGAGCGGCGCAAAGAACTCATCATCAGTCATTATGGATCGACACTTTCCCCAACTAATGGTGCAAGGCAATTGGTACTGCACATGCAGCAGGCTGGACTCCGGCTAATGATTGCTAGCTCAGCCACAAGCGAAGAAATGGAAATTTTGCTCAAAGCTGCCCAGGTTGACGACTTACTTAAAGAAGTAACGACATCAAGTGATGCTGAAGCTTCTAAACCTGAACCAGATATTGTGGAAGCAGCATTGAAAAAATTACAAATGGAGCCATCGCAGGTTTTGATGATTGGTGATACACCCTACGATATCCAGTCAGCGGGTGCAGCAGGAGTGGAGGTCATTGCGGTACGCTGCGGTGGCTTTGATGACACTGCACTAGCGGGGGCTAAGGCAATTTACGATGATCCTGCTGATGTATTAGCTCATTACGCCGATTCGTCACTCAGCAAAGCTGCATAAGCTGAATAACAGTGACTTAAGGAAACCGTAGGTTGGGTTGAGCGATAGCTTACCCAACTAATCTATTATCCTGTTGGTAAGCTGTTGTGTATCTCGCATTGCATTGCATAGTCAGATACGGGGTTAAAGGGAAGGGACTGTCGTCAATCTACTTTGACCTTTGACATTTGACCTTTGACCTTTTCCCTCAAACCACTTGCTTGATTAGTGCAAGTTAAAGCAAGGCAGCTTAACACTCACCTCAACTCAACCTACAAAGCTAGCAACTGGAGCTTTTTTCACTGCCATTGTGCATAAGCTAATGTGCATTCAAATTGCCTAGAGGTAACAGGCAAATAGCTCTCTAGTCTTAGTTTCCCGATTTGGAATTTTGAATTGCTTAATAGTCTACCCCATAAGTTTGGAAACTATTCAGGAGAATTCACGCCCTGTTTTAACCGCAAAAAGGCATTAATCCTTGCCATTAACTCATCATAATCAATGGGCTTACGGATAAAGTCATTGGCTCCTAAATTTAATCCTTCTGGAACATTAGCATTCTCATAAGCCGTGATTAAGATGATAGGAATAAATGGTAGTTTTTTATTTTGCCTAATCCGTCGAGTGACTTCATAACCATCCATTCCGGGCATCATGGCATCAAGTAATACTAAATCAGGTGGGGAAGCTTCTATCTTTGCTAAGGCGGATTTGCCGTTTTTAGCACTATCAACCTCATATCCTTCTTCCGTCAACATCGACTGAAGTAGAAACACGTTATCCTCTATATCATCTACAACCAGAATGCGCTTAGCTTGTTGAGTTCGGCGTTGAGATTGAAAAGACAACATAGAATTAAGCCTCCCTGTGGGAAAAATGTCAATAAAATTGCTTTGGTTTGTAGTCCTGTAGATAGAGGGTATCTGTAACAGAAAAAATTTTCTTCCTCCTGTTTAATGATCTACACAGCAAAAAAAACTATCCCAAATTCAGAGTCTAAGCCTGTGGTGTAAGCTGTTGAAGTTGTCTTCCGAGCCAATTAGAACCCATCGCTATGCACTGAGGACAGATATCACCATAGCTATCACCCTGCTCGTTGCAAACAATCAGTCTTGCTTCTTTCAGCTCAAATTGCTCATCGCATGTTAAGCAAGTTTGGTGAGTTTTAAAAAAACTGTTGCATTCAATTTGAAACTGCATACATTTCTCTTCCTAAGTCAATTGATGCACTATTTTCATTGAAGAAAGAAATCTCTATCTGTTAAAAAGTATACTAACTCGCTTTTTCTTCAACTTCTACCCAAGGAAACAGGTTTAACGTTAATCTAGCTTGTAATCATGAACACAAATAATCTTTGAACCTATGCCAAAACAGTAGCTTCAGCTAGCCACCTATATCTATTTGACATAGAGAATACTGAAAATTCTTTATTTAAGCTTATCAATTTCATCAATAAAACTGAAGATAATCGGTGCCAACTTCTCTGGGCAGAACATACTCCATTCATGGTACTCTCCTGCTAGAACATAACATTGTTGAGATAAAGCTTTCTAAGTAAGTCTCAATTGATACAGCCCATCCCGGCAAAAACAGGATATGAGTAGAGGTTGAAGTTATCCCTCCTGCCCAGTAAAAAATTGTAAAATCATCTAAATCAACTTGTTTTTCAATCAGTTGGCTTTCCTGGTTCAAAGTCAACTTAACAGGTGATAAAAACTAAGCAAGATATGTATCAGACTTAGCTTGTTTCTAGTAATTGTTTAAGACAAATTTCCTCTAGAAACTGAGTTAATCTAGCACCCGCCTCCAAACTCCTTTAAATAAAGCCTCTTGTTCAGCCGAGCCGCTTAACTGCTCAAGAAACAGCACTAACTGAGGTGCCTCCTTTGGAGATACACCAGCACGGATAAGATTTCTCTGACGAATCTGTTCTTGAACTGGATTTCTCCCTTGGGCAATAAGTTCCAAATATTCCTCATCAGACATGCCTAAGTCTAAAAGTTCAGGCACGGTTGTTATTCTCCTTGTTATTATTGTCTTTTGGATTTCCTAAATGAATGTAAGAGTAAGCCTGGGAGTTTTTAACCGGGAGGCAAGACATTAATATTAAAGATTCTTCTCACAAGCTTGACGCAAAGGAGCAATCTAAAAGAAATGCTGTTGTCCTTCCCGTGTAAAAGCTCCCAGGAGACGTTACCGAGGTTACGATTTGTTGTCCTTACTCAAGGTAATGGCTACTGTTTTCCTTAGCTTCTAGCTGAGGAATGGGCTTCTTGTTAAATTAGCCTGTAATATTGGATACAACCTTAACAACTGAATGTCAAAAATCTTGACAAACGCCAGAGACGTGTGCTGGCTAAAATCAAGATATGATGACACACCGATACAACAAACAACAGATCGAAGCGTTCGCCCAATCGGTTCTGAACGACGGACATTGTGTGTTGCCTAATCACTTCTCCCCAGCAACACTCAATTCTTGGCGTGAGGCTTTCACGCCTTTGCTAGAGGATCATATCGAGCGCGAAGGCAAACTGCGTAATCGAGGTCCTAACCGTTATTATGTTACGTTGCCCTTCGCCGCGCCCTTTGCCGACCCTAGTATTTACGAAGATGAGGATATTTTAGCGATCGCAAAACTACTGGTAGGCGAAGACATGGTAATGTGCCAACTGGCGACAGACACGCCATTACTAGGGTCTGACTATCAAGTAGTACATCGGGATGCGCCGCCACTCTTCCCGGAAACAGGTATGGAGACACCGCCTTTCCAGATTGCCATTAACTTTCCCCTCGTGGATGTAACCGTTGAAAACGGACCGTTTGAGACGACACGCGGTACGCACATGATGTCGAAAGAGGAAGGACTGCGCCGCCTGGAGTCGGGTGAAATTAAATTAGAACCAATCCCGATGCAACTAGGCGATGTGATGATTCGCGATGTCCGAGCTTTGCACCGAGGTACCCCTAATTACACACAAACACCACGCCCAATGGTAGTCATTGGCTATAGCCGCCGCTGGCTGTATCGTCCTGAGGTGTCCATTCAAATCCCGCGTGCTGCCCTCGATACACTTTCCGAACGCGCCCGCCACTTGTTACGCTTCAATCCGATTGTCGAATCCCTTGAGGACAAACCAGATGCTGAGGTTTATCAATCGTTTGCTTACTAGGTTGTAGGTTGTCGGTTGTAGGGAAAATCAGTTCACACCTAGCACCTAGCTCTAGTTTGAAGTAAACATACTTTTAGCTTTAATTATGTTACTTTAGCTACAAATTCAATAAATTCTTTATTGGTATAGCCCCGGTCGATACTGGGGCTATTTTATGCAATTAGATAGATGCGGTATAAGCTTGTACTGCTAGTCACAAGCTCAATTAACCTTAATTATTTCTTTAGGCATAAAAAGTCTAAATCGTGAGATAGAAGTCAGGCGCAGTAATAACCGCTATGCTAACGAGAGTGATAGCCGATTTTAAGAAGGGCAAAGCTCCCTAAAAGTTTTTAAAGGACAAAAGAAAACAGCGATTCTTTTTAGGCATGGGCAACATGTCGCTGTTTTCAACTTATTCCTCAGTGTCTAGCTAAGGAGCGAGAAATGGCTTGGGCTAACTTTAGCCTTCATTTCACATAACCACTCTTAAAAAATTCACTTCCATAAACACTTCCATAAACAACAACTATCTCAGGTCGTCTATGTCCCCAAACAACGGTCAAATCAAGAACAACAATATCAAGAATGGCGCTTCCAAACAGATGACTGAAGGAACGCTATCAGGGCGACATGAATCAAGTATTTTGAAGGATCGCCTACCGTCAGGCGACACATCCTCCACACGCAAAACTAATGTAGAACCGCAAGAGTTCTCATCTCTAAACACATCTAACCAAGATGTTAATGGTCGTGTTGCCTCTACAAAGGCACCCGATCTAGTTTGCTTGTCTCACTTGCGTTGGAATTTTGTATTCCAAAGACCTCAACATCTTTTGACCCGGTGTGCCCAAGGACAGCGGGTATTTTTTATCGAAGAGCCAATGTTTAGCTCCGATGCCTCTGTATCTTCCCAAACGGTGGGAGGAGTAGGGGAAGTTGGACGGGTTGATGTAACCCAGCACGAGAGTGGAGTCTGGGTTGTGGTACCGCATCTACCAGAGGGTTTGAGTGAAGAGGCAGTGAATGCGGCTCAACAATCACTACTCGATCGCCTTTTTGCAGAACACGAGATTAGCAAGTACATCTGCTGGTACTACACACCAATGGCGATGGGCTTTACCCGCCATTTGGAGCCGCTGGCAGTTGTGTACGATTGCATGGATGAGTTGTCTGCTTTTAAGGGAGCGTCACCTGCCCTGAGACAACGCGAGGCTGAGTTATTTAACCGTGCGAACTTAGTCTTCACAGGGGGACAGAGTCTTTACGAAGCCAAGCGCGACCAGCACGCAAACATCTACGCATTTCCCAGCAGTGTAGAAGTGGCACACTTCGCACAAGCGAGAACCATCAAAGAAGACCCAATTGACCAAGCGAACATTCCCCATCCACGCCTCGGATTCTATGGGGTAATCGACGAACGGATGGATCTCGAACTGATTAAGGGGATTGCCGAAGCGCGACCAGACTGGCATCTGGTTATGATTGGGCCAGTGGTCAAAATTGATCTAGCAAACCTGCCGCGCCACGAGAACATTCATTATCTGGGTGGTAAAGACTATAAAGAGCTACCAACCTATCTTGCTGGGTGGGATTTGGCGATGCTGCCGTTTGCCCGCAACGAATCAACGCGCTTCATTAGCCCCACCAAAACGCCAGAGTATATTGCCGCAAGTAAGCCTGTTGTGTCCACTTCGATCCGAGATGTAGTTCGTCCCTACGGGCAGGAACGTCTGGTGCGAATAGCAGACACGGTTGCAGAGTTTGTCGCTGCTGCTGAAGCGGCAATGAAAGAAGACTGCAAAGAGTCAGGATGGCTCGATCGCGTTGATACATTCCTACAGCAGATTTCTTGGGATCGTACCTGGGCATCAATGAGGCAACTAATCGAGTCGGCATTAGCAACACGGAATCAGACAAGTATGACTGTCCAGGTTAGCACCACAAACGGGAAGGTAGGGACAAACGGTAAAAGCGATCGCGTTGCTACAGGCAGCAAGCAACCGCCTAGCATCATTACAAGAGAGTTTGCCTTCGATTACCTCGTTGTTGGGGCAGGTTTCTCTGGCAGCGTCATCGCTGAACGCATCGCTACTCAGCTAGGTAAGAAAGTTCTAGTAGTTGATAAGCGTAACCACATCGGCGGCAACGCTTATGACCATTACGATGATTCTGGCATCCTCGTCCACAAATACGGCCCTCACATCTTCCATACCAACTCCCGCGATGTCTTTGAGTACCTCTCCAAATTTACCGAGTGGCGCTCCTACGAACACCGCGTCCTTGCTAGTGTGGACGGACAACTCGTTCCGATTCCCATCAACCTCGACACCATCAACAAACTCTACGGACTGAACCTCACCTCGTTCCAGGTTGAAGAGTTCTTGGCATCACTAGCTGAACCCAAAGAGCAAATCCGCACTTCAGAAGATGTCGTTGTCAGCAAAGTCGGGCGGGAACTCTACGAGAAGTTCTTCCGTAACTACACCCGCAAGCAATGGGGACTCGACCCATCGGAACTCGACAAATCAGTCATCGCCCGCATCCCCACCCGCACCAACCGCGACGATCGATATTTCACCGATACCTACCAGGCGATGCCAATGCATGGCTTCACCCGGATGTTTGAGAATATGTTGAACCACCCGAACATCAAGGTGATGCTGAACACCGATTACCGTGAAATTCAGAAGGCTATCCCCTGCCGTGAGATGGTCTATAGTGGGCCAGTCGATGAATTCTTCGAGATGCGCTATGGAAAGCTGCCGTATCGATCGCTAGAGTTCAAGCACGAGACACACAACAAACAGGTGTTTCAGTCAGCACCAGTTGTGAACTATCCCAACGAGCAGCTATACACCCGTATCACGGAATTCAAGTACCTGACGGGACAAGATCACACCAAAACCAGCATCGTCTACGAATTCCCGCGTGCCGAGGGCGACCCTTATTACCCTGTACCGCGACCGGAGAACGCCGAAGTCTACAAGAAATACAAAGCGCTGGCTGATGCCACTCCAGGAGTGTATTTTGTGGGACGGTTGGCGACCTACAAGTATTACAACATGGATCAATGTGTAGCTCAGGCTCTCACCGTCTACAAACAGATCGCCGTCAAACAGCAAGCTGAAACCGTCGTAGAACGTTCCTAGAAGGGATGAAACATCAGGTTTAGATCTTGGTGTGCTGGCTTCGAGGCTACTAGACGAAAAGGGATGGGACGAAAAATCCCATCCTATGACTTCGGCTGCATCATTCGGGAAAGTCTTACATCTGGCTGCAATCATTTCTTGTTTTGCTTATTCCTGGTCTAAGTCTGATTTCAGGCGTTTTGATTTATATAAGCGTCTTTGGCTCCCTTCTTTTATATGTCTGACCCGCGTAGGTCATTTGAAACCTATCCGGAGGACGATACGATTAAGCATTTTCCTCCAATTCAAAACACGACGCTTATACGTCGAATCGGGGAACTTCCTCCTCTTTTCCTGCCGTTACTTTTGATCGGCACCTGGGTCTTCCTTTTGATAAAAGAACTTGCTTGAACCTTGAAGGATCACAGGGCGCATCTACACCCGATTAACTCATATGCAACCTGTACGAGAACACTAAATTTAATCTAATGAACATAGAGCCAATCACTATCTCCCCCCCAGAAGTGTGGGCTGGAATAGAATGCACAGTTAACCGCGTCGGTGACCAATATTTCGACCAACTGGAGCGAAACGGTCACGCAACGCGCCTAGAAGACCTCGACTTATTTGCAGAACTTGGGGTACGTGCCATTCGTTACCCAGTACTGTGGGAGCGGACTGCACCCAACGGATTAGAAACCGCTGACTGGTCGTGGGCGGATGAGCGGCTTAGTCGTTTGCGCGAACTCGGTATCCGTCCAATCGTTGGTCTGGTTCACCACGGCAGCGGCCCCCGCCATACCAGCCTCATCGATCCAGCCTTTCCTGAGAAACTCGCCGAATTCGCCCGTGCGGTTGCCCAGCGCTATCCCTGGGTAGATATGTACACACCCGTCAACGAGCCACTGACCACGGCGCGATTTAGCGGGCTGTATGGTCACTGGTATCCTCATGGACGGGATGGACTAACTTTCGCCCATGCCTTACTTACGGAGTGCCATGCCACTGTACTCTCGATGCAAGCAATTCGTGAGGTAAACCCTGCCGCACAACTGGTACAGACTGAGGACTTGGGCAAAACCCACAGTACACCGCTACTCGCGTATCAGGCAGAGTTTGAGAATGAACGTCGCTGGTTGAGCTTTGATCTGCTGTGTGGTCGCCTAAATCGTTCTAGTCCAATTTGGACTCGCCTATGCGAATTAGGTGTTGATGAAGCCGAACTAGAGTGGTTTCTTGCCAATCCCTGTCCACCCGATGTGCTTGGAATTAATCACTACCTGACGAGCGAGCGCTTCCTAGATGAGCGCACAGAACGCTATCCAACTTGGTCGCATGGAGGCAACGGGAAACACAACTACGCCGACGTAGAGGCGGTGCGTGTCTGTACCGAGGGACCCGTTGGACCACGGGCACTGCTGAAAGAAACATGGGAACGCTACGGGCTGCCCCTGGCTGTTACCGAGGTACACCTCGGCTGCACCCGCGAAGAGCAACTGCGTTGGCTGAAGGAAATTTGGGACGGAGCAGTTTCTTTGCGGCACGAGGGCGTGGATGTACGTGCCGTGACGGCTTGGTCTCTCCTCGGTGCCTACGACTGGAATAGTCTGGTAACTCGCGCTGACGGTTTCTATGAACCAGGGGTGTTCGATCTGCGTTCTCCACAACCCCGACCTACAGCGATCGCTCGAATGATCAGCGATTTAGCCGCAGGGCGCGAACCCGATCATCCACTACTTGACACACCAGGGTGGTGGCAGCGACCTGAGCGACTGTTCTATCCCTCGGTAAGTTGTCGCTCAAACAATAAAGGAAAAGAGCAGACTTTAGATTTTGGCAAGACAGAAATTAAAAATCCAAAATCACAGCGTCTACTCGCAATCATTGGAGCGAGAGGGACGCTTGGCAAAGCTTTTGCTCGTTTGTGTGAACTCCGAGGCATTGGCTACCGTCTGCTGACACGCCAGGAGATGGATATTACTGACCCTACCTCTGTCGATGCAGCTCTTACTGAATTGAATCCCTGGGCAGTTGTGAACGCAGCCGGATATGTTCGCGTAGATGATGCAGAGCGCGAAGTGGATGCTTGCTTACGTGCGAACGCTGAGGGACCAGCAATCCTTGCAGCTAGCTGTGCGAGGCAGGGAATACCCCTACTTACTTTCTCATCAGATCTTGTATTCGATGGAACTTGTGCTACCCCTTATATAGAGACTGATGCCGTTGCACCCCTCAATGTGTATGGGCGTAGCAAAGCCGAAGCAGAGGTGCGGGTCTTACAGGCTCATCCCTTAGCGCTTGTGATTCGCACCAGTGCCTTCTTTGGGCCTTGGGATGACTATAACTTTGTTACGATCGCCTTACGCCAGTTAGCGGCAGGGCAAACGTTCGTGGCAGCAGAGGATTCAGTTGTCTCGCCTACCTATGTTCCGGATTTAGTGCATACGACGCTTGATCTGTTAATTGACGGCGAGAGCGGCTTGTGGCACATAGCAAATAAGGGTGCGATCGCTTGGGCTGAGTTGGCGCGGCTGGCTGCTTCTACAGCGGGTGTCGATGCATCTCTTGTCGAAGCCCGTCCCACACGAGAACTTGGTCTTACTGCTCCCCGCCCAACGTACAGTGTTCTTGGCAGTGAACGAGGTGTGCTACTTCCCAGCCTTGACAATGCTATGTCACGGTACTTCGATGAGCGGCAACGAGTTTAGGACTTACGCTGTTTGAAGCTTTAAACTCTATTGGTATTAGGGTGGTTAATACCCACCCTAAATTTAGATTTTCGATTAGGAGAAGTTAGGCGTGTCTGAAGATAAGTCAACCATTCTAGTGACAGGCGGAGCAGGATATATTGGCTCCCATGCTGTACTCGCTCTCAAAAATGCAGGCTACAACGTAATTATTCTGGATAACCTGTCCTATGGGCATCGAGAAATTGTGGAAGAGGTCTTGCAGGTCGAGTTGATTGTTGGGGATACAAGTGATCGCGCTCTGCTCGATCAACTATTTACAACACACAACATTGCAGCAGTGATGCATTTTGCTGCCTTTATTGCTGTGGGTGAATCGGTTACTGACCCAGCCAAATACTACCGCAACAACGTTTCAGGCACTCTAACGCTTTTAGAAGCAATGGTGGCAGCCTCCATCAACAAATTTGTCTTTTCTTCTACTTGCGCTCTCTATGGGATACCAAAGACTGTTCCCCTTGTAGAAGACCATCCTCAAGACCCGATCAGTCCCTATGCAACCAGTAAGTGGATGGTAGAGCGGATTTTATCTGATTTTGATCAAGCCTACGATTTAAAATCTGTCTGTTTCCGCTACTTCAATGCTGCTGGGGCTGATCCAACTGGATTGCTGGGTGAAGACCACGAACCGGAAACTCACCTCATCCCACTGGTGCTGTTCGCTGCTTTAGGTAAGCGAGAGTCCGTCTCAATTTTTGGCACGGATTATCCCACCAGAGACGGCACTTGTCTTCGGGATTATATCCATGTCAATGACTTGGCACAAGCCCATGTTTTGGGTCTAGAGTACCTACTTAAAGGGGAAAAAAGTAATGTATTTAATTTAGGGAATGGTAGTGGATTTTCGGTCAGAGAAGTGATAGAAAGTGCCAAAGAAGTAACAGGGAAAGACATCAAAATCGTGGAACGCGATCGCAGACCTGGTGACCCACCTGTCTTAGTCGGCAGTAGCGACAAAGCCAAAAGCGTTCTCGGTTGGAATCCTCAATACCCAAACATCAACGATATCTTGACTCATGCATGGCAGTGGCATCAGAAGCGTCATAGATAAACGGTTCCACTACTCCATGAACACGAGATAGCAAAGTTAAGTTAACAGGTCACTACCAAAGGAATTACTAATGCCGTCTCAAGTTGTTTTTGGAAACGCTCAGGTTGAAAGTGAAAGTCGCTGGGGTTGGTTTCTGGGTCACTTCGTAACCCCAAGCGATGACCCTCGTTCGACCTCCCTTCTAGAGGTGAAATGGGGTGTCCATAAAGCAGGAGATGGTAGACCAGAGTGGGCAGTGAATGCCGAAGCGACCACACTTTCTATCCTGATCCAAGGGCGATTCCGCCTTCAATTCCCGGAGCAAGAGTTTCTCCTGTCTCGTGAAGGCGATTATGCCCTCTGGTTGCCAGGGGTGTCTCATTCTTGGTCTGCGGAGGAAGACTCTACCGTTCTAACTGTCCGATGGCCTTCAAAGCCAGAAGATAGTATAGAAGTGCCGATATAGTTTGAGCGAAAGGCGATCGCTTTTGAGAACTGAGTACAGGATGTGAGCAAGTTTGTACGAATTGACCTTCATCTTTACAGCGTAAGCGATTGCGCTTAGCGCTGTGTTCTGTTGCGATCGCTTTTGAGTGAGATCGGAAATAGGTATTCTTCTTGCGGGAAGTAAATATTGGCTATCCAGGATGCTCGAAAAAGAAGAAGATTACAGCTTAGTCGAAACGACACCTCTTCCCCTTCAGGAAATTCAAGAGGATCTAGTCTTACCAGAAACGGTACTTCTAACAAACCCACCTTTAAGACTTTCTAAGCCGGAAACTCGCTCAACTCTCAAGGCACTAACTTTTGAGGGTGCCTTCGGTACGCTTTTTTACAGTATCAGCGGTGGTGCGTTGCTCAGTAATTTCTTGCTGGAGCTAGGTGCTGGGTCTGTGGAAATTGGTGTGCTTGCTTCGATTCCTCTACTGGTGAATCTGCTTCAACCAGTGGGAGCGTACATAGCAGACCAAACTCCGAGCCGCTATCGATATTCTCTGTGCATTTTTGGTCCGTCGCGGTTGCTGTGGCTGATTCTCGTACTAGCAATTTGGTTAGCAGGTTCATTTCATATTGCTGAGTATCGGCTGGTGCAGTGGACATTGGCGATAATCTGCGTAACACAGTTCTTGGAAGCTTTCGGTCGTGCTCCCTGGTTAAGCTGGATGGCTGCATTAGTACCTCAGCGGTTGCGGGGTCGGTATTTTGGCTTTCGCAATAGTGCTGTCAGCTTGACGAATCTCATCGGTGTGCCACTGCTGGCGCTGGTAGTATCAAACTGGCCCGGTGGAAGACTCCAAGGTTACGGTGCAGTCTTGGCGCTAGGGGTTGTGTTTGGTGTCACCAGTCTAGTTTGTCAGTTCTTTATGACTGATGTGAACCCAAAGCTTATGCATATACATATTGATGGGTCAGATACCGCCGAACAGTCGCCCTCTCGGACAGCTTTTAGCTTCCTTAAAGATGCCAATTTTTTGAAGTTTTTGCTTTACTTTGGCGTATGGAGCTTTGCCGTTAATAGCTGCGCTCCCTTTTTCAACCTCTACTTGCTGGATAACCTGGCTATTGATGTCAGTGTGGTAACGATCTATGGCAGTTTGGGAGCGGCGGCTAATATGCTGATGCTGGTTTTTTGGGGAAAACTGGCTGACCGGATAGGCAATCGCCCACTCCTGTTGATTGTGGGAATTTTGGTAGCGCTGACACCTCTACTCTGGCTAGAAGGTGGAACTGATCCAATTTTCTTGTGGGTGTGGTTTCCCTTGTTGCACATCCTGGGTGGTGGAACATGGGCAGCGATTGACCTATGTACTAACAATCTTCAGATGGAGGTTGCACCGTTGCGGAATCAGTCCAGTTATTTTGCGATCGCAGCAGCAGTTGGTGGAGTGACTGGCGCGATCGGAATTACTGTAGGTGGCTTTCTTGCAACTCTCACTGATCTTGGTGGCTTGTCAGGGCTGTTTGCCCTCTCAGCCGTCCTCCGACTGGTTGCTCTGTTGCCCTTAGTTTTTGTTCATGAGCGGCGTTCTGTATCTCTGGGTAAGTTTTGGCTCCTCCTGTTACCAGCCTGGTGGAGAAGAGTGCCGATTGAACCTGGAAATATTACGTTTCAACCATTGATTGTTGAAGAGTTGAACTGTTCACCTGAAAGCTCATCCGAGCAATCTTCTGCTATTGATTGACCCTACGGCACAAGAGGTTAACTTAGCTCAAACAACTGCATAGTCTGTAAATTTTCGCATAAAAGGCGAGTGAAATCCCAGTACGATGTCCTGTTTGGCTACGCCTAACTGCACCAATTCTTCTGCAAAATCAATTTCTGTCCCGTTGTACTGAAGCCAAATTTTGCAATCTTTTATATCAAAGTGTAAAACACATCCGTACACTCGCCGTTGATCATCCCAGCCAACATTAAGGAGCAAATAGCGATCGCGTTGGGTATCAAAAATGAGTTCTCGTTCAATATCTCCTCTAGGCGAGCCGAAGTTGGCATAGTCTGTTATGACTTTTTGTACCAGCTCTCGATATCGAACTAGTTTATCCATTTTTCAATTACCTCCCGTTCAGGATTGTAAAGGATTAATTTAAGATTCTGCTCTCGAATAACAATTTGGGTCAGTTCTAGGCGTAAGAAGGGTTCATAGATTGAAACTTGTGCTGCTAAATATAGCTCACGCTACTCTTAATTTTCGTTTAAGCCCCGTTAAGCAGAAAGGCAGGTCTACACCTGCCCTTCTGTATGGATTTTGCCAGACTTTGTATTCTACTTCCGCATCAGGTTTAGTAGTTCTTTGGGAGAGGCTAGCAAGTCTATCGCTACAAAGAAAATCTTGCCTTGGGGATCTAATAAGAACCGCCACGCAATGTTCATACCTACATCGTTACCGAACCAAGGAGTTTCTACTTTACCTGTCACTTTAACCTGCGTGTAGCCATTTTCTATGCTCTCGGCTACGCCCCGTTCTGGCATCAGCTTAAGTCCCACACATTCTTCACGCATATAGGTGAGAATAGCTGCCTTGCCGACTATTGGCTTCTGGAATGGAGGTTGCAGGGCACCTTCTTCAGCAAATAGACCCACAGCCGGAGTGAAGTCAAATGCATTCATGTAGTCAATGTAGTTCAATACCGTGTAATTGTTGATGCCCTCAATCTTAGCCTGAACACGTTCAGCTAGTGCCTTCGGTGTGCTGCGGGGGGCTTCGCGTTGTGCGTAATCCTCGCTGAGAGCTGGGTCGTAGCCCATGTTAACTACGGTATTACGCAAGACTGTGATTTGCTGACCGGGATCGAGTTTCTTGATAGTTTCTAGCACGGCAACAGCATCAGAACTCATTTGATAACCAGGGGGGATGGGAGCGACTATGCCCTGTTTCATCAACTGCCCTAACTCATACCAGAAACCTAGCTTGGTGTTGACACGGAAGGAGGAATAGGTACGACTGATAGGAGTGTCAGCATTGCTAGCCAAATCATACATGGCTTGCGATTGAGCCTGTGCAGGCATTTGCTTGATTTCATCTAGTAAGCCTTCCGCTAGAACCATGCTGGCGGCTCCTGTGGCGGCGGAAGTAATAGAAATACCCATTTCGGTGTAGGCAAACCAGAGTAATGCTAGTTGATCCTCAACGCTGAGTTTATTGAATGCTTGCGTGGTTGCGGGAACCGCATTGGCAATTTGAGTACTAGGGAAAATGCCTTGAGCCGACTCGATGGTATAAGTCATGATTTTGCCAAAAACCCTTTAGTGTTGAGCAGTTAATCAGTTTGAGGTGCGTATCTCTCTTGTTTGCCCTCTTCAACTTCATATTGCAGTGTTTTGTTAAAAAATGCAAATAAATATTACAGATGATAATCATAAGAATCAAAAATGCTATATTTAAAGATTAGCAGTCAATTTAATAAAATTGACCCACTAATTCTTTTTGCATATCAAGGTTCAAGAATTTGCTTGTCAACTCCATGCGCTAGCCACTGCAACTCGATTTCCCAAGATTGGCTATCAGTGACGACATAGCATCAAGACAGTCAAGGACTTACCTCTGGAACCAAAATACGTCCGGCGTAACCGGATCGCTTTAGCCTTGCACGTAGACCTGCCCGTAACGTATTGACATTGTAAATACGCATACCTACACTTTAGGCAGGGACGTATATTTCGTGCTTAACGGCATTACCTTTGTTTGGAATGAGGAAAAAGCTCGAAAAAATCCTGCTAAGCATGATGGTGTGACATTCCAGCAAGCAGCGGAAGCGTTCTTCGATCCGTTTCTAACGGTAGTCGATGCCAGCCGTAATGACGAAGCACTCCTATGCGATTATCGGTATGGATAAACGATGGAATCTTCTATACGTGGTTCACATCGAGTTTGACGATGATGATGTAATCCGGATTATTTCGGCACGCATGAGCGACGCCCAAGGAACGTGAATACTATGAAAGCTGAAACTCTGAAAAAGCGATTGGATAAAAATCGTCCTATGACTGTTGTCACCATTCGCATCCCCGAAGATGTGGTAGAAGATTTAAAGCGATTAGCTCCACTACTAGGCTTTTCGGGTTATCAACCGTTGATTCGTGCATACATCGGTCAGGGACTCCGAGCAGATCTTGAACGGTTGGAGAATCATACTGTTTCTGCGTTGATTGCCAGTTTAAAACGTCATGGTGTGAGTGATGAAGTGATTCATGAAGCGCTCAGTGAAGTTGCTCACAGTAGTTAAATTTCTTGCTGCATATAAGTGTCAATGATTCGAGCAATACTTCTCTTACTGATTGGGCTGCACTAGAGGTAATGACGGATGAGGAGATTGATTACTCTTATATTCCACCTCTAACAGAGGAATTTTTTGAGAAGGCTGTGCTGAGAGTGCCAGCCGCTCAAGCTGATAACCTGATTCAGCTAGACCCTGAGGTTATGGCATGGTTTCGATCGCAAGGTGCAGAGTATAGAAGCCTGATCAACTCGGTCTTACGCCGTTACATGGAGAACAGTAGCGGTAGGCAGTCGGTCTAAAACTGCGCGGCTAGCATCACGCGATCAAGAGTGTAAATTGCATAGATTCACTGGAATACTTGGTATGGATTTACAGCGTTTAAGATGGACTAAAAACGTAAAGCGCGACGATGGTGCATGGGCTTATTCAGATTTTAAAATTGGCGATCTATTCAAACTAGCTTGGAAAGACAATGAATCCAATGCCAGTAAACCTCAAAAAGACGACTTGATTCTGCTTAGACAAAAAGGGTATGTCACCCATTTAGTGAAAGTTCTGGACTACAAGGCTGAACGTGAAGCTTGGGAAGGTGATTACACCATCTACAGAATTGTTGAGATACTCTGGACTATTGATTGCGATCGTCCGCCTTCATCAGCAAAAGCAGATGAAGTGTTCGGCTACTCAGAGGTTCTCAAATATCAGAGTGGTGATGTAATGGAGTTAGAAACTTTACGCACCTTTAAGCAGCGTTGGGATAATAACGGTGGTCTAGGTGCTTTCCAAGAGTACGTTCGGGATTTGTTCAAGTTATCCTGAAGGATAGAATCTGGGATTCTGACACATGGCGCGTACTACGCTGTTAGGGTACTGAGAGAAAAAATACTATGACTGCTCTAGTACAGGAACTTCTGAATACCTTTGACCGCTTGACAGAGACAGAGCGGCTAGAGTTGACATTGGAGATTTTGAAGCGGGTAGTTAATTTAGACTTTCCACCCTTATCGAATGAGGATTTAGTCTTGAATGCTGAAGAGCTTTTCCTAGAGTTAGACAAGCAAGAAGCCACTCATGAGTAGTCCCGATCGCGGTGAGGTTTGGCTCGTCGATCTAGGCTACACAGCGAAAGTCAGACCTTGCTTAGTTATAAGCATTCCTGCTCTAGAACAAGATCGTGCGTTAGCGACGCTAATCCCTCACACAACTAGCCTACGCAGTTCCAGGTTTGAGGTGGAGATCGAGGTCAACTTTCTTCGAGCAGGTGCCTTCGATGTGCAAAATATCATTACAATTCCTCATGCAAAGTTGCTACGAAAGTTGGGAGATTTGACACCAGAGCAATTGGCGGAGGTAGAAGAAGTATTACTCTTTTGGTTGGGATTTGAGGAGGAAACCGCTGAAAACGGAGAGTAGTCAGTGCCTTGGTTGTGGCAGCATAACATCTCGCTACACCGAACTGACGGTTGAAAGCTAAAGCTAACTCACCTCCGGAACCAGAATACGTCCGGTGTGACCCGATCGCATATATCGTTCCAGCACATCTCGACTAATCGCCTCCACCTTCCCAACCTCAACCAAAGCCACACAAGCGCCTCCAAAACCCCCACCTGTCAGACGTGCGCCGAATACTCCAGGCGTTTCCTGCAATATCGCCACCAACGTATCTACTTCTGGCACAGAAACTTCGTAATCATCGCGCTGACTAGCGTGAGACGCATTCATCAATTCACCAAAGCGTTTCGCTGATACTCCCTCTACAGCCTCAAGCACTCGATTGTCCTCGGTGATGACATGACGCGATCGCTTCCGAAGCAATTCTGGTAAGGATTCTACAGCTTGTGGCTCGGTGATATCTCTAAGCGCTTTCACTCCCAAAAGCCGTGCCGCTTCCTCGCACTCAGCACGACGCTGGTTGTATCCGCTACCTGCTGCTAGCGAGTGATGGACACCACTGTCGATAACCAAGATTTCTGCATCTGCTGGGAAAGCTAACACTCGACGCTCAAGGGTGCGGGTGTCCAGAAATAGCATCGAATCAGTACCAGCTAAGCTCGATGCCATCTGATCCATGATGCCGCAATTTAAACCTGCGTACTGGATTTCCGCTTGTTGTCCGAGTTGGGCGATTTGGACATCATCGAGAGAAAGTCCAAAAAGCGATCGCAATCCCTTGAGAGTCGCCACTTCCAAAGCCGCACTGCTAGATAAGCCTGAACCAATCGGAACTTTTGAAGTAACGTGCAGATTAACGGGTTGTAGGGTGTGTCCAATACTCTCTTCTAAAAGCCGGATACACCCAAAAATATAGCTAGCAAACCCCTGTGGTGCCGTATCCTCATCGGAAATACTTACCCGTTCGTCAAATTCTGCTGAGTAAAAGTGGTGTTGTCCATCCTTGCTTAAACCCAGTTGCACCGTAGTGCGTTGGGGAATAGCCGTTGGCAGGACAAAACCATCGTTGTAATCCGTGTGTTCCCCTAATAAATTCACCCGTCCCGGCGCACTGGCTTCTGTTTCAGGCGATGCACCAAATATCTGCTGAAAGTCCATCATGGCTTGTTAAGAGCAAAAGAAGTATTTCTGTAGTAACTGATTGTGTTTCTTATTTAAAGAAATTGTGTATTGCTAAATACCTGATTGGTTAATTATCGCTCACCCTTTAGATCTACCTATAGTTTAACTCTAGATAGAGAGCATGGATTTATTCTACAACTATAATAATTCTGAAATAAATCAACAGAAATCTCAACATTTAAAGAATAAAAGCTTATCTAATTAATGAGAATTTTCATTTTAAGGATTTTCAATGTTACTACACTGTAACTTTTCCTGTTTGTTTAAAATCAGCAGGCTGAACCCTAGATTTGAGTAAAATGTCAGCCTAAATACGAAACTGTAGAGAATTTTATCAAGCACTCGCTTGTTAAATAGATAAGGAAGTATGGAGTTGATAATTTCCAATCATAGGTTTTCATATCTATGGCAACTGCCAGCAATTAATAAACTTCAAACCCAATCGGCATCAGTGTCCTGCAATGGAATACGAGAAGAAGAGGTGTGATGCAGGAAAAAGCTGGGTTCACAGAACAGACAGTTAACAAAGTTGTAGAAATGGCGATCGCAAGCCAACTGCAAAAAGCAGACGGTTTGGAAGTTCGTATCAAGACTGACCTCAACAAACTAAGGCATGGTCAACTCGATTCCCTTGCGATCGCAATTTATGGAGTGTTATTGCAACCAAACCTGGAGGCAGAAATACTTCAGCTTCAAATTGGTCGGATTACGGTCAAACTCCTCAGCGCTATACGCGGCAAAATTAAGCTCATTCATCCATCTGAGGGAACATTTCGTCTTGTGATTAATGAGGCAAGTTTTACCACTGTGCTCAATACAGAATCTTTCCGTGAAACGTTGCGATCGCGGGGATATATCGATCAACAAGATGCAAGAATCAGGTGTTTACTGTCCGACAACACCATTACATTTAGCACGGAACTCCTTGGGAACAACACCGAAGTTCCTCAGCATTTTGTTTTAGTCGCAACTCCTGAAATTGCCCCTGAAGGGCAAGCCGTGTTGCTCCAACAAGTACGCTACGTGGAAGGCTCCGAACCCTCACCCGAATTTACAAGTGCGTTACTTGCACGAATGCATGAACTGTTGAGCCTGCGGGACTTCGAGAGCAAGGGAATGCTCCTGCAAATTCAGCAACTCGATGTGTCAGCAGGCAAGCTGACACTGCAAGCAGAGGCTCACATTGAGCAATTTCCATCTTCCTAAATCACTTTTTTACAATTCTTTTTAGCCGAAACAAATGACTCACTTTGGTATTATCTGCCCACCCTATCCCGGACATCTCAATCCTCAAGCGGCATTGGGACGAGAACTGCAATCGCGAGGACATCGCGTCACGGTTCTGCAAATCCCCGATTTGGAGTTGAAAGTGCGCTCGGAAAGGCTGAATTTTTGGGCGATCGGGCAATCCCTCTACAAACCTGGCTCGATGGCAGAAACGTTCAAGCAGCTAGCTCAGTTGAGTGAGATTGAAGCGCTTCGGTATTCCGTTGATTCTTGTCGTCATAGTGCGGAAATCATCTGTCAGGATGCTCCTGCGGCTGTGGAAGCAGCGGGAATTGAAGTTCTGATTGTCGATCAGTTGGAACCCGTTGGAGAAACGATCGCCGAATTTCTCAATCTTCCATTTGTTTGCGTCAGTTGTGGTCAAGCAATTCAGCGCAGAGCAGATGCCCCACCGTTCTTTATGCCTTGGAGCTATGACAATACTTGGTGGGCGCGGCTACGAAATCAGGTTGCTTACACTATCCTCGATCGCAGTTGCCAACCGATTCTGCAAGTGATTAATCACTATCGCCAGCAGTGGAAGTTACCGCCCTACCGCCACATCTACGCCTCCAATGCACGACTCGCGCATATCAGCCAACAGCCTGCCGCGTTTGATTTTCCCTATCCCAATCTGCCCAAGCATTTACACTATGTTGGCCCCCTGCGAAATCGATCACCGCGATCGGTATCCTTCCCCTTTGAGCGATTAACTGGACAACCGTTAATTTATGCCTCACTCGGCAGTGTGCAAAATACCAAACAGGATGTGTTTCACTGTATTGCCGAAGCCTGTAAAGAACTCGATGTGCAACTCGTCATCGCGCATGGAGGTGGGATGAGTCCCGATGCTGTACGAGAACTGCCAGGTTCTCCGCTAGTGGTTGACTATGCACCGCAGTTTGAGGTGATTGCCAAAGCTAGTCTAACTATCACTCATGGTGGACTGAACACAGTGCTGGATTCTCTCAGCCACGGTGTGCCCTTGGTTGCCATGCCGATCACGTTTGAACAACCTGGAAATGCAGCACGCATCCGCTGGACAGGAACAGGAGAAGTGATACCAATTTCTCGCCTCAGCGTTTCCAAATTGCAAGCTGCAATTCAACAGGTACTGACAGAGGAATCGTACAGACACAATGCTAGGAGAATTCAACAGGCGATCGCACAAGCAGGTGGTGTGAGGCGAGCTGCTGACATTATCGAACAGGTCATCAGTCTTCAATCCCCAGCCCTCTCACTATCAACATCCCGTACCCGTGCATAGGGTGGGTGTGGCAAAAGTAGGAGGTTCCATAGCATTGCAGTGTGGTTATGTTAGGCTGTTTCATCGCTTGCTGCTTGTGGCATGGCTTCAATTAACGCCCGAAGCACCTTGTTAACTGACTCCGATGTTGTAAAAAATTCAGCAACATCTTCATCCAAAACCACTACTGTCATCCTTCGTTTGAGACTTTGAGCAGCAAAACGGTTGGGCTTTGTCCTCTGGTAATCAAAGTGGTACTCAGGCAATAATTCATCCTCAGGGTTGAGAGATTCATCGAAAGGCGTTTTGTTCATAATCTTCACGTTCCCTTCGAGTGGCTATACGGGCACTAATGATACGAATGGCGTTGGGACGTTCAGTAAAGCTAACCAGCAGCAACCGATTCCTGCGAGAATGACCAATGATAATTTCCCGTTGCTCATCTAAGGAGTGTGCTTCGTCATCGAAGATAACAGCTAGCACATTGTCAAACACGGTCTTGGCTTCTTCAAAGCTTACACCATGCTTTTTCAAGTTGGCAGTTGCCTTCGACTCATCCCATTCAAACTCCATGCCCAAATCATAATCTGACTGCTCAAAAAATCGCACATATCACGCCGTGACCATTTCAGGTTTTGAATCGGGCAATGCTGGTTCAAAACGCAGCACCATAATTTGTCCTGGGCGTAAACCAACAGATTCGTAAGTCCGTCCGTTGCGATCGCTAAACTCAACCTCAAACGCAGCACCACCAGCCAATATTTCAACCACTGTACCGACTTGCCCACGCCACAGGTTGTATTCAGGAAGATCCACCGTCAGTGCCACTACATCAAGTAATTGGGCTGTATTTGCCGTCATCTCGTATCACCTCCAGATACTACAGAGGGTAACAGGTCGTTAATCTTGGGATATCAGAACCCTGTTCGATAATCCAACCACTCCGAATAGTCGCACTTTTATCTTGTCATTCGAGCAGGAAATCCAGGGTGTAGCGTTGTCCGAATTCATCTTGTCGCCCCAATCGCGCCTCATGAGTCTTGACAACTTCCAGAAGGATTCGGCGTAACTCCTCAGCATCCTCAGGAGTTATATCCAAGATCACACTTATCGATATCCTGTTTAACTGAGCAACTGCAATCCCTTATCTTTTAAGTTCTGCTCAATGTGCTGCATATCCTCAACCGTCTCTCCAGTCACAATCCCGTAAATATCGGTGTAAATTTTTCCGTATTTGAGCTTCTCTAGAGCCGACAGGATGATAAAGTCCTTGCGATCCAATTCCGGTTTCAGGGTTACTAAAATGGAGTCTAATGTTCCATCCATCCGGTAGTCGCTGGAATATGTCGCCACTTCTTTTCCTAGTCCCAATAAGGTATGGCGTTGTAAGCACATAGGCGTTGAGCCATTGACTCGAAAATTCGCATCGATCGCATAAAACTGTCCGTCTTTATCTTCCAAGACATCGAAGCCAATAAAGCCGAAATACCCAGAGGAGTGAGCATACTGACCTATGGCAGCAATCATCTCAAAAAATCTGCTCATGTCAGTTTCGCGGTAGTGAATCACTCCTCCTAAGTAGTTGCCCTCTGCGGTGACGAGTTGCCTCGTCGTACCGATGAGCGTAATCTCTCCCGCTTTGTTGACATAGAACTGCACGCAGTAGTTCTGCACAACATTCTTGACAAACTCCGAGACAATGATCGTATCAAGCAACTTAATATCAAGATATTTTCTCAGTTCTTCCAAGCAGTAGTTCAGTTCGCTAGTGCTTTTGATAATGTAAGTGCCTTCTCCTGAGATTCCGTGCGACGTTTTGATCAAGTAGGGGAATTGCTCTGGTAGCTGAATGTCTTCGAGACTAATGTCGTGCAGATTGTAGCTTGAGTATTTCGGACATTGCACCCCTAGGGAGGCTAGCGCCACTTTGCTGAGCAAGTGATAGTGGGTATCTGGATTAACAGCGTGTTTTTCAGGTTTGAGATTATCAAACGGAAATAGCGTGATGACGTTCTTAACGCGATCGCTTTGGCTAAGTTCATCCAGATAAGTTGAGCAATGTATCATCTCCTGATTGGTGTAGCTGAAGCCAAAATGCTCCCGCCAGTAGTCAATCAGCAATTTTTGTGGCTCAATAATGACAACTGCTGGAAGGGTGTCGCCTAACACAGCCAAATTTTTCCAAGGTTCCTTCTGGCAAATCTTGTCAAAGGAAGTTTTAGTCGCTTCACTACTGCCATCTTGAAGAAAGTATTTTTTCGTATTGGGGTAGGCAGCCCAACTGGCAGTTGCTGGATAATTTAGGATAAACGCATACTGTGTATCCGTAATATCTTGAGCAAACAGATCCGATAAAGAATTTCCCTGAAAGTATTGAAAGTCGTATGTTGAACTCATAGAAAACTGCCTGAGTAGAGCGAAAGTTAAAAAACCTACACCATGACGAATTAAAATTATCTCAAAAAGCAGATTTTCCTATCATCTTCCGGAGGTTACAGCGACTCTCAATTGAAGGATGCGATCGCTAAAACGTAACAGGCTGCGGAAGCTGTAGCAGACATCTATCTAGGCTACTTTTTAGAGCGATGTGTTTAGGATATCTCCTAGGTATGTTGGCTCTAACGAACTTTCTTTGACTGTCTCACCTACTTTTTCCAACCGATACGCTTTGGCATGAGGACGGGAACTAACGATTCTCTCCAATTGAGTACCCAAGAAATGGAGAGCAACCCCATCGTCAGCGGCATAGCCTTCACTAATTAGTCCTTCCGCTAAGAGTCGATGATAGGACGGTTTTCTTTCTGGTTCTCCGTCGTAATGAGGACAATTACTACCTTTGAGAAAGCCAAGACAACCTAATGCAGTCAGTTCCCCAGGAAAAGAATCTGTTACTCCCTCTTCAAACCAACAAATAGAGCCTGCACTCCAACCCGCAAGAATAACACCACGTTCCCAGGCTTCCTTGATGATGCTGTCAAGTCCCCAATCTTTCCAAAGAGCAAGGAGGTTTTTTGTATTTCCTCCTCCCACATAGATGATGTCTTGCTCAAGAACGAAAGACCTCAAATCCGCCGTTTGTCGTCTGAATAATAATAAATGAGATGGTGTACAGGGTAATTGTGAAAATGCCGTGTCAAATCGGTCGATATAGTTCTGCGAATCACCACTAGCGGTAGGAATAAAACAAATTTTTGGACTGTCCTTGTTTGCCAGTTTGAGGATGTATTGTTCCAATAGAAGGTTGTCAGGTTCTATGGATAACCCTGCACCTCCCATTGCCACAATTTGTCTAGTAGATAAATTTCCTGTCATTATGAAACCCAAATACCAATTTAGGCAACGATTTTTGCCAGAAATCTAATGCTTATTATTTAAGCTCCAACGGGACAGGGCGCTGCCTCCCTTCTACTTCAACACTCGGCCAGTTTGGATCGAACGTCAAATTTTCCAACTTGCCATCCTGGAGAATTACAAAAGTATCTTCAACCTTTGCCCCCACTAAACTTGGGTTCCAAGCAACAGGAATGCCTTCTACTAAAGTGTCAGTAGTAGTAGGATTTGCCACAATTTCTCGCGACAAATATCCCGTGGTTCCTCCCTGGTGATGTTGGAGGATTGCCTGATTGAATCCGTGCTTGTCATAAGCCTGAGCTAAGGCGTGATAAACTGCGTCCAGCGATGTGCCAGGTTTGCACAAATTCAGCGCTTCGGCTTCAATTTCCCGCACATGACGGTGCAATTCGGCGTGTTCATCCCCAAGCGAACCGAATGATACAAATCGGGTAAGGTTTGCATATAAACCATATTTCCTAGCGCAAAACACCAGCATCGCTTGCCGCCCGATCGCTTCTCCAGTTGCGGTAGCATGACGGTAAAGTGGCAAACGCCTCTCGCCAGCTACCAGAGTCAGCGCTGGATGTATACCTCTCACCCACAACGCCTCTGCACCCGCACCCGCAAGCTGATATTCTGTCCAAGTCGGCTTGGCGGCTGTTAGGACTTCTGTCATCGCTTCGCTTGCCTTACGCCCGACTTCACGATATCGCTCTAGCTCACTTGACATCATTACTCGTTTATGCTGTTGTAGAGACGCAGGTACTCGCTTCTCTACATGAGGGATGGGGCGATCGCTTAAAATCTTCCCCCCATTAGCAACATCTTGCACAAATGATTCACGCGCAGAAGAATCAGCCCAAGGGTTCACATTAACTTGGAAATTTGCTGGAAGTTCCTCATCTTTTAAACGCTGCGCTTCGATTTCATCCGTCAATATCCAAGCATCTTGAGCGGTTACCAACACTTCTGCCACTCCAGTTTCAGCCGTCAGCAACACAGTATTGGAAGCGCCAGCAGTTGCCCAAGCAAACCAGTCTGTTCCCTTAAGGCGGACACCCGTTGCCTCAGTTTCACTTAGGGCTTCCCGGATTAACTCCAGTTTGCGCGAGACTTCTTCGTTTAATTCCTTCATAACTCACCTCTTGCACCAACTGAGTTCTTGCACCATCCACGGGTTTGTTGCTCTCACCCACCCGGAGTTTAAACTCCGGGCTAATAGAGCAAGTCCACGCTTTGTGGACTGAAATCCTTATAGGAAAAGCCTTTAGTCCTCTTGAGAGGACTTGAGCTATTAGCCAGGGATTTGAATCCCTGGCGGATGAGTGGGTAAGTGGAAGATTTGAGATTGACCAACGCCTCTGCGTTTGGGGGAGAGACACCAGAGTTGTTCCCCCCTCAGTGCAAAGGAAGGGAGTTAGGGGGCTAGGTTTTTGATTCACACCCTCACTCCCGCTTCAAGAATTACCGATACCGCCTGTAAGTCCTTGGCTTTCTCTTCAGGGAGAGCGTCATTGGCAAACATTCCCGCTGCCAGTTCAGTTCCAGCTAGGTACTTAAGTCTCTCCTGGGTACGATAGGGGGGATAGAACTCGGCGTGCAGATGTGCTTCTGGATGAGGTTGCCCGTCAGTAGGTGCCTGGAACCAAGCCATTAAGTAAGGGAAGGGGCGTTTCCATAAGCCGTCGTACTTGAGGGTGACAGTCTTTAAGGCTTTGGCAAGTCCTCTCCGCTGCTCTGCTGTAAGGTCAATAAATGTCGCAACTGGCTCAATGGTTGCAATCCAAACTTCGTAAGGGTAGCGGGCACACACGGGGACAAATGCGATCGCCTCTTCATCCAGATAAATAATTCGCTGGTTGTCCTCAATTTCCTTTTGAATCAAATCTTGCAGCAAGCCCCGCTGATTTTCCTGGTAATATGCCTGCTGGCGTTCCTGCATCCGTGCGGGAACAGGAGGCACAAAAGGATAGGAGTAAATCTGACCATGGGGATGAAGCAACGTCACCCCCATCTCCACACCTCGATTCTCGAAGGGCAGCACGTACTGAATCTGCGAATTCCCTCCGAGTACACGAGTGCGATCGCCCCATACTTGCAACAGCAAATCTAGGTGAGAGATTTCCAGGGAACCGAGGGATGCTTCCGGGTCTTGGGTGAAAACCACGACCTCGCACGCCCCATTTGCAGGTAGAGTTTCAACAATGCTGCTAGGTGGCTCATGCGCCGCCAGCGCCATCGAAGGAAAGCGGTTGTCGAAAACCGCTATGTCATATTGTCCTTGGGGGAGTTCGGTAGGAAATTTAGGATCGATGGTGGGGGCCAGTGGGTTGTACTCCGGGGGCGGCATGAACGTCCGCCCCTGACGATGACTGGCGTAAGCAATCCACTCACCCCGCAGGGGATGCCAACGTAGGTGTGGATTTGCCTGAATCGGCTCATTACCGGGGCTGGGAGCCTGGATACCCTCCGCAATGGGGTACCGACTGTATAGAGTCAGCGGGCGTCCATCCGGCTTTAGCAGCTCCTGGGAATACATTTGCCTCTGGGGACCAACTAGCTTTAACTTCTGAGAGCATAACGTCCTCTTCTTCCTCTTCGCCCCTGCCTAGGGTTGCATATGCGATCGCTTCTAGCGGAAACTTTGGCGTGCGGTCTGCATACAACAGACCATTTGCTTCCTGGAAAGTATCCGTCAACTGCGTGTAACAAAATCCGCTGAACATTCCGACTTTGTTAACCACATCCAGTAGCGCCGTATACCGAATTTGCAACTCCGAGACATCCGAAGACCGCACGTATCCCCAGACTTTATCCGCATCAGGTTGTTCACGGTCAGCGTAAGCGATGCCGCCGAACTCAGTTAGCATGATCGGCTGTCCGTTATGGGGATGACCATCAAGGGTGAGAACACGCCCTCCTGGACGCTGGCGATCAAACAGGTCTGATAACTTGACCTCTGGTCCATAACGCTTTGCCAACCGAGTTGGCTTATTATCGTAGTCATGAATAGCCAGGATGTCAGTCGCTGCACTCTCCCATCCGTCATTGCCGACTACTGGACGAGTTGGGTCTAGAGTTTTGGTCAAGTGATAGAGTGCTTGGACGCAGTGCTGATGAGGTTCCGTCGCCGTCAAGTCAGGAACGCCCCAAGATTCATTAAAAGGCACCCAAACCACGATACAGGGGTGGCTAGCATCTCGGTTGATCACCTCAGTCCACTCTTTTGTCATGCGTTCTACCGCTTTGGGCGTGAAGCGATAGGCACTTGGCATCTCCTCCCAGACCATTAAACCCAGGACATCCGCCCAATACAAGAACCGAGGGTCTTCAATCTTTTGGTGCTTGCGGACGCCGTTGAAGCCCATCATCTTGACTAACTCGACATCGCGCCGCAACGCCTCATCTGAGGGGGCAGTCATCAGCGTGTCGGGCCAGTAGCCTTGGTCTAGAACTAGCCGTAGATAGTAAGGATGCCCATTGAGCATGAAGCGATCGCGCTGTATCGCCACAGTCCGCATCGCTGTATAGGACTTCACCTCATCGATCAGCTTGTCGTCTTGCCACAGTTGAACTTCCGCATCAATTAGAGTTGGCTTCTCCGGACTCCAGAGCAATTCGTTGCGGTAGTCGTCGATACCAGGGTCAGAGAGTGCAATGCGACGGTGAATTTCCCCGTTGATCACCTCGTAAGTATCGTTTACCAGCAGTTGGCAACCAACTGTTAGTTTCACCTTTATTTGCATACCATCGTATTGCTTACCCGCGACAAAGGCTTCAAAGCCAATCTCCCACCGCTCGAAGTGGGGTGTCCAGCGGATGCGCTCGATGTAAGTGCTAGGAACGACCTCAGCCCAGACTGTTTGCCAAATACCACTTGTGCGCGGATACCATAGACTGTGTGGCTCTAACTGCCAATCTTGCTTACCGCGTGGTTTAGCCAGATCGAAGGGGTCATCCTGTGCCCAAAGTGTTACCCGTTGTGGTCCGTTTTCATTCAAGACATGTGTGATGTCGATGCTGAATGGAGTATGTCCACCTTCATGGTCTGCCACGAATTGACCATTAACCCAAACACGGGCACGATAGTCTACAGCCCCGAAGTGGAGCAGCACCCGACCCTCTTGTTCGGGTAAGTCAAATTCCCGCTCATACCAGCAGTTTGGGTGAAAACCTGTGTCGCCGATGCCACTTTTTGTGCATTCTGGAGCAAAGGGAACTTGAATGGTATGAGTCCAATCAGAAATATCACCTGGTCGAACAAATTGCCCAGCGTCGTCAAACGTAAACTTCCACGAGCCGTTCAGACAAATCCAGCTAGCACGCCGCAACTGTGGACGTGGATATCCCATTTCGATCTGCGAAGAATTATCCTCGGTAGTAGCATCACAGGACAATTCATCACACTCTTTCAGCCGTTTCCCCAATGAATGCATAAAAACATCTACCCTAGGTTATATCTCTAGAGTACCCACAAGAATGGTTGTTTAGGTCTTGCACATCGTTGATTCACAATAAATTTAAAGTCTTGGCTGTTATTTAGTGTTTACACAAAGTTCCATCATAATTCCCTAAAATCTCAAACCAACCCCACCTTGCACAGAAAGAGCGGCTCCTCCTCCATTGCGATAGGCATCGAAAGCAATAATTGCATTGCCAAATAGAACAGTGTTGCTATTCGGGACAATGTAATCAATACCCGGTTGTAGGGCAAAGCTAGTTTTATCTCCTACTGGCGAAGGCGAAGTACCACTTGCAAAGGCAACGCCAGCGCCTAGATAGGCATCGGTTTGCCAATTGAGGGGAACGTCATAAGAAATTGTTGGCACAATCGCCGTGCCGGAGCCAATGAGAGCTTGGGCACGTAATGAGACAGGTATTTCCAACAGTTTGTAGCGCACCGCCAGCACTCCACCAATTTGCTGAGCCTCTCCTCGTGAATCTTCAAGAATACCTACCGTCGGACCCACTCCAACATAACTCCCGTAGGCAGCTTGAGCAGAAGCTGACTCCGTGGTGAAGGCAAGGGTTGCGGCAATAGCAAAGCCTCCTAAACCCATAGCACTCAGTCCGGACAACAAGCCCTTAAGACGAACCATTTCCTTACTCCTCCACACCTGTAAATCCGAATGCTTGATTTGAGCAGATTTTAGCTTAATTTATAGGAAAACCAAATTCTGCATAGGTGCTGATTTGTTTATATGCAGTCAGATAAAAATTATTAGTCTGTGTAGAAAGCGATCGCTTTCGTCTATGCCAAACGAATATCCTGTCAAAAAATTCCACTGCTTTATAATTTTTAAGCAAAAAATTTTAAAGATTAGAGAATAGTCAGCCTGGGGCGATCGCTTTCTTCGTGGGCTAGCTAAACTCTCCCTTCAAGCTTGAACTTAAAAAGCTTGAATCCACTCTTTCACCTCGTATTCAGTCCAAATCCCGTTTTGCCAATAGGGGTCAGCCTCGATGAGCTGGCGCACTGTGGCTTCGTCTTCAGCTTCATAGATGCCAAAAACTTTAGTGACATCTTTGGTAGGACCAATCGTAATTAAGACACCGCTCTCTTTTTGAGTAGCAAGACCATCAAGATGAGCTTGTCGGTAAGGCGCACGCTTTTCTAAAACATCCTCACAGTAGCTTCCCCACATCACATATTTAGGCATCGCTAGTTATTGGTTGTTGGTTGTTAGCTGTTAGTTGTTGGTTGTTGGTTGTTGGTTGTTAATTATTTTCTAATAACAGTTAACCAACAACCAATAACTATTTAACTTCTGAGACTGACACCGAATTTTTCAACTAGGGCTTCTCGGACTTTTTGATGCACTGGCTCAACTTCTTCATCCGTCAGAGTGCGATCGCTTGCCCGATAGATTAGCCTGAATGCCAAGCTTCGTTGTCCAGCAGGGACAGATTCGCCTTGATACTCATCAAATAACTCTACAGAGTGCAATAACGTCCCGCCTGCTTTTTGAGTAGCGCGTTCTATTTCTGCTACAGAGACTTTTACAGGTGCGAAGAAGGCGATATCCCGGTCAGTCGCTGGATAGGTCGAATATACCTGGAACCGTGGAGTCAGTTTTTCATCCTGATCTAAAGCATCCAATAATACATCCAAGTCCAGATCAAAAGCATAGACAGCATCGGGTAAGCCTCGTTCCTGACGTAGTTGAGGATGTAGCTGTCCAAAGTTGCCTAAGCGATCGCCTTGAAACCACAACGACGCTGTACGTCCTGGGTGAAAGCGCTCATCTTGTCGATTCGGCTGATACTCAACATTGAGATTCAAGCGCTGAAACACACTTTCTAGGACACCCTTTGCCTCATACCAAGTCATTGGTGAGGAACGTCCTCCCTTCACCCATCTGCCTTGAGTTGGATCACCCCCGATAATTCCAGCGATCGCATCGGCTTCTTCCAATCCTTCTTCTTCTTTCCAGAACAGCCGACCAATCTCAAAGCCATTGAGCGCCTCATTCCCTTGCTCTAGGTTGTACTGGAAGGCATCAATTAGCCCCGAAAGTAAATCGGTTCGTAAGGCGGAGTACTCTGTAAGCAGAGGATTAACCAGGTGAATTTGCGTCTCGTTCTCTGGCTTGACTAATGAGTAGTGAACTAATTCTGTCAGCCCTCCCGCACGAAACGCTTCTCGCAGTTGTCGTGTTAGTTGCTCTTCTATGGAAAGATACCCTGGTTCTGTCTTATCCGGTAAGTCATCACAGAATTTGTCGTAGCCGTAGAGGCGAGCGACTTCTTCGATTAAGTCAATTTCGCGCTCCAAGTCCCGATAGCGGTAGGGGGGAACGGTGACTATCCATTGGGTAGAAATGTTTGAATCACTACGCTTCAGTTGACACCCAAGGGCAGTGAGGATACGTTCGACATCTTCCGCGAGGATTTCGCCTGTGTCTTCTCCCAAATCTACGGGACCTAAAATCTGATTAATTCGGTCAAGACGTAGCTCAATTGAACGTGCCCACGTTGAGGGATCGGGGCGTGTATCGGCAATTTCTTGTGAGGTTGGTGTCCCAGAGGCTAACTGGGTCATTAATGCGATCGCACGTTTTGCCGCAATCCCCAATTCTGCTTGATTCACACCTCGCTCGTAGCGAGTAGACGCTTCTGTCCGTAAGCCTTGGGTACGGGCTGAGCGACGAATTGCCACCTGCTCAAATAACGCCGCTTCTAAGACTAGATTCTGCGTGTTCTCGTGGACTTCTGTTTCTTCGCCACCCATCACCCCAGCGAGAGCAACAGGTTTATCGTTAGCGGTAATTAATAGGGTTTGTTGTTGAAGGCTTCGGGTTTGACCATCCAGCGTCTTGAGAGATTCGCCACTTTGGGCGAAGCGCACTCCAACAGTTAAGGCATCTCCACCTGCAACTGCCTTAAGGCGATCGCGATCAAACGCATGAAGCGGTTGTCCCCACTCCAACAAAATGTAGTTTGTGACATCCACCACATTGTTAATCGGTCGCACTCCCGCTGCTTGCAAGCGCCGTTGCAACCAATCTGGGGAGGGAGCAATCTTCACTCCTTCAATCACCGTCCCAATGTATGCCGGACAAGCTTGTGGCTCAGAAACCTTGATCCTCAGATTTCCAGAACCCTGTGGAATCGTTGTTTCAGGAGCGTCTGGAAGCCTCAATGATGCCCCTGTAAGCGCCGCCACCTCTCTGGCGACCCCCACCATACTCAGGGCATCAGCACGGTTTGCTGTTGCTGTCAGGTCGAGAATGACATCTTCTAAGTCGAGGAGGGGACGAGCATCACTGCCCACCTGGAGATTCTCCTCTTCAAAAATGTGAATACCAGCCGACTGTTTTTCCAAACCCACTTCAGCTAGTGAGCAAAGCATTCCTTCTGAGCGAACCCCCCGCAGCTTTGAGGCGCGAATTTTCACATCAATTACGGGTAGGTAAGTGCCGACAGTGGCTACAGGAACATAAATCTCTGGTCGGACATTCGCCGCGCCACAGACAATATTAAGTACACCATCAGCCGCGCCAATATCCACTTGACAGACTCTGAGCTTATCCGCATTCGGATGGGGCTGTACATCCAGAACCTTCCCAACTACCACGCCATCGGCGAAGCTCCGACGATCTTCGATGTCTTCAACCTCAAATCCTGCCAGTGTTAGGGTTTCGGCTAACTCTTCTGGGGTCAACGTCACGTCCACCAGTTCTCGTAGCCAGTTTAGAGAGATACGCATTGAACTCTAAGTTTTACCTTCCGTAGTTCGATTATTTTACCGTCAGCATTGAGGGATTGGGCATTGAGTATTGGGCATTGGGAAGACTTTAATTGTGTTTAGCCACTTTCCTATTGCCGCTGTAGGTAACTCAATATTTTCTTTAGTTTGTCTGCTCAGCATGGACTTTTATTACTGCTTTATAGGAAGTTAAGCTAGCTTCATCAACTCTTTACATAAATTTTGGCTAACTTGACTCGATTTGGCTTCCTTCTTGACCAGGTAGACATGAAAAGTAGGATATCCTGGTCTTAAATCAGATCTCTATCTACAAGGCTTGCCAAACTAGGGTGCATTCGGCGGTGCGTTCCCAACAAGAGCCAGTATGTAAAGCCGGGTGCTTCAATATAAAGCTTCCGTCCCAGCACGGACGACGCCCCATCGGTGACGCTGAATGAGCTACTGCCTAAATCCTGCCTGTCCTCAGCCCAAAAATCCGATGCACGCCGATGTCTGTCAGGCGTGCGGCACAAAGCTATTGTTACGCGATCGCTATCGGGTACACAAAGCTTTGGGTCAAGGTGGATTTGGGGCAACATTTCTCGCTGAAGATAAATCTTTGCCCGGTGACCCCTGTTGTGTCATCAAGCAACTGCGTCCGGCATCCAATGTCTCTCATGTCATACCGATGGCACGGGAGCTATTTGAGAGAGAAGCCAGAACCCTCGGAAAAATTGGTAATCATCCCCAAGTCCCTCGGCTGCTGGATTATTTTGACGAAGAACAGCAGTTCTATTTGGTACAAGAGTACATTAGCGGCTCGACCCTCCAGCAGGAAATCAAGCGCTCTGGCCCACTATCGGAAGCCGGAGTCAAGCAATTCCTTAGTGAACTCCTGCCATTACTTCAGTACATCCACAGCCAGCAGGTCATTCATCGGGACATTAAGCCCGCGAACTTGATTCGTCGTGAACAAGACCGTAAGCTGGTTCTCATTGACTTTGGTGCTGTGAAAAACCAAGTCAACGCCCCTACAGCCAGTAACTCAGACCAAACAGCTTTAACAAATTTTGCGATCGGTACCCCAGGCTTTGCGCCACCTGAGCAGATGGCATTGCGACCTGTTTATGCCAGTGATATCTATGCTGTCGGGGTCACCTGTATTTATTTATTAACGGGTAAATCACCAAAAGACCTAGATTACAATCCCTCAACTGGGGAAATGGTCTGGCAGAAATACGTTCATGTCAGTGACCATTTTGCTGAAGTTTTGAAAAAAATGTTGGAGGCTTCGGTTCGTCATCGCTACCAGTCAGCAACAGATATCCTAAGAGCGCTTGACTTGGAGCCTTATCTTGACAGTCTAGAGCAGGGATTGGTTGCTAAGCCGAATCAGCCACACAACCCTCTAAACCCTCAACTCTTCT
This sequence comes from Symplocastrum torsivum, assembly GCF_059505465.1. NCBI lineage: Bacteria > Bacillati > Cyanobacteriota > Cyanophyceae > Oscillatoriales > Microcoleaceae > Symplocastrum > Symplocastrum torsivum. Next base: position 56,908 of record NZ_JCACKQ010000133.1, on the reverse strand, counting down.
ACTCTGGAGACTTAGGCTCACCGAGTTCGTCTTCATCCCCCTCCACGGCAACGACGAAGTTGGCAGATGCAATTCGAGCGCGACGCGCCCGTAAGGAACAAAGCGGTTCTCGAACGTTAGGCGGGCAACGTAATCAGGGTATTCCTGCTCAACGCGCTTCAACAACTTCCGTTCGTACTGAGAGCGTTACAACAGGAAAACCAAAACTTCCTGCTAAGTTAGATGCGAATGCGCTCTTGACAGCTTATATGAAAGGTCGGAGAGATTTTGCCGCTCAAGATTTGAGTGGGCTTGATCTTCATAAAACCGAGTTAGCTGGCGGAATTTTTCACCAAGCGAAGTTGGCTCGAACCAATTTACAGGGGGCAGATTTATCCAATGCTGATTTTGGACGGGCAAGTCTCAATCGGGCAAACCTACGGGATGCAAAATTAGGTCGAGCTTACTTAAGCTATGCCGATTTAGAAGGGGCTGACTTGCGCGGTGCAGATCTGAGCTTTGCGTATCTCAACAACGCGAGTTTAAAAGGGGCAAATCTCTGTGGGGCAAATCTCTCCAACGCCAAGATTACTGAGGAACAACTAGCTGTGGCAAAAACCAATTGGGCGACTGTGTTACCCAGTGGTAAGCGAGGTTTTTGGTAGCCAGTTCAGAACGAACAAGTGTTCACTCAGAGAGAGGTTTTGGGCTGTGGTTGGTTGATTATTATAAAACGTAAGGCAAACAAAATACCAAGTATGCGATCGCATCCAGTGGCAAGGTCATTTGGATGTGTCGCTAAGTGGGCATAAAGGTAAGACTGATGATTAAATCTTGGGTAGTTATCGCTACTGTGACTTTTGTCGTGGCGCTAGGCAGCTTCTTGATTAGACCCCGCCGTGACATAAAGTGGGCTAAACGTTTAGACCGACCGAACTGGCTATTCTTCGAGCCAGCTATCCCGTTCATCTGGACGATCATTTTTGCATGTGGCGCACTCTCAGCTATCCTCGTCTGGGAAAGTGACCCTGGAAGCCTTAATACATGGCTGTTTATGGGAGTTTACTTGCTAATAGAAGTTGTTACGGTTGCCTATATTCCTGTGACATTGAGAACGAAAAGCCTGACAGCTGGCACAATCTTAGGCGGCTTGGGTGCCATCTTAGGGATTTTGCTGACATTGGCTGTGTCCCCAATTTCCGGAACAGCCGCTCTATTGCTCCTCCCTTATGTGCTTTGGAGTCCAATTGGTACCTATACGACTAGAGAGATGATTGACCTAAATCCTGATGCTGCATAGTATTATCAGGCATCGTCGTTTTGCTTGAGTTGTTAAGCGTTGTGGACTGTGCCATCAGGTAGGATTACTCCAGACAAGTTAGCACCTGTTAGCTTAATCATAAGTCTGTCTTTGGTTCCAATCTTAGCTCCCCTTAAGTCAGCACCACTGAGGTCAGCACCACTGAAGTCTGCGCCAATTAAGTTAGTTTCTCGTAAGTTGGCATGACTTAGATTGGCTTGAAATAGATTGGCTCTAAAGAGATTCGCTCTCTCTAAATTTGCCCCAGTAAGATTTACCTTATGTAAAAAGGCATCGCTGAGGTTTGCGTTACTAAGATCGGCGTTAGTCAAGTTTCTGCCTGACAAATCCTTTTCTTTCAGGTCAGCATTCCGAAAATCAGCTCCACTTAAATCAGGATTTGGAGGTTTCGGTTGGGAGTAGGACTCAGAGGACGATTGCTTCTGCTGTCGGGGTGGTGTTTTGCGATCGCTTGCTTGAGAACGCTTGGCTGAAGGTTGCGATTTGGGCGTTTTCGTTCGTTGATGCTGTTGAAGCGATCGCAACTGATCACGCGCTTGGTTGATTTCCTTGAGTTTTTCTTGCGCCTTGTCTCGTAGTCTTTTGTTATCTTCAGGAACGCGATCAGGGTGCCAAATAAACGCCAAGTCCTTATATGCCTGGTTCACTTCAGCCAGTGATGCTCCAGGCTCTAACCCCAATACTCTGTAGCATTGATCTAAATCGTCCATCAACACTATCCTACCAATTCGTTGTGGTTTGAGGAGTGTTTTCGAGGCAAAGGCATACCTTTGCCTCGAATGGCTAGCAACATCTTAAATTATTCCGCCTCAAAAGCACCGATGTCACACGCGCCGCCCTGGGGTCTAGCAACACCTCGTTGATCAGTTGCAGGACAGGCGGCATTGTTCGCCGCATCAATCGCTGGACTACCTGGTAGTAGTGCCACCGTCTCAGTCGAACCTCCATTATTAGCGAGAGAAGCAAGAAGTGGGTCAGCGATGGGGATACCTGCACCGCATTCAGCGTCATTGGGATTGTTAGCAGCAAATTGCAGATTGTTGCCACCATTAGTTAAGGCATCCAAGCAATTATTTTTGATAATCGAGTTACCACCATTACTTGCCGTGTTGTTGGCAATGATCACATTGGTAATCGTGGTTGCTGTCCCTCCAAAAATTCCCCCACCTTCAAATCCCGCAGAATTATTTGCGATCGTGCTGTTGGTAATATTGATTGTGCCACCCGTTCGCATAATCCCGCCGCCTATTCCACTTCCATCAGCACTAATCGCTTGATTCCCAAAAATTGTGCTGTTGGTAATATTCACTGTTAGACCGTTACCACTCCAAAGACCACCCCCCTGACTACTCGCTGTATTTCCAGAAAGGGTGGTATTAACAAGACTAAGGGCAGTATTTGCGCCCCCACCAACGCTGAAAATTCCTCCACCGAATCCTTGATTACCCGTGCCAGTCACGCTATTACCAGACAATGTTGAATTTTCAATTGTGTTGGTATTGTTGTTATAGAGTTGACTAAAGATCGCACCTCCTTGAAGAACAGCCGTGTTATTGGTGAAGCTACTACTGCGGATAATAATTTTTCCGTTATCCCCCTTAGCCCCATCAATGAAAATTGCACCACCACCGCCCCCTGAGCCAGAACGAACGGATTGATTGCCTGTAAATGTACTGTTAACAACAGTTAAATCACTCAATAAGTTGTGAATGGCACCACCATTTCCAGCTTGATTTCCATCAAAGGAACTCCTCTCGATAATTGCCGTTCCCTCACTTTGAATATAAATTGCACCCCCACCATCGAATTCTCCCTGTTTCGTAGATATGTTATTGCTAAATGTGCAATCAACAACTCTTAGCTTTCCTTGAAACCCACTGGAAATACCGCCTCCCTGGTCAGTTGTAAAACCATTGGCAATCGTGAGGTTCTTAACAGTAAATTCGATGCCGTTTTGAGTGGAAAAAATTCGATTTCGTCCTCTACCACTCAGTGTGATTAAGCTTTGACCATTAGTCATACCATCGATTAAGGTATTATTCGCAACTACCTTTTCTCTAGTTACTGGAATTGTGTGAGGACTTGCACCGCAATTGAAATAAACATTGCCACCACCCGCTAAAGCTTTATTCAAAGCCGCTTCTGTACAGCTTGCAGGTGTTCCTGTGCCAACTATCCCAGCAGCAGAAGCAGGTTGAGCTGAAGTAATGGTTAATGTAAGACTCACGCCTAGGAGAGTGAGCATAGGAAGCCATGTTCTTGTGGTAAAACTAGACTTCCTTAAAGTTTTAGGATTGAATGTATGCACAGACTAATTTTTGAGTGTGAAGTTGATTGAAACTAGAAGCTTTAATAAGGATAGAACGCCAGACCTAACTTCAAGGATATATAGCAAGCCTTTTTGAATAAAAAGATTATGGTACTTTTGTACTAAATTCGTGCTGATCAGTGATGTCTATTGGGATGGAGCTAGTGTCACCACAAGTACGGGAGAGCCGGATTTCCTACTAATGAGGTAGGAACATTTCATCGTGATTTCATTTTTGGGTGGAAAACTGGCTAGTAAGTGCAGATGCGGTACTTCAAGAGTGAAACTTGTAAATGCTCTTTAGTGAGCCACCACCTCTGTGAAACATAAACACCTAGTGCAGTGTGGCGGAAATAACTACGCAGTTGAAAAAGCTTAAAAAGCTTACCTTACAAGTTTTCTTTCATAAAAGCCTTCGAGGAGGCGGGCGGTAAGTTGATGACGATTGTGAATGACAATCGTGTTTTTGCCACGGCGAATATCTATGAAAAAGATTTAGACAAAGTCAAGACGGGTCAACGGGTGAGCGTGAAGGTCAGTAGCTTGCCTAACCGTACCTTCAGTGGACGGATTGCAACCATCGCCTCGGTGGTAGAAGGGGAAACGCGGGTGGTGCCAGTAAAAGCCGAACTAGACAACCCTGGCGGAGTACTCAAACCAGGGATGTTTGCCGAACTAGAAGTCCTCATAGACCGGATGGCGACAGCTATTTTAGCCATTCCTACTTCAGCCGTGGTTGAGGCGAACGGCAAGAAACAAGTCTATCTCCAAAATGGCAATGCCTATCAGCCTGTTGAAGTCACGTTAGGTCAAACGTCCGGGGACATGGTTGAGGTAAAAACAGGTCTATTTGAGGGGGATTCGGTAGTTACCCAGCGTGCGCCTCAACTTTATGCTCAATCATTGCGGGGTGGTAGCACCACTAAGGCGAATGATTCACATGACGAGGCTCCTGCACGATCTCAGGCGACTGATTCTAACAAGAGTAGTTCTCAACTGCCTTGGTGGTTGGTCATTTCTGCTGGGGGAGGGGTTGCCGCGATCGCATCCGGTGCTTTCTGGTTAGGTCGCCACAGCAAACCTCAGCAGACATTAGCATCCAACGCACTTGTTTACAATACCAGCAACGATTCTACATCTCCCAACGGAAAAGCTGAGTTGCCAGAATCTGACAGGGTTGGTGAATTTTCTGTCCTTGCTCAAAGCGATCGCCATCAGTCTGAAAACAATCGTCATCACTAATCGCTTACTTCTTGCTGCTGCAACCAAGCCACTAAATCAGCTACTTCGGAAAAATCCAACAACGCTATTCCCAACGTTTCCAACGAAAGAGTGGATAACCTGCGAATGCGATCGCTCAGTGATGAGTCAACTTCACCTAGCCGTTGAGTGAGTTGGCGTAAAATCAAAGCTACCTCTACTTCCCGCCTCTCCTTTTGTGCAAACCAAGCCATTAAATCAGCCATGTTGGAAAAATCCAACAGCGCTACTCCCAATTCTTCCAATTGCTCGGTGGATAACCCCCGAATGCGCTCAATCAATAATGAGTTAATCTCACCCAGCCTGCGTGTTAGCTGGCGTGTAATCAGATCTACCTCTCCTTCCTGCTTTCCTTCCCTCCTGCCTTGTTGTAATCCTCGTTGCAAGATGTCTTGATAAATAACAGACTCGCGCATAATTTCCTCCCGAAAAAACTGGCGAATTAAATCTTTCTCAAACCGCAGTCCGGCTAGAATCTCAGCACAACCAGTAATATTTTGTCGCTGTCCCCTGTCAGGAATTGTAGCGGTTCGTTCAGCTACCTGCGCCAGCAATGCTTGAGGGGAGTCGGTTTGCGTCAAAGTCGCTAAGGGCAATAGTCCTGGGTTAGCGAGAAATGACGCAGAATCTTGCTCCCATAGGCGAATCACCCGGTATCGATGAGATGTAGTCCGGTCTTGATACTCTTCAGTAAAGACTATCTCATCGTTTGTGGCTTGCAAAAAAATTACCACCTGCTCGACATCACACCGATATTGTCGCTTCAATCTCACGGAATAATCGAGCATCCGGAAGGGAATTGGCGGATTAGATGCAGGTAGAGTTTGAAATTCTATGTGTAAGATTTGGTTAGCGGTTCGTAGGAAAGTAACTGCGTCAGCTCGAATCGGTTCTAGAGTCAGTTCTGTTTTAAGTACTTGAATGTTTTGCGACTGAACTGAAAGCAGCCAGTTAGCAAACTCGTCTGGATATTGCTCAGCTAAATATTTACAAGCGTTGTCGTAACTCAACCCTGATATTTCCTCTTACTCCTCCACAATCCGCACTTTACCTGATGAATCCTACCCATGCGCCAACTCATTGCGATTTAAGGTATAAAAACACCATGCTAGGGAGCCAGCACCATGTCAACTGAAGCGAAGACAGAACAGAAATCCCTGATAATCGAGGATTGGTGGGAACCTCCAAAGCCGCCCACTGATTTAATTTTCGATGATGGGGAACCGATGGAGAGTAACCGCCACCGCATTGCGATGAATGTCCTGATTCGGTCAATTAATCAGGCTTTTGCTAACCGCGATAACTTTTTTGCGGGTGGCAATATGTTTGTTTATTACAGCAGCACTCAGGCTCGTAACCGGGACTTCAAAGGACCCGATTTTTTTGTAGTGCTAGATGTGGATGGCACAAGGGAGCGTCAAGGCTGGGTAGTATGGGAAGAAAATGGTCGTTACCCGGATGTAATCGTGGAACTGATGTCTCCTTCTACGGCAGAGGCAGACACGGGAGTTAAGAAAAACATTTACGAGCAGATTTTCCGCACTCCGGATTACTATGTCTTCAATCCTTTTGACCCCGATTCCTTGCAAGGGTGGCATTTCGATGCAAATCAACAGTATCAGCCAATTACACCCAATGAGCAAGGATGGTTGTGGTGTCAGCGATTAGGTTTATGGTTGGCAACTTGGGAAGGAACGATTGATCGAGAAACGGCGGTGTGGTTGCGGTTTTATGATCAGGCTGGCAATCTGGTTTTGTTACCAGAGGAAGCAGCAAATGCGCGATCGGAGCGTTTAGCGGCTCGATTGAGGGAATTGGGAGAAGACCCAGATAGTATAGAACCTATTTGACATCTGCTGTAATTTTTAGGAATTAGCCCAATCAACGCTATCCCGTTATTACAACCGTTTTCCTAATACCGCGAGTGTGAGTTATCGGTATTAGATATGGTGAAATCCGTCACAATTGATAAGTTTACCTTGATCACAACAGTTCAATGCTCAATAAACAGGTTATCTACGTCACGGGGCTACCTCGTGCCGGGTCAACCCTGTTATGTCAACTTCTAGACCACCATCCAGAGATTGACCATTCCGGTCATAGTTCCCCCTTGTGCCAAACGCTCAACGGTTTGCGCTACCATCTGAGCGACCAACAGTTTTTACTGGCACAACTCGACGTAGACTTTGACCACACCTATCAGCGTTTGGTAAATGCCTTTCGGGGTTTTATCAATGGTTGGTTTGCACAAACCGCTCAAACCTGGGTGGTGGATAAAAATCGGGGTTGGTTGCATCATCTCGAAACCGTGAATTTACTCGACCCCAACTTTCGGATGCTCGTTTGCGTGCGGGAACTCGGACAGATTTATGGTTCGATTGAAACCCAACACCAAAAAACGCTCCTGCTGGATTTTCCCGACCATTTAGCAGAACTCTCGCGCTGGGAACGAGCCGAAAAACTCTTCGATAAGACAGGGGTAATCGGAGGTCCGCTGAGTTCGATTGAAGCGTTGCAAGATATTGATACCCGCTTACAGCAACACCTGTACTACGTGGTGTTTGAACATCTAGTCAGTGAACCTGTTGCTGTTATGCAGAGCATTTATCAGTGGTTAGGGTTACCGAAAGCTAAGTTTGACCCGCAAAACTTACAAACCAAACCCCACGAAAGCGATAGTTACTATCGTTTCAAATATCCCCACAAAACTAAACAACAGATTCGCTCCCCCAGCCATCACTTGATTCCTGCCCGCATTCAAGGGAGCCTAGAGCAAAGATTTGCTTGGTTCTACAACACCTTTTACCCGAACCAACCCAGCTAAACTTATGTTGCCTCTAGTAACAACGACGTTACATTCAAGTCGCTCACTGGGGAAAGGTTACACACCCTTGAGAGTGGTTACGGGGATAAGTCTGTTGCGTTCAGTCGGGATGGACAGGTTCTTGTCTGTGGAGGTGAGGATCATACTATTAAAGTCTGGAATTTCCATACTAGGGAATTGCTACGCATCCTCAAAGGGCATTTGAATTGGTTTTATTCCTTTGCCATTAGTCCAGATGGACAGACTATCTTCAGTGGCTGTGGGGACAAAACCATTAAAGTCTGGAATCTCTATACTGGGGAATTGCTGCAAGTCCTCAAGGGACATTCTTACGAGGTTAATTCTCTCGCTATTAGTCCAAATGGGAAGATTTTAGTTAGTGGCAGTTGTGACAGAACCATCAAAATCTGGGATCTGTACACTGGGGAACTACTGCATACCCTAGAAGCGCATTCAAACCGGGTTTATTCTGTCAAAATTAGCCCGGATGGACAAACAATTGTTAGCAGCAGTGAGGACAGAACAATCAAACTTTGGGATTTGTACGGTGGGGAACTGCTGCGAACTCTAGAAGGACATTTAGGGGCGGTTTATTCCGTTGCCATCAGCTCAGATGGGCAGATAATTGTCAGTGACAGTAATCGGGAGATTAAAGTATGGGGTATATGGCAGCAGTCATAAAACTCAAATGAAAACTGCTATAAAAATAGAATATGCGATCGCACTCTACAACGAATAGAATCTGCGCTAGCGGAGCATCCCGTTAAGGTTATCGCTCCCCTACAGACACACCTAACTATCAACGCCCTCCAACGCCACTCGCTAAAATTCCCAAAATTTTATTCACGTCTGTTAGGTAATATTCAACCAAATCAATCTCAACCACTTTCCCTTTGAGTTTTAAAAATTTCCAGTTCGTTCCCGAAGTGACAGTACCATAAATTACAGAAATCTCATTTCCCTCACGTTCGTTGAATATCTGAGCCGCTACCATTTCCGCTACACATTGACCCAATCCAGCAAGAATATCTTCTTTTTTCGCTTCTACCAGCATCATTACGGGCGCACTGACAAAAAGCCGTTCCGAGCTACTACTAATGATGAAGTCACAAAACCCAGTCAAGCCTTTTTCTGAATCTACATTAAAATCAATTCCCGAAAAGAGGCTAAATTGAGACTGTAACTGTTTTCTGACCTCGATTAAGATTGGGGCGATAATCATTTCAGACCGAGCTTTTTCACTATTACTCGCTAGGGCTAACGGTACATTGTATCGGAGAGTTTCTGCTAAATACTCACTGCTTTCTAACTCTGGTACTGCTGCAAAAATATCCGTGTCTTCAGAAGTTGTTAAATTAAAGTATTTCTTGACTTTTGCTAAGGTGAATTCACTGTATGGCATATTAATAAGCAGTAAATGGTTGAAGTATCGACTCCGGACATTCTGAGTTAGAGGATTAATTTGCTAAAGGAGCGAACGTAACATAGCCCTCTGCCAGCACTCTCCAAATCAGTGACACTAACTTTTTTGGTACAAATACATCATCCACTGAACGTTATGGGTGATGAGGAGCAGTTTTATCGCCTGATTTCTAACCTGATTATTAATGCTATCCAATACACCCCTGCTGAGGGTCAGGTAACAGTTGTCTTAGATCACAGCGATCATCAGGCTCTGATTCAGATTCAAGATACAGGTATTGGTATTGCACCTTCTGAGCAAACCCAGATTTTTGATCGCTTCTATCGAGTGAATAGCGATCGCTCTCGCCACACGGGTGGCTCAGGATTGGGGCTTGCGATCGCAAAAGCAATTGTTCAGGCACACCAGGGCGGCTTACAAGTGCATAGCGAATTGGGCAAAGGTAGCACGTTCACCATTCGATTACCCTTGGGAGTTACATCACCTCTTTACAAAGAAAGGCAGAAGGCAGAAAGCAGAAGGCAGAAGGGAAGAAAAACTTTCTGATTTTTACCCCTAAGGGTAGTTTTTTGGCACTCCTAATTACGCGAATGGTAAGGAACAACTAAAAACCGTTGATTATATGTTCGACTACTCCACCACAACAGCCGCGATTGTTGAACAAGCTAAAACCCGTGAGGACGCACTACCAATCCGGAACGAAAAGTGCCGCTCGAAATTTTTTTTCCAACCCCATCCCACCCCAAAAGTTTTTCTATTCTTCCATGGATTTACGGCTGGTCCCTATCAGTTTGAGCCACTAGGGGAAGCCTTATTTCGGTCAGGCTACAACGTCCTCGCTCCCTTGCAACCCGGTCATGGAATAGCAGGAGATTGGGATGGTGATAATCCCCCGCCTCTGCCAGAAGACCCTCAAGTTTATCTAAAGTTTGTACAAGAGTGGTTCCAACAAGCGAAACTCTTAGGAGAACAGGTGATAATTGGAGGCTACTCTACGGGGGGTATTTTAGCCGCTTGGTTAGCCTTCAAATATCCTGAGCAAATTTATCGAACTTTACTCTTTGCTCCCTATTTAAGTGGTAATAATCTGCTAGTAGATTGGCTTGTAGAAACTCTTCCGTTTTACTACGAATGGCTCAACAAAGATAATCCAGGAAACTTTGGTTATAAGGGCTTTCGCATTCCTGCTGCACGAATTTTTCTAGATATGGGACAGGAGATTCTTGAGCGAACAAAACATATTCCTACTACCCCGATGTTGATTATTTCTAGTGAAAAAGATGGAGCAACAAACCGTCATGAGCATCAAGAGTTGTTTGAATCTGTACTCAAGTATCAGCCAAAATCCTGGTATCACTGCTTTGACAAAGAGCTAGATATCCCGCATACGATGATGACCGAAGCTGAGGGAAATCACTATCTTGATCAACTCATCAATCTAGCAAAAACTTATGTTGAAAGCGATCTAACCTGGGCTGAGGTACAGGAAAAAGGCTTACCGCTCTGATTTCCCACAGGAGGTTTTAGGAACTGGCATTGCATACTCTGCCGGAACAATTTCTTCTCCCCATCTTCTGGTGTAAACCTGCGTAAATTCTGCCCCCAAAAACAAAATCTGAGCGGAATAAAAAACCCAAGTCAGAATAATTACCAAAGAGCCTGCTGCACCATAGGCAGAGGCAAAAGTAGTATGACCCAGATAGAATCCCAAAAGAGATTTGCCGATATTGAATAGCACTGCCGTGATGGCTGCACCCATCCAGACATCCTTCCAAGCAATCTTGGCATCCGGCAGAATTTTAAATATCATCGCAAACAACAGCGTGACAATGCTAAACGAAACAAGAGCATTGAGAATTTGCCACAAGTAGGTAAAACCAGGAATCAATCCCCTCAAATAATTGCCGAGAATCACAAGTAATGTGCTAACAACTAACGACACAAGCAGTAAAAACGCAATCACCAGCACCATCGAAAACGATAGAAGGCGTTTGCGAAGGAACTGCAGGATGCCGTTTTCTGGCTTCGCTTGCACTTCCCAAATTTTATTGAGTGATTTTTGGAGTTGCGTGAAAATAACACTTGCACCGAAAAGGAGGACACCAATATTAATCAATGTGGGGATAGGGCCTTGACTTGGATCGAGTTGACTGGCATTTTCAATCGCTGTTTGGATAAACTGAGCACCATCTGTGCCAATCACCTCCTGAATTTGCGTTACCAACTCACCTTTTGCCGCCTGTTCCCCAAATACTGCTCCTGCGATCGCAATTATGATAATCAACAACGGTGCTAGAGAAAATACCGTGTAATAGGCTAAAGCCGCTGCCATCAGTGAGGCTTGATCTTGCCTCCACTGAGACACCGTTACTTTCATCAGCCCCCAAATTTCTCCGATGCTCATCAACACAGGTTCCTGAGGTCACATTAGACTAAGCCCTAGATCATTTTCTCAATCACAAGCCCTTCACACTAGTCCCACAAGAGATACTTTCGTTTGACAAGATGGCGCTGAATCGCACGGCGACATCAATTTGACAATAGCGATGCCTCAGCGTTTATCGAGTGTTCAACCCGATTTAAGCGTCATTCGTTCTCACTTATCGGACTGTTACAGTTAAGGTCAAATTGCTCATACCCCAAACTTCAAAGAACTGACCAAATAACACTTCACTGGCAGATCTCATATCCCCATCGGGGTCAATAATTCCACCCTGGAGCAATTGCCCTCCATCAGTTTGCAAATCCAATCGCAATTCGCCATCATCACCTTTGTGAAGAATCAGGCTACCTCTTGCTAGGACTTGTCCCGCACGACTACTAATTGCACACCGCATTCCTTGAGTTCTCCTACTTCATCCACCGTAAATGGTACCCTCAAAAGCTGGACAATTAATTTGTGGAGAGGAAGCGCCATTTGTAGGGGCGCTCTAAGATGCGTCCCTACTATATCTATATATAGAGGTAGTGCGTAAGTCCTGACTAAAGAAGAATTGCTAGTTTTTCAGATAGAGCCTTGATTCAAAATGAGGTGAATCCATGACCCAAGCATTGCAACCGCAGATTACGTTTGACGAGTTTGTTGAGTGGCTACCAGAAACCTCTGAATGCCGCTATGAGTTACACAGTGGGGTAATCGTTGAGATGCCAAAACCGAGAGGTAAGCATTCAAAATTGTCAGGCGATTTAGCTTACAACGTAGGCACTGCAATTGGTCAGGCGAATTTGCCTTATTTCATTCCTAAAGAATGCATTGTCCGTTCTATGGATGGTAATTCTGGATATGAACCGGATGTAATTGTTCTGGATGAACCTGCACTGATTGATGACCCTGATTGGGAAAGTGGCTCTATCATTACACTCGGCAAATCGATCAAGATCATTGTGGAAGTTGTTTCAACCAATTGGCGGGATGATTACTTCACTAAGCTTGGAGAGTATGAAGCATTGGGTATCCAGGAATATTGGATTGTGGATTATGCCGCTTTGGGTGGGCGACGCTTCATTGGCAATCCCAAACAACCCACTTTCACTGTCTGTCAATTGGTGGATGGGGAATACGAGTTGCAGCAATTTCGAGAGAGCGATCGCCTAATCTCAGCTACCTTGCCCAACCTGGCGTTGACAGTAGATCAGGTTTTTACGGTTGGATAGTAGAGAGAAATCATACCATAAATATACTGTTTTGGGAAGTGTTAATCGACAACAAACCCTTAAGTACAGCCCAATTTCTCTTTTATCCGTTGACAGTGTTCTGCAATTTTGGCTACCAAAACATTCACATCAATCGAATTATTTGCTACAGAAAGCTTGGTTGCAAAAGCACGACCTGGGTGCAGTTGATCCCAGACAGAACGTTTCTGTCCAGCACGCCCACTGCCGGGGTCATGAATCCCTAATCCCGATATTTCCCAATTCCAAATCGGATTGAAGTGACGAATTAAAACCGCTTCCCCCCAGGAAACTAAATCGATGTCCATTGCCGCCACTTTGAACTGGAAATCCTCAACAGAAAGATTGTCTACAGCCTGAATCGATTTTTTATGCTCTGATAGACGACCATACAGGGTACTACCAATCGTTGTCCGCCCAGTCCGACGACCGCTAGGAGCTGCTTTTCCTACATAAATTGGCATACAGCAAGAATTTAAGTTCGCCTGTTTAATTAGCTCGTATATCGGAAAATCGCCCCGGTAATATAAAATATATATCCCCACATATTGGCTCAAGTCTGCCTTTAAAGCATTGAGTTCTTGAAGGTTATAGCAATCTTGTCTAGAGCAGAAAGCAATCAAACTTTCTGACAAATCGGGCGGGATTCTAAATATTTCTAGCATGGGGTAGATTCTATCAAGCGGCAGCTACACCTGAATCGTCCTTACTCTCAATAGATGCGTTCTGATACTAGAAGCAATCATCTCAGCCAAAGCGACCGGAACGGCATTTCCCAACTGCCGCATCGTCTGCGTCCAACAGTGAGGAAAAAAGTATTCATCTGGGAAAGTTTGCAACCTGGCAGCTTCTCGCACCGTGAAATAACGCACCTCCCCGGTGTGGAAAGCCAGCATATTTTCCCCGCCGGGAACACCATGTACTCCCGCCTTCAGGGTTTTGGCGGGTTGATCTAAGGGACTACCAGTGTGACCGGGGTACTTTCTAGCCCCCGGTATAACAACGTGGTTCAGTACGTTGCTAAAGCCTTCCTCACTGCCCGGAACTGGTAAATCCCAAATGGCATCCCGTACCGTGCGCCAGGGCTTTGTCACGGGCGGGAACAAGCTGGACTGGAGATTGTAGATGCGATCGCATTGTTTCTTCGGCACTTCTGGTCGCTCACAGAGAGGAACTCGATGCCGTTCCCAGTAATCACCCGTCACCCATTGCTCCCAAAGCATTGCCTCCTGGGAATGGGTTGGTGCTGGGAAAGACCACTCCACACCCAAGTCGGAGCGGAATCCTACAATGAAAACGCGATCGCGCTTTTGGGGAATGCCGTAGTCTGCGGCATTGAGATTGCGAAATACTACGCGGTAGGATAGTCCATCGTGGTGACCGACAGTATGGTGCCGTTCTAATCTTGATAGATGGTCTCCCCAATCCTCACCTGGCTTTTGCACAATATCGGGGTAAGTCAGTTGCAGGATAATGTACTCAAAATACTGGCTGAAAGAAGAACGCAACAGACCTTTCACATTCTCGACCAGGATAGCCTTTGGCTTCAGTTCTCGGACAGCCCGGAAGAACTGGGGGAACATATCTCGCGAGTCATCCCACCCCTGGTGTTTGCCTCCTTGGGAGAAAGGCTGGCATGGTGGCCCTCCGGCTAGGAGGTCGATTTCACCTTTGACTTGAAGCGTCGTAAAATCGAATTGAGTTACATCGGCTTGGAAGACAGGCCAGTCAGCTACGGACTGGATACCGCGCTGCTGATTAGAGCGAATTGTAAAGCAGGCATCTTTGTCCCGTTCGATCGCAGCTTGATGACGAAAGCCTGCCTTTGATATACCCAGCGCCAATCCCCCAGCTCCGGTGAAAACTTCGACCGAGTTCATTGTCAGGATTTTATTAGCCATTGAGTTTATCTAACTATATTGAAGCTTTTCTGAATCAGTCGGCAGGATACTCAGAAAGGAAACATGGAATCGTAGGACAGCTTCAAACCCACGACAGTATAATAATCCCTAATTATCCGAAGTTGTGTGCTTCGAGTCGAATCAAACCGTAAGAGAACACCTTACACACTACACACCTCATGAAAGACTATACGTGCATCTATTATCGATTCCATCACAACAAGGTTAGGGTTTTTTGCAAGCCGAACGGAAGGCAGGGCATAATCGTTCTGGAAGACATCCTTAAGATACTTTATCCAATCGAATGGGCATCAGTGTTGGAAGAAAAGGTAAATTTCGTAAGGAGCAAACTTGTTCCAATTTCGATTGAAGAAGACGGTCGTCCAAGGGAACTATACTCAGCCTATCCTGACGATGCAATGGAATTTTGGAGCTACTGTGATGATGCCAGGGATGAAGACTTGTATGAAGAAGTTGGGAACTGGTTAGAACATAAAGTATGCAGTCCAATCGAGCAAGGTATCGCTCACATGGCAGATACATTCTCAAGATTTGAAAGCATTTCTCGTTACGCTACAAAAACGATTGAGGAAGGCAATTCAGATACGATGGCATCTGTAAACGAATGGATAGAATCGCAGTATAAGATTGAAACCTCCTGGTTGAGAACGCAAATCGCTTTGATGTTCAAACTTCATTTGTCCTATGGATACGTCATTTTGGCAGAGGAGCGAGCGTCGAAAACGAATAGTGCGAATACGTATCCTTACAAATATTTTGGAGTGGTTGAGCCGGATATAAGCGATTTATTGTCCGGAAAGAACATTGAATCTATTGACAAGTTCAAGCAAAAGTTAAAGAAAAGCATGGATTCTCCTTCTTCCTATAACTGTGGAAAGGAAATCGTATCCGAAGCAGAAAGAGCAGGACAACTACTAACAACGAAAAGCGACGACGAAATCATTAAGGAGATATGGGGAACCACCGAGTCTTCATCCCCGAATCAGTACGTGTTACTTAAATGGTTCCTAGACGTTGTGAGGAGTCAACGGAGGGAGAGAAGGTGGGCATAGCGGAGAATGTGGAAGAAATAATGAGATCAAGCGGATTGGATTCGGTGAAGATTTACACGAACAATGAATCATCTGTTTCTGTTCAAGGTAAGTTAGGTGATCGCTTTACGTTGGTATTCAAGAAGGACATTTTGCAGGATAAAGAGTTCGTAAAACTCAATGATGGAAACGGAACAGGAACAGTAGTGCAGTGGAACGAATCTGCACCAGAGAACTTACCGCTAATTATTGAGACGGCAAAAGTATATGCCTTTCCCGATCAAGAGAAACCGATACTGATAAACAAGGAACCAATACAAAAAGAACCAATACAAAAAGAACCAATACAGAAAACTCTTCCTCGTTGGGTGATTCCCACTGCGATAGGTGCAGCAGTTCTTTGTGCTGGGATCAGTGGCAACTATTTGGGACAAGAGCTTTGGAAACACTGCCGAGGCTTTGATCGAGAACTGACTCAACCCTAGCCAAGAAGGGACATAACGAGAACTAAACTTTCAATGCTTGGTACTGACACCCTAAGAGCTGTAACAACTCAAGCCACAAGGCGTTCCTAACCACAAGTTAGTCTTCACCAGAGTCACCCGTACTAATTGCTGCACCTCTCAAATGTGGTTTGTGTCCAT
Organism: Symplocastrum torsivum; assembly: GCF_059505465.1. NCBI lineage: Bacteria > Bacillati > Cyanobacteriota > Cyanophyceae > Oscillatoriales > Microcoleaceae > Symplocastrum > Symplocastrum torsivum. Next base: position 40,524 of record NZ_JCACKQ010000133.1, on the reverse strand, counting down.
TCCCGTCTATACTGCCTATGAAAAAGACCTCTGGAAGCGATCGCTGTGCTATTGGTACGCACAACCGTTTCCAGAGATCGTACTCCGGCTGGAGAAATTGTTCAATCGTTTTTTAAATTGTTTAACCGTTTTCCAAATTGTCCAACCGTTTTTTCAGTCTACAGCCCCAAAAAGTAGCCTCTGCTGCCTATTCGACCGTGACCGACTTGGCGAGGTTGCGAGGCTGATCTACATCCAAACCGCGCCGTGCAGCAATGTGATACGCCAACAACTGCAAGGGAATCACGGTAAGAATCGGTGAGAGTAACTCTTCCACTGCTGGCACTGGCAACAAATTGTCAAACGTCTCCGCCGCATCTGGGTCATTTATCGGCGTTACCCCAATCAGACGAGCATCACGCGCTTTCGCTTCCTGGGCATTGGAGAGGACTTTCTCATAGACATTACCCGGCATTGCGATCGCAACTACTGGCACCTTAGCATCTAGTAATGCGATCGGTCCGTGCTTCATCTCACCCGCTGGGTAGCCTTCGGCGTGAATATAGCTGATTTCCTTGAGTTTAAGCGCACCTTCCAATGCGATCGGGAAGTTTATCCCACGTCCCAAAAAGATAAAGTCTTTAGTCTCGGCAAACTCATGCGTCAACTCTTCGATATAGCGCTCTTGGCTTTCTAAAATCAGCTCAATCTGCGCTGGCAACTGCCGTAAGCCAACCAAAATTTCCTTGATACGGGATGCTGGCAAACTTTGCCGTTGCCATGCCAAATCCAAAGCAAGACAGTAAAACGCAACTAGCTGGTTGACAAACGTTTTCGTTGCCGCAACACCAATCTCAATCCCTGCGTGTGTCTCAATAATATGCGGCACCAGCGTCCCAAGAGAGCTTTCCAGACGATTAGTAATTCCTAGGAGTCGTGGCTGATAGGGAGCTAGCAACTCTGCTCTACGCTTTTGTTCCATCTCCAACGCTGCCAGAGTATCAGCCGTTTCTCCTGACTGTGTAACACCAATCGTCAGGGTGTTGGGAGTGAGTGGTGCTGGTGCGTAGCGAAACTCTGAGGCATACTGCACCATTGTGGGAATCCCTGCTAACTGTTCGAGCAGGTACTTTCCGACTAAGCTAGCGTGCCAACTGGTACCACAGGCGAGGATCTGAATTCGCTCTAAGTTCTCATAGAGTGATGCTGGGATGCCTAGCTGAATCGGTGGCTGGAATGCCTGTGGCGGTGTACCATCATCTGTTTCCAAGCTCCAATCATTGTTGAGATAAGCCTCCAGACACGTCCGCACAACTCCAGGCTGCTCGTAAATTTCCTTGAGCATGAAGTGTCGGAATCCCTGCTTTTCAACGAGAACAGGATTCCAGTTGAGGGTACGAGGGGTTTTTTTTAGGCGATCGCCTTCTAGGTTATAGACTTCAATCCCCATCGGCATCAGCCGCGCTAGTTCACCATTGTCGAGAGGCAGAACAGCGCGAGTGTAAGGCACAATTGCTGGCGTATCTGAGGCGCAGAAGAATTCACCTTGACCAAATCCGACAACTAATGGTGCTTGTTGCCGTGCGCCAATTAATTCATCGGGGTAATCAACAGAAATCACTGCGATCGCAAAAGCTCCCTCTAACTGATTCACCGTCTGCCGCACGGCTTCTAAGAGAGGGCTAGCGTTTTGAGATGAGGTTGAGGAGTTAGCAAGATGTTCCGCGATCAAATTAGCAATCACTTCAGTATCAGTATCTGAGCGGAACTCATACCCCTGCTGTTTTAACCCCTCACGCAACTCTCGGTAGTTCTCAACAATCCCGTTATGCACCACCGCAATTCGCCCTGCGCTATCTGTATGCGGGTGAGCGTTGTATTCCTCTGGCTTACCATGAGTTGCCCAGCGAGTATGTCCAATGCCAAGTCGCGCTGGATTTTCCAGGCTCTCTAGCTTTTCACGCAAGTTGTGAAGTTTTCCCTTCGCTCGAACGCGGTGCAGTTCTCCTTCCCAAACCGTCGCGATTCCGGCAGAGTCATAACCTCGATACTCTAGTTTCTCCAACCCTGCCATCAAGATATCTGTAGCCGCTTGGGTGCCGATATAACCAACGATTCCACACATTTACAACATCACTCCTCGCTTCGCACCATGTTTTACAACCTACTTGCCTCTTGATAACACGTCAAGGCAAGAGGGAAGGAGTAGAGACTCCTCCAGAGACGAAAAGGTTGCAGTGTCTACGACTAGAGCAAATCTTTATCGAGCAAAAACTTTTCCCTAATTTTTCGATTGTCAACCCAATCCCCTTCACCAGAGGAATGACACTAAGACAAAAAAAAGAGGAGGCACAGGGCTTCCTCAATGAAATCAAAATCTAAACGCATCTTATCGACGCTTGCTATAGCAGCACCATAACCGTAAAAACTGAGAAGTCTTGACGGAATGGTTAGTATGCTAAACCCATACTGCGGGTAGTTTCAGCATTACTGAGGTATACCCGAATGCTCAGAAAGTCAGTAGGACAAGCCGTTTCGCACCGCTTGCAACCTACACAGTCTTCTGTGCGAGGTGATGAAGCAATTTGACCTGCTTTACAGCCATCCCAGGGAACCATCTCCAGGACGTCTGTGGGGCAAGCCCGAACGCACTGGGTGCAACCAATGCAGGTATCGTAAATTTTGACGCTATGAGACATTTAATAACGGCTCCAAACGAGAGTTCTCCACTCAATAAGCGAGACTCAGGATCAAGGGCTAGTTTACCGCAGCGCTTTCATCCCCTGAGACATGAGGTTACAGAACTTCAAACTCTTTAATGAACAGGAGGGGTGGGGTGATGAAGGGGTGAGTGATAGGGAAAGCAATACTAATACTCTTAATTAGATTGAACTGGGTGTTAGTAGGAAGTAGAAATCTTATCCCTTCAATGCTCTTTTCTTAACACGTAGGTTTTGCTTCAAGTAAACAGTACATCACTCAATAAGTCTGGTTAATTCTACCAACCAGATGCGGTTTCCCTAACTGACTCTAGGGTTTAGACTCGGCATTATAGAAGAGTGTGAAGTGAAGGTTGATGCACAAGAGCAAGAGAGGAAATTCAGCTATGGCACTGATTCGTTGGCAACCGTTCCAAGAAATGGAAACCTTACGCCGTCAAATGGATCAAATGTTTGATGAAATGATTGGAGTTAATCACGACACGTTTAGAACTTGGCAGCCTGCAATCGAAGTTCAAGATGCGGAAGATTGCGTAATTCTGCGGGCGGAAATTCCTGGCGTTGAAGGCAAGGATTTGGATGTTCGCGTAACTCGTGAAGCTGTTGCAATCACTGGTGAGCATCGCTATGAGAAGAAAGCTGAAGAAAAAGGCTTCTTCCGCTCTGAGTTCCGCTACGGTAAGTTTCAGCGTGTGATTCCTCTACCTGTTGCCGTTCAAAATGATCAAGTCAAAGCTGACTTCACGAATGGCATTCTGACGCTGACACTGCCTAAGGTAGAAGCGGCTAAAAATCGTGTAGTTAAGCTCAATCTAGGCCAGCAGCCTGCGGCAGGGATTGAAGCTTCTAGTGAGCAGCAAGCTAACACTGAAACTAACGATGTTTGGGAGTCCCAACCGACTGAGCCTGCTGCTGTATAAGACTAATTAAGCTGAATAATTGCTGTGCGTGACAGCTTGGTTTAATGACTTGCCGCTGAGATAACTCAGCGGTTATTTTTTATCTTTAAGGATATTTATAAGAGTAGCTAGTACAGCGGACGAGAAAGTTTTTCACCTGTCCTAATCACTCACAAAATCTCTTGCTCCTTTTGTAACTGGTGAGTTATTGCCGCAATTTGCGATCGCACACAGTCTTTTTCCTGTTGAACTAAGATGGTATCGCCGAGTGAGGACAAACCCATGTCAAGGTTCAAGAAGCTTTTAGCCAAGGTTGGAATCGGTGCAGCAACCGTAGATGCTCGTCTGTTCGATGATTTACTCGTTCCCGGTGAGCTACTCAATGGTGAAGTCAATATCACAGGTGGGGATGTTGAGCAAGAGATTGACGATATCTACCTGTATATTGGTACGCAATACAAACGGGAAGTTGACGATCGCACCGTGACTGAGGAGTGCATATTGGTAAAATATCGCCTCTCAGAACGCTTCAACTTACAGCCAAGAGAAGCCAAGGTTATCCCCTTTTCTTTCCCTCTTCCCTATGAGACACCGCTGACGATGCGAGATCAACCCGTTTATCTGCGGACTGGGTTGGATATTTCTACGGCGATAGACCCAAAAGACACAGATTACATCCAGGTGCGTCCACACCCGTTGATGCAGCAAGTACTCAACGCGATCGAGAACCTTGGCTTTCAACTCTATAAAGTTGATTGTGAATACAACCCGCATTTCGGGAGTCAGTATCCATTTGTTCAAGAGTTTGAGTTTCGACCTTTTGGCAATTACCGGGGGCGTTTGGATGAGTTGGAAGTCGTTTTCGCACTCCAGTCCAATCAGTTGGAAGTTTTCTTAGAAATAGATAAACGGGCGCGTGGCTTTGGTGGCTTTTTAGCAGAAGCTTTCGATATGGATGAACGCTACTTTCGCTTTCATGTAACACAAAATTACCTGAACTATCCGTTAGAATTGGAAACCAGAATTAATGACATTATCCAAAGCCATCTACATTAGGGCATTTCGGTAAAAGATTTATCAATCTCATCCAGGAGTCTGATAAATTTTTTAAGAGTAAGGTTAGTAAAGTAGTAGGGTACCTTATTTAAGGCACCCTATCAGTAGAGTTGTCATGTATAGCAAACGGCAGAGGACAGAGGGCTTTTATGCAGAAGGAAAAAGATTAACTGGTCTAGGTTTCAGTAATTGACTTTGTCCTAATTGCCTTGGCGACTGCTATAAGTCCTAGTATTTAAATTAAATAGTTGTCATTCACAAGTTATTCACAACTTCTGGCTAACTTAGTAAGTAATCAGGATTAAGCCTGAGTCGTAGCGTTAAGTTAAAACTTTATCTGTAAACCGCTAGCCAGCAATCTCGAAAACTGTTGACTAGCTTATGACTTACTAAAACCCAGATCAATAGGGTCTGGGTTTATTATTTGTACTGCCTCATCCCAGGTGGTTTCTTAGCAAAAGCTTTCGATATTGATGAACGCTACGTTCACTTTCAAGCGACACCAGATCACCTGAACTATCCGTTAGGTCACAGCGCTCAATAGATTTGCGAAAAACCTGAGGGCTTTAGTCAACCCCCAGGTTTTTACTAAATTCGAGACGCGCTTAAATTACATCAGTCCCCAGTAGTGCAATACACCCTGTCCAGAGAAGAATTCAATAGCGATCGCAATCACAAATCCGAGCATTGCTAGCCGCCCGTTCCAAATCTCTGCTTGTGGGCTAAATCCGCCTACCCAAGCGTTGCGTTGTTCGGGATTGGTAATAGGTGGTGTTGGTGTTGGTACGTTAGTCATTTGCTTTTCTCCTTACCTTGATTAATTAGTCAGTTCTATTCGACTTACATCAAGCCCCAGAAGTGCAGAACGCCTTCGTTTGAAAATAGCTCAATCCCGATAGCGATGACAAATCCCAGCATTGCAAGGCGACCGTTCCAGATTTCGGCTTGTGGGCTGAAGCCAAACTTAACAGCATTGCGATCTTCAGGATTGGTAATTGGTGGTGTTGGTACGTTAGCCATTGGTTTGATTCCTTTTATTGATTACTGTATTAAAGGATTGCTCTTGATACGGATGCTTTCGGCTTATAGAAGACCCCAGAAGTGGAGAACACCTTGGTTCGTGAATAATTCGGTCAGCAGTGCGGCGACAAAGCCAATCATGGCGAGGCGACCGTTCCAATTTTCCGCTTGGGGTGTGAAACCTGATTTCCAAGCATTGCGATCTGCTGGATCTGTAATCGGCGGTGTTGGTGCGTTTTGCATGGTTACTGATCAGCTTCCTGACGACTTGGTTGTTTCTTTTCGTCTTATATTAAGTAATGTAACGCAAATTTTGAAATTAAGCTCTCTGTCTGAAGTTATAGGCTGCCAAATTTGTGAAAGCAAAGCAGGATGAAGTCCCTCGTTCCTTAATAGATGCGAGAGGCACGAGAGAAATCGCCTATTGGTTTCAACGGCTGATTAGCCGGAGGAGTGTCAACGTAACAGTTGATTCCGGTAGTCAGCGTAAGTCCGAATTCAATCCAGTGGGAATACCCAGTACTGAACAGGGGAAATGGGTACCTAGTTGCTGAATGATCGGATGACTAACCGAATTACAACCCAAGAACAGTAGAGTTGCCGCTTCTGATTCAACAACTTCTCTCAGTTCACTTGCCACGTCACCAAACCGTAGATGCGCTTTGAAGGAACCCCGCCATTCTTCAGCCAAACAACGTGCTTGCCACAAAATTCGATCAGCCTGCTCAAATGAATCTGCTTGGCAAGAGGTGGCTTTGGGACGGCGTGATTTTACTGATTTCTTTGATGATGTAGCTAAGGCTTGGGGTTGGGTTTCGGTCAAAACAGATAGCTTAGACTTCTTTAACGATGTGTTTAACAACTCTGATGGCGACTGATGTTTTGACAAGTCGCTAGCACTAGCCGTGTTCAAGCCATCTGAATACTGATTCTTTTGATTTTCATCAACGACGTAGACAACTTGAACCGTGACTTGCTTTTGTGTAACCAAACGAGTTTGATGAGCAATCCACATCGTCAAGTCCAAAGCCGTTTGACTGCTAGGAGAGGCATTGTAGCCAACAACCAGGTTTACCGATTTTGTAGAGTTTGACCACTTGGCAGCCGCTGAAGCGGGTTCAGGCAGCAACACCATTTGTTCAATTAAATCATTGCGATCCATCGCGCCTTCAAGACGCACTAACATTGGCTTGATGTTCACTGTTTTTAACCTCTCTTAGAAGAAAACGATAGATAAGTGAGAGGTGGGTCAAGAACAGATACCTCAGTTGTGTCCCAGAACATAGAGGTATCTGTAAGGAGACTCCAATTGCTTTTTGTTACAAAAGCGATAGTCTTGGTACTCCTAGCATCGCCGACGGAGTTTGTTGACGGGCTAAAACTGGAAGATGCCTCTCTCATGCCGGAGATTAGCCCCAAAAATTGGTTCCTCCGCTCCCAACCGAAAGCTGACAGCTAAATTCTGTCAGCTTGTGATTGAATTAGGCTGCCCACTCAAAAATAAAGTTAAGGGATTGTACGCTACTCGTCTTGGTTGAAATATCGATCCAGGAAGTTCAAGGCATGGTTACGCAATTCAAAATAGTCTTTTGATTCGCGTAGTGCTTGGCGATCGCGTGGATGGGGAAAAGGTACCTCCAAAATCTCTCCGATTCTAGCATTAGGTCCGTTCGTCATCATCACAATGCGATCGGACATATACAGAGCTTCATCAACATCATGAGTTACCATCATTACCGCTTGCGGGTTGTTCTCCCAAATGTCGAGTACCTGTCGCTGCAATTTACCGCGAGTTAGTGCATCAAGCGCCCCAAACGGTTCATCCATCAGCAACATTTTAGGACGAATCGCTAACGCTCGCGCAATACCTACTCGTTGTTTCATTCCACCAGAAATTTCATCCGGATATTTATTCGCCGCTTGCGTCAAATTCACCATTGCCAGATGTTCGCTGACAATCTGCTTTTTCTCAACAGGAGAAGCATTTTTGAGTACTTCATCAACCGCTAACCGGACATTTTCGGTTACTGTCAGCCACGGCAGGAGAGAGTAGTGCTGAAACACCATCATCCTCTCTGCGCCAGGTTTACGAACCTCTTTGCCCTCCAGTCGTACCATTCCGGAAGTTGGCTTTTCCAAACCAGCGACCATCTTGAGTAGCGTTGATTTACCGCAGCCAGAGTGACCAATTAGAGATATATATTCATCATCAGCAATGGTGAGATTGACATTATCTAAAACAACCAGCTCCCCACCCTCTGAATTGGGGTAAGACTTTACAATATTTTCAATTTCGAGAAATCCTGCTCCATTAACGGTTCGAGAATTAGTCTTGTCAGAAAAAGAAGTAGATTTTGTCATAGAATGCTCCGCGAAGAAGTTTAAGGTTTAGGGTCTTAATTCAAAACTCAGCACTGACCTTTGAAAAGCTTGTATAAAGCGTGTATAAAGCTTTGATGAATTTAAGACATGAAGAACGATTTAGGAGCATTGGCTCTAATTTCAAAGCTGTTGAGATACCCGACTGGATCGCTAGGGTCAAACGCTTTGTTGTCGATAAAGAATTCAGCAGGTTCAACTTTGTAGTCTTCCTTAGGACATTCAATCCCCATTTCCTCAGCAATCTCTCGATACAAGTCAGTTTTCCAACCTTGACGCGCCTTTTGTTCGGCATCTTTGGGAAATTGATCGATTTGTCCCCAACGAGTTGCCTGGGTCATTAACCAGATAGCTTGTGATTGCCAAAGAAATGTGGAATGGTTGCCTGGGATGTTGGCAAGTTTATCAGGCAAATCAAAGAAAATGGTGCTGTAAGGGTCATTAGCCATGCGCTTTTGCCCATCAAAACCGCCGTAGTTGTATTCCCCAACAATTGCTGGTGCCGTGAACTTATCGATTGGGGCATCTTTCTTCTTCGGTTTAGCACCTGTAAAGGAGGGACTAGTAATATATTTGGCGACTTCAGGACGATTTTTGGGGTCACTGCAATACTGGCAAGCTTCAATCATTGCTTTTACCAGGCTTCGGTAGGTTTTGGGATTTTCCTCAATGAAGGATTCCATAACTCCAAGCAGTCTATCTGGGTGTCCGTACCAGATTTCCTTCCCTTGGGCAAAGGTAAAGCCAACACCTTCGTTACCAGCGATCGCTCTCGTGTTCCAGGGTTCTGCGACCATGTAAGCTTGCATCGCGCCAATCCGCACGTTATTGACCATTTGCGGCGGTGGGATGATGATGACTCGAAACTCCTCGGCTGGATTAATCCCAACAGAGGCAGATAAGTAGCGGACAAAGTACTCATAGATGGAAGAACTTAAAACCACAGCCCAGATGCGTTGCTCTTGAGGTAGGCTTTGAAAGTAGCCATGAAAATTCTTCCCAAATTCTTCTAAGTTGCCGTTGTAGTCTTGCCAAGGACGTAACCCAGAGTTCCACATGGCTTTGTTCATGGTCATGGCGTTGCCATGCCGATGAATGGTCATGGCAGCACATAACGACGCATGACGTGCCCCTTCCGCACCAATTCTGGCGTTGGTGACTGCCCCAGAGACAACGGGTGAGGCATCAAGACGCCCAAAAATGATGCCATCACGGGAGTTTGCCCAGCTTGCCTCGCGGCTGAGGGTGACGTTTAGTCCGTATTTGCGAAAGAAGCCTTTTTCCCAGGCGATCGCAAATGGCGCACAGTCATTAACAGGGACAAATCCTACTGTAAGATTGGGTTTTTCCAGGCTGCTAGGATCTACAACGGGTTCGACAGCTTCGGCAGTTTTCGAGAGTCCATAGGGTGCGGTAACTCCCTTAATGGCACAAGATGACAAGGCGAATCCTGCTGCCGATGCGCCCATTTGTTCAAGAAATCTTCGTCGGTTCAAAGAATTCATGGCGGTATTACTAATGTTGTTAGTTCTTATGATGAATGGCTAGCAGTAACGATTCAGCTATGACCGTAGCTGAAATTTACGCAATGTCAGTGAGGCGTAGATTTAGTTGGTAGTTGCAGTGGGTCGTCGGTGAGTGACTAGAGATTCAATTTTGCCCAAAATGTAGTCAAGCACTAGCCCCGTTACACCAATCACAACCACTGCCAAGAACACGGAACTCAAGTTTAAGCGGTTCCATTGATCCCAAACGAAGAAGCCGATGCCAATACCACCGGTGAGCATTTCAACAGCGACGATGACTAGCCAAGCAATTCCTAAACTAATCCGCAAGCCAGTGAAGATGTAAGGTAAGCTTGCCGGCCAAATGATTTTTGTAATCTGTCGCCAACGAGGCATTTCTAGAACGCGGGCAACATCCAGATAATCTTTTTGAACGCTGGATACGCCGAGTGCTGTGTTGATAATCGTCGGCCACAACGAGGTGATAAAGATAACAAAAATTGCTGAAGGTTCTGCCAGGTTGAAGATGGCGAGTGCGATCGGTAGCCAAGCCAAGGGTGATACAGGCTTAAAGACTTGAATCAGAGGATTGAGAGTTAGCATCGCTGCTCTGGACATCCCAATCAGAAATCCCAAAGGAATTGCCACAGCCGCACCCAACGAAAATCCCAGTAATACCCGCCGCAGACTTGCCAGCAATAACCAACCGAGTCCTAAGTTACCAGGGCCTTTCCGAAAGAACGGGTTGGCGTATTCTGCGCTATCGAGAAGTGCTTGAAGCGGGGTGGGCATTAATTCTGTTAAGAATGTTGCAGTAAACCACCACAGCAGAATTACTCCCAAAAACCCTAGGGCAGGCAGCAAAACTACATCTCTTACAAGTACTGGTTTTGCTTTTTTCCAGGTAGCTTGTCCAGCGACAGCGACGATCGCTGCCAAATTTAGCTGAAACAACATATTGCAATGCCTCAGACTCAACAACAGGTACACAAAACTGAGCAGTACCAGCCGGAGAAACTGACAAAATCAAGACATTGCTAAAAAATGCCGATCTTTTCAGAGGTCTCCTCTCAATGCCTACGGAGTTAGCTGACGGGCTAGGGCTGAGAGATGCCCCTCTCTACTTACTTAAAAGTTGGAGAATACGCCCCCAAGAATGGTTCCCCCGTTCCTTACTTCACCTTGCTTACAGATGAACGTGTTGGCGAAGCTTTTGGATTAGGCTGACTTACTCTAGTTAAGGATGAAGAATAACACAGTTTTTCCGGATTCTTGTTCTTTCTAAAGAAATAGTTAACATTAACCGTTTATGCGGCTCAAACCCCCTTAGGGATTGAATTATAGCTCTTCAGCAGTCAGCTTAAGAGCGGTCAGCTTTCAGTCGAATAGGCTCCGGCTAGGGCGCATAGCCTCCCGTCGATGTCCTAACCTAGGTGGCGGCAGTTATACAAGAGAATTAACAAAATCGGCATCCCGCCCTTCAATTTCAAATAAGTGATCGCTAATTGAGTTACGTCTCACTAGCATCAAGCGAATCTTCAAAGATTGCCCCTCGCCGGGTCAAATCCAGCTTTGCTTCCTCAGAAATTCCTAAGTTGTTTCCAAATACAGTATTTTTCACGCTAGCACTACTTAAATCAGCGTCAATGAGGTTAGCCCTCAGCAACTTAGAATGGCGCAAGTTAGCTCTCACTAATCTTGCTCCTTGAAGGTTGACCATAGATAAATCGGCACGGCTGAGGTCAGCATCTGTCAAATCTCGTCCTTCTGCTCCCTGATTGACAATTTCCCAAATTAGATGCCATTTAGCATCAAGTTGTGTCGCCTCGTTGATTGTTGCCCCTTCAAGCAGTGTCGTACTCAAGTCAGCACCGTTAATTATTGCTTCCTCTAGATTAGTATTGCGCCAATCGGCACTATGAATCGTTGCCTCCTCTAGGTTTGCCCGCCTCAAGTCTGCTCCTTGAAAATTTGCCTCGCTGAGGTTGGCATGGCTCAAATCTGCTCCCTGAAGATTTGCCTCGCTGAGGTTAGCATTACTCAGGTCAGCACCCTTTAGGTTTGCCTCGCGGAGGTTAGCGTTACTCAAGTCAGCCACTTTCAGGTCAGCGACTCTCAAGTTTGCCTTGTCAAGATTTGCTTCGCTGAGGTCAGCGACTCTCAAGTCTGTTCCCCTAAGGTCAGCACCTGTTAAAACCGCACCACTGAGGTCAGTACCCCGGAAGATAGCTGCGCTTAGATCAGCCCCTTTTAAATTTGCTCCACTCAAGACGGCCCCACTTAGATCAGCTCCTTTCAGATTTATCCCGTTCAAATTTGCATCACTTAAGATCGCATCACTTAGATCAGCCACTCTAATGTCAGCACCACTAAGGTTGGTATGGCTGAGGTTGACATTAGTGAGATTCGCATGGCTGAGGTTAACTTGGCTGAGGTCGGCTCCCTTGAGGTTTGCTCCTCGAAAGTCGGCATGGCTCAAGTCAGCCTGATTCAAAATTGCCTCGCTCAAAATTGCCGCCCTTAAGTCAGCGTTATTAAGGCTGATATTACTGAGGTTTGCCCTGCTCAGGTTGGTACTGCGGAGGTTAGCGCCACTAAGGTTTATCCCTTGGAGGTTTGCCTCGCTCAGGTTGCTACCTGCAAAATCTTCAGCCGGATTTAGGTCAGCTATCCTCGCTAATTCCAGAAAGGCTTGGGTTTGGCACTCCATCACTCGCTGGGTCAGGTCTTGAACTTCTAGGCAAAATTCTTCATTAGTCATATCGTAGTTGTTGCCGACTGAGATAAGGCTTTAGTTTTCGCTTGAGCAACAGTTGGGCAATTCCTCTTTCTAGGACTGCTAGCTGGTTTCGGCTAATGTTTGGCGACCACAGTCCCTGCGTCTGTGTCAGATAGACATCTTTCAGTGAGACTTCAAATGTTGCTTCTATATAGCAAGGTAAGGCGATCGCTTTTAGGGTTGCTAACTTTACATTGTTTATTGAGCCGTTCAAAATTGGCTCACCTGTTTCTACTTCAAACACCCAGGCGGGATTCTGCTGTGAACCCTTCGTCGTTACTTGAAAGGCAACCAACTGAGACGGATTGGTTTTGTCTTCAGTGAGTTCTGTCCCCCTTTTCCCTAAACTGTTATCTTCGCTCTGGATAACAGAACTTTCTACAGTCTTTTGTGCTTGATTATCTTGAGAGTCTTGCTCTTGTTGGCGGTGAGAAAGTTTTAAGGAACCCGATAACTCACGAAACTCATAGGGAATACTACCGTTTTTCAGTCTTAGCTTGAGTTCTCCACCTTTTAAGCCAAATTTAACGTGACCCCCAATTAGAGGCTCACACTGCTCGTTGAAGTTAATCGTTAAGTACAGGTCAATCTGACCAGGCTGAACGGGAGTTCCTTGTAGTTTCATGGATAGGCAGCCTGGACATCGGTTCTCAAGCGAGCTTTCCTGAGCCGATGAGGGGAGAGGTTGTTGCATTGCCAAGCATCAAATAAATCGTTCAGTTGGTTGCCTACCAAGCTAGCACGAGGCTTCAGTTCAAAAGTGTTATTTGTTGTTTGTTCTTCGTTATTAGTATTACTAGACTCAAACAACTGTTCAGTCATTTGATTAACTACTTTTATAGTTCCTGAAGATGTTGTTACGATTAATCAGTCTCGCAGAATATGGCACTTTATCTAGATAAAATCTGTGAAGAAGTTGTGAAGTAATTTCTGCTGTCAGCCTTATTTAAAAAACAACTCAAAATCCTGGCGTGATTAGAGTTGAATCTTCAAAAATTGCCCCTCGTCGTATCAGGTCAAGCTTCATTTCATCAGAAAGCCCTACGTTATACCCAAACCTAGCCTTTTGTACATTTGCACGACTCAGGTTAGCATTCCTTAGATCAGCACGACTCAGGTTAGCACCGCTTAGCTGGGCACTACTTAAGTTAGTGTTCATCAATTTAGCAGCAACTAAATTCGCACGGATTAGGTTGACACCAATTAATTTTGCCCCAATCAATTTTGCACTAATTAATTTTGCACCTCTAAGGTCAGTACCACTCAAGTCAGCACGGCTCAAGTCAGCACTACTTAGGTTGGCACTCACCAAATTGGTACTAATTAAATTAGCACCACTGAGGTTAGCACCACTGAGGTTAGCACCGCTTAGGTCAGCACCGCTTAGGTCAGCTCCAATCAAGTCAGCACTAATTAGCTCAGCGCGGCTTAGGTTGGCACTAATCAAGTTAGCACCACTGAGGTCAGCAAGGCTGAGGTCGGCACCACTCAGGTTAGCAAGACTAAGGTCAGCATCACTCAAGTCGGTTTCATTCAGGTTTGCCCCCCTCAAGTCAACACCACTTAGGTCGTCGCCACTTAGATCTTCACCACTGAGATCGACACCAACAAAATCTTCAGTAAGATTTAAATCAGCAATTTCCGCTAGCTCAGAAAAGCTCTCTGTTTTTGCTCCCATAATTTGCTGGATAAGGTCTTGAACTTCCAAGCGAAATTCGTCATTAGTCATATCGTAATTGTTGCCGACTCAGATAAGGCATTAATTTTCGCTTGAAAAAGTGACGAACAATCGCTCTTTCGATGATTAGACGGCGTTTCTTGCTGATGTTTTGTGGCCAGAGTCCTTCAGCCTCAGTCAGACAGACATCTTGTGGCAAGACATGAAAGATTGCTTCCACATAGCAGGGTTTGGCTTTTACATTGATAGTTGCTAGTAAGGCGTTTTTGAGTAACCCTTTCAACACAGGTTCACTTGGCTCTACTCCAAAAACCCAAACTGGAATTTCTTCTGAACCTTTAATTCTTGTCTGGCAAGTAGTGAACTGAACATTATCAGGTCTCTCGGTTGTTTTTTTGGGACTGGGGTTTGTTTTTTCTTCGAGTTTCCCCTTACCCATGGAAGCTTCTCTATCACTTTGATTTTCAGAGTCTTCTTGCTGTTGCTCCTGCTGGATGGCAAGCTTACAGGAGCCAGATAAGTGACTCGATGACAAGGAAATTTTGCCATTCTTCAACTTGACGCTCAGTTTGCCACCTTTTAGTCCAAATTTAACGCGACCCTCAAGCAACTGCTCCCGCTGTTCGTTGAATTGGATAGTCAAGTGCAGATTAATTGGTGTTGTTGTCGTAGATTGTGACGGTTTCTGCGTCTGACTCGGAATGGTTTCCAATTTCATGAATAAGCAGCCTAAGCACTTGTTCTCAGGTTCTTGCGGAGGCATTGCGGAGACTGGTTTTTGCATTGCCAAGCACCAATCGTTCAGGTTGTTGCCTATAAGCTACCATGATGCTTTGAGCTGTTGCTTATCTATATTAGAGAACTCGGTATCACAAGCTCTCGGCGGATAACGATACATTCTCCATCTGAAAGGATGAAGGCTTCTCTTTTGCCAGAATATTAAATTATAAATAAATTTTGAGGGAGTCGGGATGTATCCCAAACAAAAAACTCATTGCCGTGCTATCCAAGCTTGTGATTGGTCGATTGAGCAATTGCCTGGATTAAGTGTTCAAGACCAATCAAAGCTTAGAGAATTGGGCATTACAACAACAAAACAACTGCTACAAGAAGCCAGCACATCACAATCACGACAAGCACTGGCAAGTCAGTTGTCAATAAAAGTTCAGTACGTGAACAAATGGGTTGCTCTGGCAGATTTAGCGCGTGTCTCCGGTATCGGTTGCCAATATTGTGGGCTATTGTTACACGCTGGGATTTGTTCTGTAACTCAGCTTGCTCAGACTCCTACCCATAAATTGCATCAACAAATTTTACGGCTGCAAGTGGCAACCCTGCAACGCCGTGACCTCTGTCCTCCTGTGGAGGAAGTAGCAGGATGGATTAAACAAGCACGAATGTTGGTGGTTAGTTGAGGGTTGGTGGTTGATGGTTGTTGGTAACTAATCTTTTGCTAAGACGCCATTGAGGAAAATATCAGCAATTCCTTCTGCCATTTCTTGCATTGCTTGGGGGGAGGCTCCTGGCTCCATAATGGTTTCATGACTGAAACCCGCAACAGCAAACATTCCTAAGAACACCTGCGCGACTATCTTGGGGTTGGTGCGACGATAGATGCCTCGATCCATCGCTGTTTGGAAGAAGGCTTCTGCAACATCGGTCATTTTCATGATCACGTCTGACTGAATGCGATCGCGTAATTCTGGATGAAACTGCGCTTCCATAAAGCAAACCTTCATCATGTCAGCGTTTTCACGCATCCGCATCATGCGTCGCCGCATCACTTGGGCGACAGCTTTATAGCTACCCATCTCGCTGAGTTCTGTCAGCAAATCCGTGAGAATCTCTACCCAGCCTTGCGTTGCCACTTCGATTAAGATTGCTTTCTTATTCTCGAAATGGCGAAACAGCGTGCCTTCTGCGACACCAGCCGCTTGAGCCAAATCGCGAGTAGTTGTACCGTCATATCCCCGACGTGCAAACAAACGTTGCGCTGCCTGGAGGATGCGGTTTCTTGTCTCCGTCTCTGACTGAGGAGGCCGATTTAAAATTCGCATCGAAGTATAAAACAAAAGTTGTAGCGCTATTGTGCAACAGCTTGTCTAATAATTGGCAAAAGTGTCATAGTTCCTCACAATTTCCTCCCCAACACAAGGGAGTAGGGAAGGAAGAGAACCCTTCTCCTGAGTTCTGCCTTGGATTAGATACAAATTGAGCTTTATCCTATCTAATGGAAGAAGATAAAGAACCCTATTTTACTATATGAACTCAAACTATCAGCTAACTAAAAAAGTCTGTATTCATTACCCTGCTGTAGGTTTAGATACTTTAATTGCATCATTAAAGCCTTAATCTTATTTTAAGCTTGTTAAGCCGCTAACAACTTAAAAGAGAGTAAGCTCTCAGGAAAAAAACACACAGCACCAACGAACTGAATTAAAAAAGCTTTAGTCGAAGTGACTATTAGTAACTGTAAGGTTCAAAAAGTAAAAGCTTTAATACCTTCTTTTTTAGGACTATTAGCTACTTAATGCAGAAACACGGGTCTTGTCTAGGAGAGCTTTTGGTCGCTTAACAAGTCTGCTGTTTAGATGCATTTCAGATGAAGACAGCATTTTTTATAAGGGAGAAAGCCGTGTTTAATATCAAAAACATATCTCTTATTGTCAGTCGGATTAGGCAGGTTATCAGACAGCCTGTTGAACAGTTACGTTTGTGTAGCAGGCTAATACAACAGTCAAGCACTTGGTTAAATCTCCCTTTACCCGGTTCAATCATTTGTGGAGCTGGATTTTTACTCTTGGGGCCGTGGGGGTTTAGTGTGCTTGCCCAGGAAGCTGCTGACCAAAAGCCATCATACGATTTTCAGGATGTGTTTCTCGCCTTTGTGCTGTTGGGTTTTTTAATTCTGGTTGGGCGGTTAATTAGACAGAGTATTCCCTTATTGCAAGCGCTGTTTCTACCTAGCTCAATTGTCGCTGGGGTAGTTGCTTTGCTATTAGGACCGAGTGCTTTGGGTGCGATCGCTTCCTCGGTAGCTGGCAAAGAGTTTTTCCTTGCCAATGGCATCTTTCCTCCAGAGGTGCAAGCAGTTTGGTCAGCAGTACCTGGCGTCTTTATCAACATTGTCTTTGCCGCAATTTTCTTGGGAGAGTTTATCCCCAGTCCACGAGAGATTTGGCGGGTTGCCGCCCCTCAAGTTGCCTTCGGTCAGACCATCGCTTGGGGGCAATATGTGGTTGGACTGTTACTCGCCATAACTGTACTAACGCCAATTTTTAAGCTTGACCCGATCGCAGGAGCATTGATTGAAATTGCCTTTGAAGGAGGACACGGAACCGCAGCCGGGATGGCTCAGACGCTCACAAATCTGGGGTTTGAGGCAGGTCCAGACCTCGCTCTTGGCTTAGCAACGGTTGGGATTGTTACGGGTGTGCTTGCTGGCGTCTTCTTAGCGAATTGGGGTCGCAAAAAGGGCTATATCCCCACAGATTATCAGGGTGACGTAGAGCTAGAAGAAGCCAGCGATGGTCATCCAGACCAAAGTCCTGAAGCCAAGGCAGCGAGAGCTAGACGAGCGCGTACCCTGCTCATCGATCCCATGTCCCTACACTTTGGCTTTGTGGGACTTGCGATCGGTATTGGCTGGCTCATCTTACAAGCACTGACCTTTATTGAATCAGTTACCTGGAATCGAGGCGGAAACGGACTTGAGATTTTATCTGCCATTCCCCTCTTTCCCCTAGCACTAGTTGGTGGAATTATTGTGCAGATTGTCCTGACGCGATTGGGGCGCAGTTATCTCATCAACCGTCAGTTGATGAACCGCATTGGTGGGGTGGCATTGGATGCCACAATCGTGACGGCACTCGCCTCAATCTCCCTAGCTGTTCTGGGCAGTAATATTGGTGCGTTTTTAGTCCTCTCAATCGCTGGCATTCTCTGGAACGTCATTGTCTTTATCTACCTGGCTCCGCGTATGATCCCAACCTACTGGTTTGAGCGTGGCATCGGTGATATGGGGCAATCAATGGGTGTTACAGCGACAGGTTTGTTGCTAATGCGGATGGTTGACCCAAGCAATCGTTCTGGCGCTTTCGAGAGTTTTGCTTACAAACAGCTATTCTTTGAACCGATTGTTGGCGGTGGCTTATTCACTGCTGCCGCACCGCCATTAATTAATCGATTTGGGCCAATTCCCGTCTTACTACTTACAAGCGTTATTCTTGCCTTCTGGCTTATCTTTGGTTTGTTGAACTACAGACAAATAACTAGCTCAATGGAGGCTAAGCAAGGATAACTTCAGGATAGTTATTTCCGCCACGCTGCACTATAGCAATTCTTGTTGAGAGTGAGGTACATCTAAGTTTCTTGCCAATTCCCAATTCCCGAAAACCCAGAAATTTGTACCTCATCCACATGAGAACCGCTATAAATCTATCAACCGTTGTGAGCTAGGAGAACCACCACCCTCACAACGGCTGATTTTTTTTGTCACGATAGACCAATAGCTCAAGAAATTCTTAGGCTAATAACAGTGCCGATCGCTACCGTTTTATGAGTCAGTTGAGTCAATTTATTTTGTATTGCAGGCTTTTTACTGCCCGGTTAAGAAAACACCGATGGCAATCTGTAGTTGTGGCTTGCCTAGGAGTTGCAATTTTTGCTTGGGGAAGCTTGCCTACGGCAGCTTTTGCTCGTACCGACATACCTACGGCTACCTCTGAGTCGATCCAGCCTTACTTAGACAGAGTTATCCAGCAAGTCACTGAATTTCAGTTGGATAATGGCATGAAGTTTATTGTTCTGGAGCGACACCAAGCACCTGTCGTGTCTTTTTTCACCTATGCCGATGTTGGGGGTGTCGATGAGCCTACTGGAAAAACGGGTGTTGCTCACTTCCTAGAGCATTTGGCATTTAAAGGTACAACCCGCATTGGCACACAAGATTATCAGGCGGAAAAACCTCTGTTAGACCGATTGGATGAGTTATCCAAACAAATTCAAGCGGCTTCATCGGCGGGGAAAGAAGCAGAAGTCACGAAGTTACAGGCGGAGTTTGCCAAAGTTGAAGCGGAGGCAAGCAATTTAGTCAAGCAAAATGAGCTTGGTCAAATTGTTGAGCAAGCTGGAGGCGTTGGCTTGAATGCTGCAACCTCTGCGGATGCGACGGTATACTTCTACAGCTTCCCTTCAAATAAGCTAGAGCTATGGATGTCTCTAGAGTCGGAACGTTTCCTAGACCCTGTGTTTCGCGAATTCTACAAAGAAAAAGACGTGATTTTAGAAGAACGTCGTCTGCGAACAGATAACTCTCCCATTGGTCAGATGGTTGAAGCATTTCTCGATACAGCGTTTCAGGCACATCCCTACCGACGTCCAGTGATTGGCTACAACCAAGACATCCGCAACCTTACTCGTGAAGATGTTCAGCAGTTTTTTGACACTCACTATGTTCCTAATAATTTGACAATCGGGGTTGTGGGTGATGTCAATCCAGCCCAAGTGCAGCAGCTAGCTCAAACTTACTTTGGACGCTTCAAAGCTGGTGCGGCACCACCGGAAGTAACGGTTACTGAACCACCCCAGCAACAAACACGGGAAGTGAAGTTACAGTTACCTTCCCAACCTTGGTACTTGGAAGGATACCATCGACCCGCCATCGACCATCCCGATAATGTGGTTTACGACATCATTGGCAGCCTGCTCAGTAATGGTCGCACGTCTCGGCTCTACAAGTCTCTGGTGGAGAAGCAACAGGTTGCGCTTTCTGCTGAGGGATTTAGTGGTTTTCCTGGTAATAAGTATCCGAATTTGATGTTGTTGTACGCCCAGACAGCACCGGGGCATACGGTGGATGAAGTGGCGACAGCATTGCGTAATGAAATTGAACGACTCAAGACAGAACCTGTTTCGGCTGTTGAGTTAGATCGGGTGAAGACACAGGCGCGTGCTGGACTATTGCGATCGCTTGATTCCAATTCCGGTATGGCACGAAATTTGGTGGAGTATGAGGTGAAAACAGGCGACTGGCGCAACTTATTCAAGGAATTAGAAGCGATCGCTGCTGTTACCCCAGCCGACATTCAGCGCGTCGCTCAAGCGACATTCCAGCCAGACAATCGTACTATCGGCCGTCTTTTATCAAGTCAGTAGTTAGTTGTTAGTTGTTAGTCGTTAGTCGTTAGTCGTTAATGGCTACTGGCTGATGGCTGATGGCTAATAGCAATGTTTGCGTAGTAAAGCAGTGCCATTTGGTACACCGCAAACAATTAGCAACGAAAAATTAGCAATGAACAATCCAAAATCCAAAATCAAAAAACCAAAATTCCTGCGCTGGCTGGGGCTACTGCTGCTGACAATGCTACTGGTGGTTGTGTCGCGTGTCCCAGCAGTGGCAGCGACACCACGGCACTACACAGAGTTAGAGTTCGCTCCGGTACCAGAGATTCAGATCCCAGAGTACACGCGCTATAAGCTGGACAACGGGATGGTTGTGTATCTGATGGAAGATCATGAACTGCCCCTAGTTGGCGGTACTGCCCTGATTCGCACAGGCGATCGCCTTGAACCAGTCGATAAGATTGGCTTAGCAACAATGGTTGGCGAAGTGATGCGTACTGGTGGTACAAAGCAGCACTCTGGCGATGAACTGAATGCGCTTTTAGAACAACGGGCGGCTTCTGTGGAAACTGGCATTGGTACGGCATCAGGTAGCGCTAGTTTCAGCGCCCTGACAGAAGACTTAGATATGGTTTTTGATTTGTTTGCTGAGGTGATTCAAGAACCCGTCTTTGCCCCCGATAAGCTGGAGTTAGCCAAACGCCAACAGGCAGGGCAAATTGCGCGTCGGAATGATGACCCTAATGATATTGCGGGTCGAGAATTTCAGAAACTGATCTACGGTGACACTAGCCCTTACGCCCGTACTGTAGAGTATCAGACTCTCGATAATATTACTCGTGACGATGTAGTGGCGTTCTACGGGCAATATTTTCATCCTGAAAATATGATTCTGGGAATCATTGGGGATTTTGATTCTGCCAAAATGCGATCGCGCATTCAGGAGCAATTTGGCAATTGGAAATCTGCCTCAAAGCCATCACAGCCGACTATGCCAGAGGTATCCCAGGCAAAGCAAACAGGTGTCTTTCTGGTGAATCAGCCCCAACTTACCCAAAGTTATGTCCAGATGGGACATTTGGGAGGACAGTTCAACAGCCCTGACTATCCGGCGTTGGATGTCTTAAATCAGATAATGAATGGATTTGGCGGACGTTTATTTAACGAAGTGCGATCGCGCCAAGGGCTTGCCTATTCTGTGTATGGATATTGGAGTCCTAGCTTTGATTTTCCAGGTACGTTCATCGCTGGTGGACAAACTCGCTCAGATGGTACAGTCCCTTTAATTAAAGCGGTTCTCGCAGAAATTGAGGAACTTCGGACAATACCTGTGTCACAAGCTGAACTTGCCTATGCCAAAGATCAGGTACTCAACTCATTTGTGTTCAACTTTCAAGACCCTGCTCAAACGTTATCGCGGTTAATGCGTTACGAATATTACGGGTACCCAGAGGATTTTCTGTTCCAGTATCAAAAAGGTGTCCAAGCAACGACTGTTGAAGATGTCCAACGTGTCGCACAAAAATACTTACAACCCGACAAAATTGTGACTCTGGTCGTAGGGAATGCAGCAGCGATTCAACCACCGCTTACGAGTCTCTCCGCCAACGTGACTTCATTGGATATTACGATTCCAGACCCCAAGAGTAGTTAATAAGCTTGCTCAGCATTCAAGTAGCATCTATAGCAAAAGGCTCTTATGGAGAGGGCTTTTATGCAGAAGGTTGAGTACTAGTACGTGGTTGTTTAGACTGTTGAATCTGTCCTAACTTTTATGGCGACAGCTATAAAGAGTTCTACTATAGCGAAGGGTGGGCAATGCCCACCCTTCTCCTTTTTCTTTACCCTGCTGTCATTGATCTGGTACGGCAGAACAAAACTTGGGATTAATTTCCGTGATAACGTAGAAAATCATACTTTGTCATACTTTTTATCCAAACAGCGTTCTAGAAGTTGAATTCTGTATAGATAGGCAAAAAGCCTAGGATTAAGTATTAGTTTATTTGTAGAGCTAAAGATAGGCTGGTTGAGAAATTCCCAGATAGGAAACCGAACTTTGACGAGTTTTGGAGCCATAGAAGGAAAG
Organism: Symplocastrum torsivum; assembly: GCF_059505465.1. Lineage (NCBI taxonomy): Bacteria > Bacillati > Cyanobacteriota > Cyanophyceae > Oscillatoriales > Microcoleaceae > Symplocastrum > Symplocastrum torsivum. The sequence continues at coordinate 18,300 of NZ_JCACKQ010000133.1, read as the reverse complement.
TGATAGAGAAGAGAACCAGTTTGAGAAAGCTTGGTGCTTTGCGTTAGCTGACCAATTTGGGTGCTTAGTTAAACTTGCCACACTATCTCGTAGATTTTCTTGGTGAGAATTACGGAATAGTAAAATAGTTTTTTGGCAATGTCTGTAGTTTCACGGAAGGGAAGAAGGCTTCACTGCAAAACTAGGCAGTCTGTATAGTTACAGACCTTGGATTTGGGTATCAATCCTGGCACAAGTTAGTAAAGTTGTTGCCACATTAGTCATGAATATTGCAATATGTAAATACTGAGTCTACGCCTTGACAAAGTGATTGCCTCCTGACACATATCTAATTCACAGTCAGTCCAAAATAGTTGTGTATTTGCACCACAAAGTCTGGTATATGAGTCTGCTACATACTAGCACGGATAAATCCTTGTCGAGTAGGTTTTGGGAGATAGCACATCCTCCGAAAGAAGGATTTACTAGAGAAGAACCGCAATTTCGGTTCTTTTAGTGAACCACTACTTGGCTTTAGGTCAGTACTAAAGGTTTTAGATAAATCTTGTCAATTGCACGCGGTAACGTTCTTTCTTGGTTACAGCGACTTCCCCAACTTCCAAGCGTCCTTTACCGCGAATCGCAATCAAGTCTCCTGTTTTGATGAGGTAACTGGCTTGGCTAACATCTTTCCAATTGACTCGGACATCGCCAGCCGTAATCAAATCAGCCATTTTGCTGCGGGAGACACCAAAGCCTGCCGAGGCGATCGCATCTAGGCGCAGCGATGCCTCTACCGTTGTCATCTCTTTTTTCTTCGGTTCTCGAATCTTTAGTTCACTCAAGTCAATGCGTCGAGTTTTCACGGGTACAGAGCGAACTTGATTGAGTTGCGTCTCCAAAAACTCTGCCATTTCGGGAACGACAATGACCTGTGCCCCTCGTTCTCCTAAGACAATGATGTCGCCAGTTTTTTCTCGGACAATACCGCAGCCTAGCATTGCCCCTAGGAAATCTCGATGGGTTGGCGGGTCAAAAAGAAAGTTACCCGCAATATCCAAAGCCACGACTTCTACCTGAGATTGCTCTAGAGGGAGTTCTGAACGCGCGATCGCTACACGTTGTCGTTCGGCTTGCGGATAGCCTCCCCAAGCCAGCAGTTGTACTTCCGTCAAACGTCCAAACTGCTGTTGGATTTCGGCTATTACTGGCGGTGAGAGAAAATCACTCAAGACAACTTCCCACGTCTTGATTGCCTGATCAGCTTGGTCGATGACACGGGCAACAGTATCTCGATTTTCGACTCCTTTGAGTAAATCTTCTCTCGGCAGCATTCGTAATCGCTTTTGTAAAATACTTTCTTGATTCTACCTAGGCATAAGCGATCGGGGATGAGGGCTTGGGCATAGTGATTGGTGACTGGGGATTCGGAGAAAGAGACTTTTGTTATGTACGGGTTAGACACTCGCTGGGTCAATATAGCCTTGAATAGTCTCAGGCTCGAATTGGCGTAGGATTCGGGTAGCTTGCCGAGTCAAACTCTCCGAACCTTTGACGACAATTAAATATTTACCTTCATTAAGCCGATTGCGGTAAGGTAAGGCATCACCACCACCAAATACTAAGCCAACACCGCCACCGACAAAAAAGCTGCCCATTGCTGCTGCGATCGCACCAAATACGCCACCGATGATATGGTTACCGATGCTCCCTGCCCATTCAAACACTTCTATCCCTGTTTGGAGGTTAAAGGCATAGCCAGCTACAAATCCAAAGGGAATTAGCCAGTAAGCAAGTAGACGGCTTTGCTTTTGCGCTTCTAAGCCGGGGTCAATTAAACCAAATTCATCAGCACTTTTGTACCCTCTACCCAGAATGGAGATTTTATCCAACGGTAAGCCTTCTTTCTCCAAGGCTGAGTAAGCTTCTTCTGCTTCTATACGGTTTTGCAATACGGCGATTAAATAGTTCATTGCTCTATCTAACGATTAAATCGGAATCCGGCTTCCAAAGAGTACGGTAACAGCTTTCGTCTCATAGTGCCCAACCCCCAATTCCCAATTCCCAATTCCCAATTCCCATGAAACTTAAAAACTTTTAGATAATCAGCGGTTTAGCACCTCCTTTGCAGTTAAAATAGCCTCCTGCGGTACTACCTTGATAGTGAGGTAAAAGTATAGGTGTATCAAAAAACGCCTATTGCATTTAACCGCGATCGCTTGTCGTATTACCTGTAGCGCTCTTGGATTGGATATGATTCGCTCATTGAAGGACAGGGCGTGATGTGTGTAACCCCTTTCAACCCCTCTGCTGGTAATGTCTAAGGTTCTCGTCTCCGACACAATTGATCAAGCCGGAATTGATATTCTTTCTCAAGTTGCTCAGGTTGACATCAAAACCAATCTACCGCCTGAGGAGCTAATTGCGATTATTCCGGACTATGATGCCTTGATGATTCGCTCTGGTACACGAGTTACCAAAGAAATCATTGAGGCTGGTAAACAACTAAAAATTATTGGACGCGCTGGTGTTGGTGTTGATAACGTCGATGTGCCAGCGGCTACCCGTCAGGGAATTGTTGTTGTTAATTCTCCTGAAGGGAATACAATTGCCGCTGCTGAACACGCACTGGCAATGATGCTGTCCCTATCTCGCCATATCCCTGACGCTAATCAGTCCGTCAAAAACAATCAATGGGATCGCAAAAGCTTTATCGGGACAGAAGTTTATAAGAAAACATTGGGTGTCGTTGGGTTAGGGAAAATTGGTTCCCATGTTGCAACAGTGGCACGAGCGATGGGAATGAGGTTGCTGGCGTATGACCCGTTCATTTCTCTGGAACGGGCAGATCAGATAGGCTGTCTCCTCGTCGATATGGATATGCTTTTGCAGCAATCTGATTACATCACGCTGCATATGCCGAAGACACCAGAAACCACTCATCTAATTGATGCCGAGGCACTGGCGAAGATGAAGCCCACGGCTCGAATCATCAACTGCGCCAGAGGCGGTATTATTGATGAGCAAGCCCTGTTTGAGGCATTGGAAGCAGGTAAGATTGCGGGCGCAGCATTGGATGTGTTTGAGTCAGAACCACTGGAAGATTCTCCGTTGCGATCGCTTGGGAAAGAAATGGTTCTCACTCCCCACTTAGGAGCCTCAACCGCAGAAGCGCAAGTGAATGTGGCAATTGATGTCGCTGAGCAAATTCGTGATGTTCTTTTGGGCTTGCCTGCACGTTCAGCGGTTAATATTCCAGGACTCTCGCCAAATGTCCTCGAAGAACTCAGACCCTACATGCAGTTGGCTGAAACCTTGGGTAACTTGGTGGGGCAACTATCGGGTGGACGAATTGAGATGTTGAATGTTCACCTCCAAGGGGAACTGGCAACGAATAATAGCCAACCGTTAGTAGTTGCTGCGCTTAAAGGCTTGCTGTCTCAAGCACTGCGAGAGCGTGTTAACTATGTGAATGCCAGCATTGAGGCGAAAGAACGGGGAATTCGTGTGATTGAAACGCGGGATGCCTCGATTCGAGACTACTCTGGTGGGTCATTACATTTATCTGCGATCGGTTCCTTGGGCGAACATTCGGTAACAGGGGCACTGTTGAGTGATGGTGAAATCCACATCACCAGTGTTGATGAGTTCCCGGTGAATGTTCCTCCCAGTCACTATATGCTGTTTACCTTGCACCGCGACATGCCAGGGATTATTGGGAAAATCGGCTCTCTGTTGGGCAGTTTTAATGTCAATATCGCTAGTATGCAGGTTGGTCGCAAGATTGTCCGGGGTGACGCTGTAATGGTATTGAGTATTGATGACCCGTTACCGGAAGGAATTTTGTCAGAGATTACGAAGGTTCCGGGAATTCGAGATGCTTACACGGTAACTTTGTAGTTGTTTAGTTGTTGGTGGTTAGTTGTTAGAAGCAAGATTAGCAGAGTTACCTGTCGTTCTATAGCTAAGGGATAATAGCTAATTTCTAACAACTAATAACTAATAACTAATAACTAACAACAAATATGGCAAATAGCTGGTGGGAAATTCAGATTCTCTGCGACCCAGCGTTGGAGGACTTAATCTTCTGGCGATTGGAAATGTTTGGCTGTCGCGGCACATCAAGTGAAACGAAAGGGCATTTGCAACTCATCGGAGCATATTTGCCCCAGATGCAGGTACAGTTGTTGGATTTGGCAGCGCTTTCTCTGTGGTTGCGTCAAGATGCCCTAACGGTAGGAATGCCAGTGCCAGTAACGCAGTGGCACCTGATTGATGAGGAGGACTGGGCAAGTAGTTGGAAGCAACACTGGGAACCGCAAGAAATAGGCGATCGCTTATTGATTTACCCAGCTTGGTTGCCAATACCAGACTACTCAGAACGATTGCTGTTACGCCTTGACCCTGGTGCGGCATTTGGAACAGGGACTCATGCGACAACTCAGTTGTGCTTAGAGGCGCTGGAAATGCGTGTTACTGAGGATAGCAACTCTGTGATTGCGGATATTGGCTGTGGTTCTGGCATTCTCTCAATTGGGGCTGTGTTGTTGGGGGCGAAGAAGGTTTATGCGGTAGATACTGACCCCTTAGCCGTACAGGCAGCCAACAGTAACCGCGACTTAAATCAAATTACTGAAGAGCATCTTGTGGTAGGGAAGGGGAGTGTTGAGCTATTGCCGCAGCTTACTGATGGTAAACCTGTTAATGGGATTCTCTGCAATATTTTGGCAGAGGTGATTATTGATTTAATCCCAGCCATCACTGAGATCGCTGCGCCTGAGTGTTGGGGAGTCATGAGCGGTATTTTGTTAGACCAGGCAAAACCAATTGCCGATACCCTAGAACAACACAACTGGATTGTCGCAACGCTTTGGAGGCGTCAAGATTGGTGTTGCTTTAACATTAGGCGGTCTTGAATGGTTGTTGGTTGTTGATTGTTATCGAATTTCATCAATGAGTGCTACAAATTACCCTCTGCTTCCCCTACCACAACAAGAGGAGACAGAGGTTTAAGGCCAAAAAGCGATCGCTTCTCCCATATCAGCAGACTGACGTGCTGCATCTGCCACTTTCAGGGCATATAAACTAGCTGTGGCTGATACATACAGAGGTTTTCCTTCAACTAAGTAATCCAACACCATGCCTGTGTCCTTTCCAAACAAGCCACGTCGTCCACCAACTTCAATGGGTATCCGTTCTTCTCCCCGAATCAGACTACCTTGATCACCTTCAAAAACCAGTGTTCCTTGCTCACCATGCACCTCAAAGTTGCGTAAACCTTGCCAGAATACTTCCCCTTTCCCATAAGTGACTTCTGCAATGAGATTATTGGTAAAGCGCAATTGAGTGGTACACAGACAAGCCTTGTAATAATCAGCAGCCTCCCAAAACCGAGACTGACAACTCACTGTTGTGACATTGCCGAACAAGTCAGTAAATCGTTGAATTCGGGAAAGGGCACCACTAAAGGGAAAGCCAAATTGTTCTGGGTGATAAGTCCAGCGCCTTGGTGCAGGATGCTGAGGCATGATAGTGATGTAGCGGGCATAGAATGGATTACCAATCTCTGGTAAGGCTTGCCGAAGTGCTTGATGTAAGCCTCCTAATAACTCAATATGCTCAACATGAAGTAGCTTTCCTTGAGCTTCGGCAAGAGCAATCAACGACTCAGCTTCTACGGGGTCGAGGGAAAGAGGATATTCGACAACAACGTGCTTCCCAGCCTCAAGGGCAGCTTGTGCGATCGCACCATGGTCACGATTAATAGTACAAATTATCACCAAGTCCAAATCAGGATGCTCAACCAACTGCTGCCAGGAATCTAGAGCAATCGCTTCGTGGTTCCTCGCAAACTCTTGAGTTTTTTCAGGTGTATGACCACTAACCGCCACTAAACGCGATCGCGAATCGCTCTGCAAGGCTTCCGCCCGCAGCTTCGCGGCAAACCCAGTCCCAACAAGACCAGCTCTAATAGGAAGAGAAGGAGTATTAATCTGCGTCACTAGTAGTACAAAAAAAATTGGAGGTCATCTACTACCATTTCATCATTAGACTATTCAGGGCAAGTTAGCTTTGTCAGGAATCAGATTCACAATTTCCCAGTTCGGCTTGGTAGAGGGTTGTCTAGTCGTGTCAGCTTAACCCCCCTGCTTCCCTCACTCCCTCACTCCCTCTGCTCTTTCTAATTCCGCCACAAAGCAATACCACCCAATAACCCAGATATATTAGGCACAATTTTGACATTGGGTGGTAGCTCGATGGTGATTTTCTTCGTTTCACCACCACCAATGTAGAGGTAGTCGTAGTTAAATAGATGCTCAAGTGAGGTGATCGCTTTTTCTAAGCGACTGTTCCATTTTTTTTGCCCCCCCTTCTCCAACGCCGCACGCCCTAGCTGCTGCTCATAGGTTTCCTCTTTACGAAACTGATGATGCCCCATTTCCAAATTTGGCACCAGCTTCCCATCTAAGAATAGAGCAGAGCCAAAGCCTGTACCTAGAGTAATTACTAATTCCACCCCTTTCCCAGAAATTGCTCCCAATCCTTGCATATCGGCATCATTGATTACACGGGTTGGCTTATCTAAACGCTGAGATAACGCCGTTGCCAAGTCAAACCCAACCCAATCTGGATCTAAGTTCACGGCTGTTTCTGTAACACCACCACGCACTACACCAGGAAATCCCACTGATACCCGATGAAACTCACCTTGTCCTGCTGCTAAAGAAGCGATCGCATCAATCACAGCAGTTGGCTTCGGGGGTTGCGGTGTTTCTACACGACTACGTTCTGTCAAGGCATTACCAGCTTCATCTAAAACCATTGCCTTAACGCCACTGCCGCCAATATCTACGGTAAGAGTGCGGATTGAGCCATCTGCTTGAGCCATTAGATAGTTCCCTCTTTAAGCCTAAGATCTGCTTTTCCTACCAGTGTAGGGGGCTTTATAGAGCGATCAGCTTTCAGCTAATGAAGAAAGCCTACCCTGTGTTCAAACGCAAGGTTAAACCTGACAAAGATTTATAACTTTATCCTCACCCAAGCTGTGGCTTGTGGGTAACTTTTTTTCTAGCTGATAGCTCAGAACTTACGCATTTCCTTTACATCTTATGTGAAAGCGGGGCAACCACGAGGGGATTGCCCCTACATAGGGTATTCGTGCGTAAGTCTTGAGCTGATAGCTGATAGCTGAACGCTTTATTGCTGCATTACTTTTTGTTTTGCTTTCTCGGAACGTGCTTCAGCACTATCCATCACCTCAGCCATCTTTTCTACCATTTCACCAGGATAGTTTTCAAAAACTCTGGTAGAGAGAGAAATGCGACCTTTTGCTTCATCTAAGTCAATAATCATTGCCTTAATTGGCTGACCGATCTGGAATACAGTAGGCAAAGATTCAATAAAGCTTTGACTCACCTGCTTGATGTGCAGCAAGCCTGTAATGCCATCAAAATCAACGAAGAGACCAAAAGGCTTGATCGACACAATCTTGCCTTCCACTAACTGCCCCAACTCTAGCTGATTGAAATTAGCAGAGCGAGTAGCTTCGCGCTGGGAAAGGACTAGCTTTTTGCGATCGCGATCCACTTCCAGAAATGTGCCAGTGAGGGTTTGACCAATTAACGACTCTAAGTTTTCTCGCTCACTCAGATGCGATCGCGGAATGAATCCACGCAATCCTCGTACATCCACCGTGACACCACCTTTATTCACAGCAGAAACACGCACCTGTAGTGATTTACCATCCTCCTGTAGCTGTGCTAACTCGTCCCACACCAGCTTCTCTTCCAACTGACGCCGTGAAAGCGTCACCTGTCCATCCGCATCCTGTTCCTGAATAATCAGGAAATCCATCTCCTCCCGCAACGGCAGTATCTCAGCCCAATCTCCTGTCAGTTTTACTGAAACTTCATTGATTGGAACATACGCCAAAGACTTGCCGCCAATGTCAATATACGCGCCATCATTCTCGTAGTTATGTACCCGACCACGCACCACTTGTCCCTGTTTAAACTCGTAGTCGTGTTGTTCCAAGGCTTTAGCAAAGTCATCCATCGTAAACGATGAACTGCTGGCTTGAGAACGGGTTGATTTTGAATTCATGACAATTACTTTGCAAAAACGAAGAAAAAAGAGTTGATAATTACCTGCCTAGGTAAGCAAGCGTGAGACAAAGATACAAGACACCAACCTAACGAAGTTCCTGCCTAAACAACTGCTTCACTTGATCCCAGGCATCAAAGGCGGCTGCCTTATTGTAGCTAGCCCGTTGATCACAAAAGAAGCCGTGGTCTGCTCCTTCATAGCGAAAGATGCGGTGAAGTACTTGGTGCTTGTTGAGTGCGTCTTCGATTTGGTCTACCTGTTCAGCAGGGATACTAGCATCTTCCATCCCAAAGAAGGCGTATAGTGTCTTGCCTCCCCTAATGTCTTTGGTTCGCCTAATAGTCGGCTCACCACCACCCGGAGTCATGGTCGTAATCCCAGCACCATAGAAAGAAGCTACAGCCGCAATATCGGGTAGGGTTGCGGCCAGATAGGCAACATGACCGCCAAAACAAAAGCCAATACAGCCGATCGCATCTGTTTTTGCTGGTGTCTGGCTGATGAGATAATCAATGCTGGCTTTGATGTCACTGAGTAGTTCTTCTGCGTGGGTTTGCTCTTTATATTTCTTGCCAACTTGAATGTCTTCGGGAGTGTAGCCAGTTTCAAATCCAGGAGCTTGCCGATGGAAAAGTGCAGGTGCGATCGCAACATAACCTTCTTTTGCGAATCGTTCGGTGACATCACGGATATGGCTATTTACCCCAAAAATTTCCTGCAGTACCACAATTCCTGGAGCTGATTCTACCCCCACTGGCATTGCCAGGTACGCTGGAATTTCTAGATTGCCATTGGTAATTTTGACTGAATCTGTTTGAATTTCTCTATTCGCCATAATAAGGATGTGATGGTTACTCGACGCTCTGTTGATGTTAGAGCGGCTAGCCTCTATCGAGTTATTGGCTTGCTAAGCGCTACAGGAACTTAAGTCTAATTTTAACTCTAAGCTACCCTCTGTTTCTAAAACTTTAGAATTGAATTTATTTTTCAAGTGTATGCTATTAATCAATAGCGGTTTTCAGCAGTTTTATTGCACAATCATTAAATAAATTACTCAATTATTTGAATTGTGTAAACATTGGCTTTATTAAGTAGATCTGCATGGAATAAATTATACAATAAGCTAGTGATTTATTGGACTTTACTAGTCTTTGGATAAAATTTGTGTAAACTATTAATTCAATTTAAATTAACTTGCTTATCAAGGTTTTGAATTTGAGAATAGTAAGTTAATAGCATAGAGTAGCCACGGCTGAAGTAAGCTGAAAAAGTTTAATATTGAAGTAAGTGGATATAGATAAACCTCACTGGAGGCTTGTCCGTTTGACCCACTACCAACCAGTGACTCATTCCTACCTACGTTTATTTACAGCTCTTACTTACCCTCGCCCCTTGTTCTTAACTTCAGCTATGATGCTTTGTCACATAGGTTGGGTTTGTAGCTGGCCAATCCTACAGAAACCTAGTGCTGAGTAAGAATAAGCGCGACATTAGACAAAATAGTTATTGTAAATAGTGCCCATGATAGAACTACCACTCTTATTGATTTACCAGTTCGCTTTGGAGACTCGGTAATGGTTCAGTATCATATTCAGCCAGACAGCGAAATCCCGGCTTCTAAGCAGCTATTTGACCAAATTCAGTTTGCGATCGCCTCCCGCCAATATCCCCCTGGTCATCGACTGCCAAGTACGCGGCAGTTGGCAATGATTACAGGTCTACACCGCAATACGATTAGCAAGGTCTATCGGCAACTAGAAGAAACAGGTTTAGTAGAATCCCAAGCAGGCTCAGGCATTTATGTTAAAGCACAAGGTCATGAAGGTGGTACACAACGCCAGTCTCCTATCCTGAATCAATATCCTGAAGCCTATAAAGTTGTGCAACAGAGCCTTGATGACCTACTAGGACAAGGTTGCTCCCTCAGCGAAGCAAGAGAATTGTTTCTAGCGGAAATTGACTGGCGATTGCGCTGTAGTGCGCGGGTACTTGTTACCGTTGAGTCGCGAGATTTGGGTGCAGGTGAATTGATGGTGCAGGAACTTGAACAAGCCTTAGGAATTCCTGTGCAGTTGGTGCCGATGGAGGAACTCTCCGAAGCACTGGATCTAACAAACTCTGGTACGGTGGTAACTAGCCGCTACTTTATTGGACAAGCCGAAGCGATCGCAGCTCCCAAATCGGTTCGCGTTATCCCCGTAGATATTTACGACTACGCCAAAGAAATCCAAATTATTCAACGCCTACCCAATAATAGCTGTCTGGGTGTCGTGAGTCTGAGCGTCGGTATTCTACGGATTGTGGAAGTGATCATCCACAGTCTGCGGGGCGATGACATCCTCCTAATGACAGCACAGGTTAAAGATACCTACAAACTCAACGCTCTGGTTCGCAGCGCTCAGACCATCATTAGCGACCAGGCAAGTTATCAAACAGTCAAAGCCACAATCTTAGCAGCGAGAGAGGACATTATTCGTCCCCCCGAACTCATCCTTTGTGAGAATTATATCGGCAGCAAGTCGATTAACTTGCTCAAGCGCGAATTGGGTTTAGGTTAACGTCACTTCCAGTCAGCAGATCAGTAGGTGGATGAGTTGAAGTAAAACGGTTTTTTGTTGACAGTTCATCAGGTCGCGGCGAGGAAGCCCCACTTTTCACACAGGTCGAGTGGGGAGGAACACCGCTCTGGGACTGGGATAACTTCTTGCTCGAACAAGTGGGGTACAAGCCCTTTTGATTCGTCCCAATCGCCAGTTCCCAGTTGACCGTTAACAGTCAAAGCAACATGCTAGGTTTATTTTTGCACCCACCTACTTAACTACTGGTGAAGAGGAAAGACGATGACAACTGAAATGCATTCAACACTGGGATTAAAGGAAAGTATTGAGCAGCGTCGTGCTGCTAGAGCGTTCCGTAGTGACCCAATTCCAGAGGAGCTTTTAGGAGAAATTCTGCGGTTAGGTGTCCGCTCACCGTCTGGTTATAATCTACAGCCTTGGCGCTTTGTCGTTGTGAGGGAGCAAGAGAATAAGGAGAAGCTAAAGGCTTGTGCCTTCAACCAACGGCAAGTTGGTGAAGCACCAGTAGTCTTAATTTGCTGTGGTGACAGACGAGTGGGAGACTCAGACTACATCGAATCAGTTATCCAGATGGGTATGGAGACGGGTGGGGTAAACGAGCAGTTTGCGAATGTGATGCGTGAGCAAATCCCTGCTTTGTTTGAATACCATCCCTGCTTTGAAAACGTTGAAGCTTGGACAAACCGCCACACGATGCTAGCTGTTGCTCATATCATGATTGTGGCAAAGAGTTTTGGTGTCGATAGTTGTCCAATGGAAGGGTTTGTCAGCGCTCAAGTGAAAGAAGCCTTTCAGATTCCAGAGGAAGTCGATGTCTGCTGTCTGCTACCACTAGGTTATGCGACTGAGCCATTCAAGCAATATGGTGGGCGCTTTGAGATTGACCAGGTTTTCTTTGCTGAAAGTTACGGTGAGTATTTCGAGCTATAGGAACATCAAGAGACTTCTTGCAAAGGTACTTGTATTGAGGTGGTGTGGTACGAGCGATCGCATCTCTATCAAAACCGCTAGGGTAGAGAATAACCAGACTCTACCCTAGTTAGTATGCTTACATCACACCCTGAGTTATTCCGGAAGACTAGAGTGTAAACTACCCCTCCTGATTGACAGCGCCTAAAGGCTTGCCAATACAGAAGGGACTTTTGGTAGCCCTGGTTCTATTGCACAAGACAACAGTTCCGGGCTTCTAGGCGGGTTGACAGAGCCGCCGCTTAGTAACCCACCTCAAGAATGTACAAGATCGCTGCCTCTGTGGGTAGCAAAGGTAGAGACAGTTGTTACCAGAGGTGCCTGATGGTCAAACCATCGAATGAACGTAGCAAGCAGCAGGAGACAGATCGTGTTGTTGCGTCAACGAAAAACGGTTCTACAGCTAGTCAATCTTTGACACTGATCTACCTCAAGTTGACAGGGATGACAGTTATTTGGGGTGGGACATTTATTGCAGGACGAGCAGTTGTTCAAACGGTAGGGCCATTCTCAGTCGCTTTCTGTCGTTATGCGATCGCTACATTGCTCCTACTCCTCCTCTCGTTCAAACTTGAAGGAGGACTGCCACGGTTGCGGCAACATCATCTATTGCCGATTGTCATGCTGGGCTTGAGTGGCATCTTTGCCTACAATGCCTTCTTTTTCTTGGGATTGCAGACTGTTCCGGCAAGCCGAGCTTCTCTAATTGTCACGATTAACCCAACCGTGATTGCTCTGTGTGCTGCCCTCATGTTCAACGAGCGGCTCACTCCTATTAGGTTGACTGGAATTGGTGCGGCGCTTTCAGGAGCGGCTATTGTGATTAGCCAGGGAAATCCTCTTGCAATTCTGGCACAGGGAGTTACGGCGGGAGATTTGTTCTTGCTTGGCTGTGTTGGGACTTGGGTGATTTACACGCTAGTTGGAAAGCAGGTTATAAAAACGCTGTCTCCCTTGGCCGCCACAACCTATGCTTGCTTAGTAGGAACGCCTCTATTTTTAATCCCTGCTATTCGAGAAGGACTCCTACAAAACTGGCAAACCTTTTCTTTTACAGTTTGGTTAGCAATTCTGTATCTTGCTGTTTTGGGAACAGTGGCGGCGTTTTGCTGGTACTACGAAGGACTAAACGCGATCGGGGCGACAAAAGCCTCCATTTTTATCAATCTTGTGCCCGTGGTTGCAGTATTCTTTGCAATTGTCTTACTGAACGAACCGCTTACTCCTGCTTTAATTCTTGGTGGAGTCCTCGTAGTTGTGGGTGTTTCACTAACCAATCGTAAATAGTCAATCTTTGTTAATGCGACGAACCTACTGTTGAAAAAGACTTGATGAATGTGGTTGCACTATTAAAAAATAAGCAATGGTTGTTAGGTAATCTTAAAAGTTGTCGCGCCTATTTCAAATTAGAAATTTGTTGAGCAAACTAGGTCGCTGCACTGCCATTTTTACCCTCATTTAGAAGTGCTAAAGTTTGCTCTAGCAAGGAAATAGGTAATCCTTCGAGTGTTAACGATTGAGTACAGTCCTTATACTTGCAATTTTGCTGCAACTGAAATGCAATTACCCGTTGACCCCGAACATCAACTACCCAATACTCAGGAATTCCAAAATCCGCATAGAGTTGTTTTTTCTCATCTAAATCAGTTACCAAAGTAGTGTCTGCAATTTCGCCAACTAAGTTAGGAACTCGCCACTGAGTTAAATCAATGCGACGTGATTCTCCTGTTTTCCATCGGGGATAATCTTCACCTAAATAAAGCGCTAGATCGGGCGCTCCTGCTTTTGTATTGGGCTTTTCTATCAAGCAACGCCCTAGCGAACTAAATACCTGTTCTGGTTTCTGGCTGAACCAGATAAAAAACAACATAGTAAATAGATCGCTGATAGTCGCGTGATTAATTCCTTCTCCACCCATGTCAATAACTAAAAGATAGCCCTGATGAAAAAACAGCCTTACTCTCTCTGTCGTTGGATCGTCACGGTAGGTTAAGTAATCTTCCCAAGTAGCAGGTTTCCATATATGTAAAGTCTTGGTGGGGTTTGTCTTGATGACTGTAGGGATTGAGGCAGTCATGGCACTGACGCTGATTAGGGTTGTAGAGAAATTATAGCGATCGCTCTAGCGAGTCAGATGAATACGCAACTTAATGTTAGGAAATAATTATTGAGATAGCTTCCTTCTTATATATGCAATACTTCCTTGCTGATTCCAAAACTCAATAAGTATTGTCAAAATTCTAAAAAAGTGAGCAAATTCCTGGATTTCCCTTTCTGCATAAACTTCCAGCTTTTCCTCCTTTTCTTCACCATCAATAACAATTCTCCATGTGGCTTCAATAGAGGGAGCTTCCCTTCTATAAGTCATTTTGAATGTAATCTTTTTGTCATTATTCTCGTCATATGCGAAAAAATCAACCCCAGTATACTGAAAGGTAGCTCTTTCCACGAGCAAAACTAAGGCAGATACTAAATCAAAATAAACTTCTATATCATCAATCTTAGGAACTCTATATTCATGCTCAATCTTATTTCTTATAGTATTAAATCTACTGAGAGATCTAGATATTAAAACTCCCGCCTCTTTTAAAAAATCTGCCTTTTTATCAAATTTCAGATTTCTTCGACTGAATAGTTTAGCTAGATTAAATGTATAAAAAAATGTATCCATTTGACACTCGATCGACCTCTTGAGATGAGTTATACAATTAACTAAACTTACTGATGTGCCTTTGTTCAGCTCTTGTTCTGCGAACTCAAGATAGTCATGGGAATACAAATCAAAATCAGGAACTTCGTTAAAAGGAGCTACTAATGAATTCCCCTGAAAATCCTCTAAGTTTTCAAGGATGATAGCTCTCAGCTTTTCAACCTTTTCCATGAGATATTAATCTTTAGCATTTGTTAAAAAAAATCAGCAGTGCTTCTCATCAGTTTACGGCAAAGGCTGCTGATTTCTCTACAAACAACTTCAAAGCCCTGCCCTGAGGCTGACAAGTTTGGTAATCAAATGTCTGTTTGTTCATACTAAACACAGCTAGAGGTAGTGACTACTATTAAGGCGCTCGCCAATAGGCAGCTACATCTCATCTAAGATGGCTCAAAACTATGCGATCGCCTTTTCAACTACCTGTAATCTTGGGATTGAATATTCCGCAAACGAACTTCAGAACGCTTAAACCTGTGAAAAAATTGTTACCTTCTTCCATTAAGGACATTGAGGATGTTGCCCACCATTAGCGCAGATAAATTTGATTTGCTTGGCATCTAAATTCTTAGCTTTGGCAAAATTAACACCCTTCACGCGAGCAGCCGTTGCGGCAGATGGTGGCTTTTCTAGGAATTGATTCGACTGTCCTGGTGTTGCAGCAGCAAAGGTGACTCCCAGAAAATCAGCTCCCGTTAGATTAGCCCCCTGCAAGTTTGTTGCACTCAGATTGGAGTTGCGGAGGTTCGCATTCTGCAACTGGGCATTGCTAAGATTTGCCTCAACTAATTTAGTTGCGCTGAGGTCAGCCTCTCGGAGATTAGCATTGCTCAAATTCGCTCTCGAAAGGTCTGCGCCTTGCCAGTTTGATTGACTCAAATCAGCATAGGAGAAGTCTCCTCCCATGGCATTAGCCTGTCCTAAACGTGCGCCATGCAGATTGGACAAGCCTAACTTTGCCTGTCCCAAATTTGCACCAGTCAGGCTGGCATTTTCGAGCATGGCTTGTTGCAAGTCAGCGCCAATGAGCTGTGTGCTGCTGAGGTTTGCCCCTCCCAAATGGCTGTTAGATAAGTTTGCTTGATTGAGAGTTGCCCGAACGAAATTGGTGCGATTCATTGGGACATTGCTGAGATTTACACCTGTGAGGTCAGCTTCTTTGAGGTCAGCACCGCTCAAATCGGCAAGTGAATCATCAAAGGTACCAAAGCGTTGGTCTTCACCAGCACCGTAGAAGCGGCTGTTGCGTAGACTGGCATTGGATAAGATTGCAGAGCGAAAGTTGATGCCGGATAAGTCAAGGTTATCTAAAACTAGAGTGAATTGAGCTGCCCCACTATTCACTTGCCCTAGGTTAGTGCGGCTGAGGTCAGCGTTGTGGGTTTGACCTGCGTAGACTGTGAGAATTTTGGCAATTGCTCGACTCGTTGCTCGTTGTCGTAAGGCTACTACCTGCAACTCTTTTGCCGCACCTCGCCGCCTTAGCGTCTCTTGGTCATTTTGTAGGGATTGATTTAAGCGTCGCAAAGCTGGTAATGATTTTGGTCCTGTACTCACCAACGCTTGCTGAATCGCATCAATCAGTGTGGGTGTCTTTTCCTGACCTAGCATATCAACCAGCAAAGGAACGGCACGCGAATCATCCAGCCGTGCTAATGCCAAGAGTGCGCCTCGTCGTTCCTCTACAGCCGTTGGGGAAGTCGAGCTTAACTGTTTAACTAGCGCCAGAAATACTTCGTTGTCCTGTTGCTTAAACTCACGTCTATTTGCCTGACTTTGGATGTAGATTTGGGTACCGACAAAGGTGCCTAGTACAGATGCCATTCCTGCAAACGCGATAATCAACAGCGTTAGACCCGGATAGCGGCGCATCCACAACCACAAATTGAGCGATCGCCGATTCGGTTGTTGTGAAGTCAGTACAATGGTTGTAACCGTTCGCTCAGATCTTTGACTCGTGGATGTATCCTCAGATGGCGACTGCCAACCATTTTCTACTTCCAGCGTGACAAATTGCTCATGCCCTCGCCTAGAGTGAAAACGTTCAGAATAAGGTGGTACACGACCCGCCTCAACGACATAGGTTCCTGCCAGTCGGTCGTGCAAGGTACGCCGTCGAGGGTGAAACAAGGCACTTGCACTCTCAGCTAAGAGCATTAATCCCGCTAGTCCCAGCAAAATCCCAATATCAGGAAAAGCTCCCGTATAGCGCCAGAGTAGATATGCTGTTCCAACTGGTAATCCCCAACGTCCTACTCCCTCACGCCAAACCACACGCAGCAATCCTGGCGCTGTCCCATAGGCAGTGACAACTTGAACTCCCAACCAGTCTTTTGCCGTCGTTTTCCCTGTTTTTCCCAGCCGATAGAGCTGCCAGCTTACTACTACCACTGGCATGACCAACGCACCACACCAAAATAAATTAGTCAAGGGTGCGACTTGCCGAGTGTGTAGCTCACGTAATGGGTAAGCTAGCGTTTTCGCGATCGCTTCCTCTGTAGAAGCTAGCACTGGGTTCAGGGGAACGGGTTGAGCCGTCGAGTGCTCTTTGGCATACAACCCAATACTGTACGGAACTAACGCACTCGCGGCAACCAGCGAGACTTCCATTAGAACAGCCGCGCAACGTCGGGTTACAAGGGGTAACGCCAAGTGGAGTCGCAGCGGAAACGACTGACCAACCTCTTGACTTTTGCTTCTTTTAATGCTGGGGCTAGCCATACTCAGATCTCACGCCACGCTGAAAGAGTTTGCACTTACTTCGATGACTTGGAGGTAACGAAGAATTTATACACCAAGTACAGTATTACTCCCAAAATGGCAAGACTGATTAGGGAAGCGACCAACTGTAGCACACTTCTCAAAATCGCAAACCCAACAACTGCCGCGACAATACCGACAGCCACTTTCCCCCCACTCGGAAGGCGGTTAAACCAATTGGCAACCTGACTCAACACAGATTTCTCCGGTTGAGAGTGATTAACATTACGAGTTAGAAGCGGCTGCCCCAACTGGTTATCAACCGTTGGTATTCGGTCTTTATCCAATTCCGTTTCTAGCTCCTGAAGTCTACGCTCGTAGTCTCGATTTTCTTGAGGATTCATCTTAAGGTTCGCTGCTTGCCTGGGACTCAAGTTTGGTTAGATAACTATTGCTATCACAACCAACGGAGCATCTGGTGTGATTGTAACGTGCGTTAGCTTAACAAAATTCTTTAAGTTCAGTGAAATATTTATAAAGTGTAGAAAGCTGTAGAGCCTGATGTCGATAGTGACAGTTATGAAAGAGGAACAGCTATTCTCTCAAATGTTAAGTAATTTAGGACAATTGTATTAGAAAGACTGGAGGCAGAACCAGGGGATGACACGGTTAATAACTTGATAGGAAGTGGTACATCCCGCCCCGCTTCCTCCTCGTATTAAGACTCGACGAGGTTTTTAGCGGTAAGAATGCAATGAAAATACTTAAGTCCTCGATCGCTATTCCCGCCGCATTGGCGATGCTCTTGACGAGTGCTGGTGCCGTTCGCAGTCAGCCGATACAAATTACGCCAGGGTTCCAGCCTGATCCAATGGTTGTTACAGGCACCTCTGGCGGCTCACAATCAGGTAAAGGCTGCGGTATGACAGGAGCAACACCCAATCATGTCGTTAGATTAGACAATAACTTCAACTACTTGCGCTTCAGTCTACAAAGTACAGGTCAACCGACGCTGTTGATTGAGTCGCCTAGTGGAAATTCCTGTTTGCAAGCCGATAGTTTCTCTGGAGGCACGATTCAAGCACCAGGCTATTGGGAGAAAGGCACCTACTCAATCTATATAGGCGATCGCGCTGGTGGTCAAAATCCATACACGCTCTCGATCACTCAGACTCGTTAATCTGTTGGTTGTTAGTTGTTGGTTATTAGGTGATTTCCGAGAAAGAAGATACCAATTAAGCAGGTTGGATAAGAATGTCC
>NZ_JCACKQ010000132.1:0-151982 GCF_059505465.1 Symplocastrum torsivum | reverse complement strand
TTCGGTTCCACTAAATCATCCGCTTGTGACACTCAAAGGGCGGAATGTGGGTTGAAAGGCTGATGTAGTAAGCTAAAGCTTACTTCGGCTTTGAGCCGGAAATTTATTTCCAGGCTCTTAAGTCAGTGCCATTCACCTTAAGTAACCGTACTATGAAGCAGTGGTAACTTGTGATTACTCGGTAGCTAAGCTCTCGACAAAGGCAGCGTGTACGTCCGATTGTACTCCCTCTTGTAAAACTGCCAGTACCTGCTGCATATTCCCATTTAGTAACTCTGTAACCGCCAAGCACAACCCCGGAAAAACTCTACTCCGCAAAATCCCGTCGGAATCAGCAGGTAAATCAAGATATTCACCTTCTTCTAGATAGAACCAGCTAAGTTTCTGATCGAGGACTTGCCAGACAATGTATTCTTTCACCCCATTCCGGCGATAGGCTTGTTTTTTGGCGTGAAGGTCGATGGCAGTACTGCTAGCAGCTATTTCAACAATCAGTTCTGGAGCACCTTCAATATAGTCATCGTCACTCAGTCGCGCTTGCCCACCTGCTTCTGGAGTGATCAGGAGTACAGCATCAGGTTGGGGTTCATTGTCAAGGTCTAGGCGCACAGTCGGATTATCTCCCACAGCAACCCCTGGAGTCATGGCTTCATAAATTCCCAACCATGACATGATTCGACCATGAGGTTGACCGTGGCTCTTGAAGCGCAACGCAGCAGGCATATAGACAATTCCTTCAATCAATTCGGCTTTTTTTAGGTTGGGCATGGCGTTATAGCGGCGCTCAAACTCGTAACGATTTAAGCGATCGCCATTTTCCAAAGGAGGAATTGTCAAATGCTGGTTGGGTGTTTTAACCATAGCTGCTGCTAAGAGTAAACCTATGCCTATCCTACCGAAATCAGCGAAGGTGAGCGAAAGCGCTGGAGGCAGAAGCGATCGCTGCCTAATAGTCATTTTCAGGACTACTCTTGTAGACAAACCGCTAGCCGCATTAACTTATAGCAGAAGTGGAAGTGGCAATAGGTAGCAGCACTTTAAAATTGGAGCCTTCCCCCAACCGACTAGTCACCGAAATCGAACCGCCACAGCGTAATAGTAATTGCTGCACAATTGTCAACCCTAAACCAGCACCCGTGTTGTCGCTAATGGTAGAACGTCCCCGATAAAAACTATCAAAAATTCTAGGGATTTCATTGGGTGCAATACCAATGCCTGTGTCGCTAAATCCAAGCTGAAGGTATTCATCTTGAAGTGTGGCTCGTACCTGAACTTGACCACCTGTAGGAGTAAATTTTAGGCTGTTGTGCAGCAGATTGATGACAATTTGCCGTAGCCAAGTTTCTAAGCAGAAGACACAGGGAAGATCACGAGGAACCGTGTAGCCAAGTTGGATGCCTTTCTCTTGAGCAAGTGGCTGATAGGTGCTGACGACACCAGGGACAATTGCGGCAAGCTGCACCAGAGGCAAGGTTGTTGGTTCGGGTTCACTCTCTAGCTGTACTATCTCTTGTAATCCAGCCATCAATGAGATTTGGCGATCGCATTCTGTATTGAGTAGTTGCGTGTAGCGTTGACGCTGTGCTGGCTTGAGTTGTGGAGAATCCAACAGCTTCAACGCTGTTTTCATATTCGTCAACGGTGTCCGTAACTCCTGCACGACTCGCTTGAGCAACTCATCTTTGTTACGGAGGTCATCATGAGGAGAGGGTGGGATAGCGGTTGTTGTCTGACTGAAGAACTCAGGCTCACTTGTGGTCAACGAGTGCAGCTTATCCTCAGTCCGTTGTATTTGCTTCACCAATAACTGGGTAAGTAACGCCTTCTCATCAGAAGTAGACAGTAAGGAAAACTGTGTTTCCAAACGACCTAGTAATTCCTCAGGCATAGGACTTGCGATCGCAACTACCCCTTTCATTCCCGCCACAACTCGCTGAATAACGCGCCGCTCAAAGGTACAAATCGCGTCTAAAGGCTGGCTTTGACTTCGATCTAAAATCGTTGATTCAGGCTGGCAAGCCACAATCAGACCACTCAACTGGTCAGACACAACAATAAGAAAACATTCCCCCTGAAGCTGACTTCTAGCAGACAATTGCACGGGGACAACTTGAGAATTAGCGCTGATAGCAACTGGATTCCCAACATCTGTAACTGCCAACTCATTTTCAACGCCACTACACAGATAAATTGTTTGTGGAATACCACTGTGTTGATAGCGTTGTAGTTCGTTCTGCCAGTTATTTTCCGAGGGTTGATTGACCCAGATTGTTGCTGGAACGTTTTCCTCAATCAGAACATCAATCAGTACTCCTACCAACGATTGGAGTGTAGCCGAACTGACTTGAAGAGACTGAGAAGGCGAAAGCGTGTTCAGAGTCAACTGGTAGACCGATAAATCTTTAGTCATTAGTCATTCGCTCTTAGTCTTAGTGTGCAAGCCAATCTAGACTGAAGCCTTATTTCTTTTGGTCTATGAGTTGGGAACGTGGTGGCTTAGGTACCTGAGATTATCTTGCATCGTACATAAGCCCCACGACTAACAACTAACAACTGACTAACCAGCAATTCGCTCTAAAAGAGCATCTCGCGCTTGCTCTCGGTCATCGAAGTGAATTTTTTCGGTTCCGAGAATTTGATAGTCTTCATGACCTTTACCCGCAATCAAAACGCCATCTCCCGGTTGTGCTTGCATAATAGCCGTGCGAATTGCCGTAGCGCGATCGCAAATTACAATCGGTTCAACTGATGAGGGGATGCCCTCCAAAACGTCTTGCAGGATGCGTTCTGGGTCTTCCGTGCGGGGATTATCTGAGGTGACAACGGCAACATCCGCAAGTTCGGCGGCAATTTTACCCATTTTTGGACGCTTCGTGCGATCGCGATCGCCTCCACAACCAAACACACAAATCATCTTGCCCTGAATAAATGGTCGTGCCGCTTTGAGCAAGTTCTCCAAACTATCCGGCGTGTGAGCATAATCAACAATTACACTCACCTCCTGGGTTGGCTGCACTTGCACCCGTTCCATCCGTCCAGGAACACCGGGGAACAGTGGTAAGGCTTCCACAACTGACTCTAATTTCAAACCTAGATGTAAAACAGTTCCAACAGCCGCCAATAAGTTGGACAAATTGTATTGACCTACCAGCGGTGAACGGAAGGGAACCTCACCTGCGGGTGTATGCAAGATGCCACTCACGCCAGTTGGCTCATAATTCAGGTCACTTGTCCACAAGTCAGCCGAAGTCTTTTCGACACTGTAACTCCAAACCTGATCGGGATGAAGCTGTCCAATTAACTGCCGTCCGTAAGGGTCATCGGCATTAATCACCGCCCGACCTTTGAGATAATCCGAGTTAAACAACAGTGCTTTTGCCGCGAAATAATCATCCATATCGCGGTGGTAGTCCAAGTGGTCTTGAGTGAGATTCGTAAACACGGCAACCTCAAACGGACAGCCGAGTACCCGACCTTGTGCCAGCGCGTGAGAACTGACTTCCATCACACCAAACTGGCATCCAGCAGAGACTGCTAATTTCAGTTGTTGTTGCAGTTCCACCGCGAAGGGTGTGGTGTGTGCTGCTATTTTCTCAAACCCTGGCCAACGCGCATACAGTGTACCAAAAAGCGCCGTCGGTAACTGGGCATGAGCGAGTAGGAATTCAATGAGATGAGTGGTTGTCGTTTTCCCATTGGTACCAGTGATCCCAACTAGCTTCAGTTGCTGTGCTGGATAACCGTAGAAGCCAGTAGCGGCTTCAGCACAGGCGGTTGTCATGTCCTCTGCTGTGATGACATAAGCGCTATCTCCAGCTTCACTCTTGGCAAGGGCAGACTGTTTTGCCGCTGCTTGGGGAGAGATTAGGGCAGCGACAGCACCCGATGCGATCGCACTTTCCCAAAATTCCCCACCATCTACCCGTGTTCCCGGCATCCCAATAAATAAATCTCCCGGTTTACAGGCATGGGAATTCGTACAAATCCCCTTTACCTCAGCATCAAGCGCTGGATGATCAGATATTTCCCCAATGCTGGGAATCGTTGCTAATAACTCACGTAGTTTCATCTCAATTCTTGCTCCTCACTAAGAAAGGGACTGGGGGCTAGGGACAAGGGATTGGAGATTTCTGATTAGACATTTGTAAAGATAGTCGGTAGCCTATCGGACTCTACTGCCGGAATCTTGCCCCATCCCTAGTCCCCACTTCTGCGCCTATTTTGGCTTATCTTCTGGTAAATATTTCTGTAACATTTGCGCCAACTGCTGTACTGTCGCACGGGGAGAAGGGCGAGGTAGCGGTTCTTCTCTATCGGCACTAACTCGACATAGTACTGGCACCTCATATTGATAAGCTTGGAACCAATCCTCGCGTGTTGTAATATCTCGCACCTCTAATTCATGGTTCAAGCCTTGAATCTGTTCTAGCTTTTCTTGCAATCCCTCGCAGAGATGGCAACCTGACTTACTGTAGAGAATTAATTGCATTCGTTTTTTGCTGCATAATAACTGACTTCAGGCTAGATACCCATACGCTTCAATCCCATTACGAAACCGAGAAATTTTCTCTTCTCCTACTCCCCATTCCTTAATTTGCCGTAAAGGTACTTTTCCTTGAGCGAAGAATGTCCGGTTCTCCAGTCGGTTTGTGTAGTTTTGCAAGGTAAAATTAACAGTGTTAAACATTTTCACTAACACCAGACGCAAAAAACATTATGACCCAATTAACCCAGGCTCCGGTTCAACTTCCCAGCTTTGACCTGGATGAACTGAATCAACGATTTGACACTGCCCATCCCAGAGAGATTCTGGCATGGTGTGTTGAGAATATTCCAACTGGTCTGGTGCAGACTAGTGCTTTCAACGTTGATGACATAGTCATTACAGATATTCTCTACCGCGACCTCAAACCAGCAACGCCCGTTCCGGTAATATTTCTCGATACGCTGTACCATTTCCCTCAGACCCTGGAACTAGTTGCCAAAGCTACAACGATCTACAACCTAGATCTAAAAACCTATAAAATTCCAGATATTAATTCCCGTGAAGCTTTTGCCACAAAATATGGGGATGCCCTTTGGGATAAGGATATTCAACAATTCCATCACCTAACAAAGATTGAACCGCTGCAACGAGGTCTAGCAGAATTAAACACAGTTGCCTGGATTACTGGTCGCCGTCGTGACCAAGCTGTGACTCGTGCAAATATGCCAGTGTTTGAAATTGATGGCGAAGGACGCTTGAAGCTTAACCCCATCGCTAGTTGGACACGTAAAGAAAGCTGGGCATACGTGAATGAACATGGTGTCATTTACAATCCTCTACATGACCAAGGTTATCCCAGCATTGGTGATGAACCCATCACAACCCCAGTAGCAGAAGGCGAAGATGAACGTGCTGGTCGTTGGCGGGGTACTGGCAAAACCGAGTGCGGAATCCACATTTAGAAACGCGATGAACTAACGCTCATCACCCTTGGAGTGTGGTTCTTTCTTAATCATCGAAAAAATCGCTAAGGCAGTAGGGAGAGTGAGAAGTAATACATTCTCCCTATCCTTACTATCTGTCCATCTTGAGTAGCTCTAGACCTTCAGTCGGCGGCTGATCAGGTGCAAGCTTGGAGTTGAACAAAATACTTTTGAAGGAATAGCGCCCTCGGTAGGATTCGAACCTACGACCAAGGGATTAGAAATCCCTTGCTCTATCCCCTGAGCTACGAGAGCATAAATTTATCCTACAAAACATAGAATACCCGATAATCTCTCTAAGTGGCAGACTTACACCTTCTTGGATTCAGGAAGGATATCCTGTTGAACAGTGTTGCTCAAGTTCAATGCTTTCTTAAAAAATGAGCAATCTAGGAAGTAGGTTGGTATAACTAATCGTAGATTAAGCGTGTCAAGGGTTAGTTGCAGCGGATAATCCCTAACGGACGATTGACAGCCCATATCAGTTACGTGTATTTGTATCTACTCACCTATCAATCATTGTATGAACCAAACGCTATCTCCAGGCAAGCCATGATTTTAGACCCTCTAGAGGGCACAGAAACTCAATCCGCTTGACGCTCAAGGTACACTTAAACCAAAGTCATCAGGTGCTTGTATCGGTAGTGGTACGACTTAAGGCAATAAGCCTCAAAGCAGGCAAATAGCGGCTTAGCGCCGTTTAGTCGAGACCCTGGCACAAGGACTCTGGATAGATAAATGGTTACTTGGGTTATGACAGCGCTTTCCCGCAGCACCTTATTCGACCCCTAAGTACTCAGCCTGCCAGTGTCATGTTTATTCTCAAAAGAAAGGATGTTGAAATCTCTAGCATTCAGCACCCAAAGCGAGAACAGCAAATCCCGATTCTCACCTATCAGGCGCAAACCTTTCGCTTGATCAGTGTGTATGGTGCCAAGCAAGGCGAAGAAGCCAAAGCCTTCTGGCGGGATCTTACCGATCATCGCGGTAAAGTCTGTGTATTGCTCGAAGAACCTGATCGTTACAGCGTTTGGGGAAAAGTTCGCTTAGAGCAACTTGGTACAGAGGCTGGGCTGGATACGAGAGTTATACCGTACACTCAAGCCTGTCTCTTACTTTTACAAACGGTTTACATTGATGTTGAAGACCTTCTGGGAGGTCGGCAAGCCGGATTGTTCCAAAAAGAAATCGCTGGTATTTTCAAGCAGTGGCACTTTCCCCAGGCTGAAACACCGGAAGCCGTGAAGCAGTTGCTAACGGTAGATCCCCTCACAAGCCTACAAGTTCCTCCTTGGGAAGAACACCATCTCATTACTTTGTTGCAGGAACTCTACCGCTTAGGTAAAGAATATTTTGGAAATGCCAATTTTGCGGAAGGGGTAAGAGATATATTGCAAGATATGCCAGCTGCCGAACAAACTCAGTTTATGGAGTGGCTGAATCAATCTCCTCTTGGTAAACTATGGCGATAAGCTAGAGATAGGATTAAACAAATATGCCGTGGCTAGCTATCAAAAAACTTATACGGGTCTGCCAAACCGAACTCTCTATAACAACATCGGCTTTTTGTGATTTCCTTTATTAGTAATCTCTGGAAAGTCTTATGAGTAGCTCTGTAGACAAGGCATCTAGTCCTCAATCCCCTCTATCTGGTCAGAATGTTGTCTATGTGGGGGTTGCTTGGTCAGTACTATCGTTATTATTTTTCCTGCTGTTTAGTATTACTGCTCCAGGGCAGGAAAGCCCATTTTGGTACTTGATTGGTACCTACGTTTTGGAGATTTTACCTTTTCTGGCAGCAACTTTGCTCTGCTATAGAAATTGGCGTAGCCCCAACATCGCCAGTGGACGTAATGTCTGGCTCGGAATTGGATTAGGAATGCTCTGCTACTTGATCGCTGGCTTACTATTTGGCTGGTGGGAGGTAGTTTTGGGTCTTGACCCCGACGTGTCACCTGCTGACTTATTTTACTTAGCGAGCTATGTGTTCCTGGGTTGGGGCATGGTTCTAGCCGTTCTTCCTAGGCGCTTAAATTTAGAAATGTGGCAATGGGCAACTGTAGCGGCGATCGCAGCAGCCGGAATTGCTTTTGCCGTCTGGATTTTACTAGCAACACCGACGACGACAGACAACGCTAATGCTAATATTCCACCTGGCGCTACACAGCAGACATTAACGGGTACGACTTTACCTCAAGCCTCTACTCCAACGGCATCAGAGGAAGCCAGCCCAGCTATAGCTGAGGAAAGTGAAGAAAGTCAAGCACCGAGTTGGGCGATCGCAGTTGAAGATACGCTTAGCCCACTCTCTAGACCTGTTAACTTCTTCTATATTGTTGCTGATGTCTTTCTCTTGATTATTGCTTCAACTCTCTTATTGGCATTTTGGGGGGGACGCTTTGCCCAGTCCTGGCGAATGATTGCGGCAGCAACATTTGCTCTCTACATCGCGGATATGGGATTTAAGTATGTTGAGGCTCGCGCTGTAGAATACGAAAGCGGAGGTCTACTGGATGTCTTTTATGTTTTCAGTGGTGTACTGGTTGCGATCGGCGCTGCCTTGGAATATGACGTGTCAAGCCGTTCCCGCCGTGGTGGGCGTAAACGGACTTAAGGTAAGCCATGAGTCCTAGAAAACTAACACAGACTGACAAAAGCGATATCTTGAACTTATATCGGCGACCAGAGGAGACAACGTCAACTCTGGCAGTTCGTTATGGTGTCAGTAACTCAACAATTAGCCGCATTCTCAAAAGCACCTTGGTGGAGTCCGAATATGAGGTGCTGATTCAGCAAAAGCGCTCAAACCGCACTCCGGGTGGTGCTTCCTCTTCTCTTGTTCAATCCACTGAGTTGCCCCAAGAGTCTGAGGCTGAGTTACCGCTCGATTTTCAAGAACCTGAGCCAACTCTAGAACCTGAAACAGATCCTGAACCATCTGATCAAACGTCTAGTGATCAACGTCGGCGGCGAAAACGCTCTTCAGTTGCTCTCCCACCAGTTCCTCAGGAACAGGCGGTACAAACTCAGTTACCCCTAGAGGTACCTGCCTCAGTAGAGGAAAGCGGTGTTGAGGAACTTGATGAGCCACTTGGTGAACTTGATCGAGCCGAAACCAGCCACTTAGAAGAGTTGCTGGATGAAGACTTGATGGATTTGGCTGACGATGACGATGATGACGACGATGACAACGATGATTTAGAGGATGATTTAGAGGATGGTTTAGAGGATGACTGGGAAGACGAGGGAATTGAGGCGGAGAGTCAGAAGCCAATTACTCTCAGGAATAGGGGTATTAATGTTCAAGTTTTACCTCTTTCTGAAGCCTCTTTGCCAAGAACCTGTTACTTAGTTGTAGATCGAGCAGCAGAGTTAATAGCTCGACCTCTTAAGGAATTTAGTGACTTAGGACAAATTCCTATTGAGGAAGTTCATGAGAAAACTCTGCCAGTATTTGACAACCACAGAGTAGCGAGGCGTTTTTCTAATCGTTCTCAACGAGTGATTAAAGTCCCTGATGGTCGAATGCTTCAGAAGACTTGTTCACACCTGCAAGCTAAAGGAATTACTCGACTGTTAATTGATGGTCAGGTGTATTCCCTATTACCCGCTCAGCCATAAAGTCAATTAAACTCAATTAATTATTTAGTGGCTAGTAGCTCTCGCTTGTAGCTAGCTGCCACTTTGAGGTAGCTGTCTTTGGTGAGTCGCCTCAGGTTTGGCAAACAAAGGCAGAGGGAATGGCAACGAAACCTCTGCTCACGACGGGTCATACCAATTGGGTATAAGAATGACACAATTGCTTTAGGCGGCTTCTGGTGAAGACTTATTTCATTTGTGCCAAAGCCAAACCCAATTGGTATCAATCGTCAAGGGTATCAAGTCTCCTCCCAATTTTGAGGGGGCTTGATACCCTTCCAATTAGTTACACATAGCTGCTGCCATAAAGGTCAGAACAGATTTAACGACCCAAACGACCACGTATAGCAAAAAATATTTACTGAATTTTTATGATGAAATCGAGCTAGCTTGATATAAGTGAAAGTTTGTCACAGTAAAATTCTTAAGTAGTTAGTAAAAGTAAAAGCAAATCTTTTACAAAATAAACTTTACTTATAAAAAGTTTGTAATTACTAAATATCCATGAATCAATTAAACTCATTAAGTTAAAGCCCTTGAAATAGTTCAGCAAACAACTAGTCATTGGAGCGCTTACGCGATGGAAGTAAGACATCTTCTCAGGCTTTATGAACAAGGAAATCGAGATTTTACTGGTGTTGACCTAAACGGGGCAGATTTGAGTGGGATTACCCTGATCGGGGTTAATCTTACAGGTGCTAACTTGAGGGGGGCTAATCTCAGCCGAGCGTTTCTGATTAAGTCAGACTTTAGTGGCGCTCAAATGAACTGGGCAAATCTGAGCTTTGTCAAAATGAGTGATGCCAAACTGGTAGAAGCTGAGTTGACGAAAGCGAATTTCAGTGGCGCTTTTTTGGTGAAGTCAAAACTACCAGGAGCAAAGCTCAGCGGCGCAAATCTTAATGGGACTAACCTTAGACGTGCTAATCTGTGGGGAGCAAACCTCTGCGGAGCGCAGCTACAACGAAGCAATTTGCGAGAAGCAAACCTGAGTGGCGTTAACTTCAACTGGGCTAACTTATCTGAGGCAAGACTAATTGGCGCAAAGTTGTATGGCGCTTCTTTAAGCGGTGTTAACTTAAGCCGCGCTTTTTTGAAGGGATTAGATTTAGGCGGCGTTGATTTAGAGGGAGTTGCCCTTAAGGAAGCAAAACTAAGCGGCGCTAACTTAGAAGGGGCTAATTTGGCAGCGGCGGATTTAAGCCAAGCACAGCTACAGCGAGTCAATTTGAAAGGAGCGGATTTAACAGCAGCGAACTTGACAAATGCATCTCTAGAGCAAGCCAATCTAACCTGGACTATTTTGAGAAGGGCAAATTTGAGTGGTGCGGATTTGACTGAGGCGAAGTTGAATGGAGTCGATCTTGAGGAAATTCAGCAAAGTGGCGCAATTTTGCCGGAACAGACGGCTCATTTTATGTATTCCAGGGCGATGTAAATAGTAGGGAAAACAACTCGTAGAGAGTTATGGTAACTCTTAAGCGAGGCTAGGACTTCTGGCAATTAGGCGATCGCTTTTTCAACGAGATAGCTGAACGCAAAGACTTTATGGATAAAGATTCTGCTACAACTGGCTATGGCGTGGTATTGGTAACTGCCTCCTCACAAGAAGAAGGAAAAGCGATCGCGCAAGCCTTAGTTGAAGCTCACTTGGCTGCTTGTGTCAGCCTTATGCCAGTACATTCTATCTACACCTGGCAAAACAAGATTCACTCAGAGCAAGAGTGGCAACTGGTAATCAAAACTGACTTAGCCCGGTTTTCCGAGTTAGAAAAGAAGATTCGCTCTCTACACTCTTACGAAGTACCAGAAATCATTGCCTTACCAATCTTGGCAGGTTCCGAGCCTTATTTACATTGGATTTCAGACAATGTTAAAAGCTCTCAGTAACGAACCCTGTCAAGCTGGCAGGTTGTAGGTGTTTGGTGCTAGGGTGAGCGGCGAGTTTTGGAGAAGAAAAAGGGTAAGGTGAAGGACAAAAAATAGTGCCTTTCCCAGTCTCCTTTTACCAACAAAATGTTTTTGTCACTGGAAGCAGTTAGAAATGATATTTTGACAACAACAAACCTTGAGTTCCCAGCGACTTAAACAATGCCTGCTGACTCCCCAACCATTCTTGCGCTTGATTTTGATGGTGTTGTCTGTGATGGACTACTAGAGTATTTTCAGACTTCCTGGCGCACCTACTGTCAAATCTGGACACCTGAGAGCGAGACACCACCGGATGACTTAGCTTCTACTTTCTACCGCTTAAGACCTGTGGTAGAAATAGGCTGGGAAATGCCGCTACTGCTTCGCGCAATTGTTCTGGGAATTCCCGAAGAAAAGATAGTACAGGATTGGTCAACAGTTGCAAAGGAACTCATTGAATCCGAAAACTTAGATGCAGCCGATACAGGCAAAAAATTAGACGCTGTTCGGGATGACTGGATTACAACTGATTTAAACAGTTGGTTAGCACTGCACCAATTCTATCCGGGTGTGATAGATAGACTGCATAGGATGCTGCCTCCTGCACCAACATCAGGCTTAGAGGCTGCAACCCAACTATTTATAGTTACAACGAAAGAAGGACGCTTTGTTAAACAGCTATTGCAGCAACAAGGCATTCAACTGTCACAGGAGCAGATTATAGGCAAAGAGTTCAAGCGTCCGAAACACCAAACGCTGCGGCAACTACTAAAGGCATCTACAGGAGAAGCAGCGACACTCTGGTTTGTCGAAGACCGCCTGAAAACCTTACAATCAGTGCAACAACAGCCTGATCTCAACGCAATAAAACTATACTTAGCAGATTGGGGCTACAACACCGCAGAGCATCGAGACTCTGTACGTGATGACAATAGAATTCAACTGTTATCACTTTCACAGTTTGCTCAAGATTTTTCGGCTTGGTCTTAAGAGAATTGATAGTCAGTAGTCATTCGTTTGAAAGCGGACAACTGACAAGGAACTAATTAAATGCTGGATTTAACAAAACTTGCAAGTCAAATTCCGGGTATCAGTCAGCACCTGAGAGTAGAAGCGGCTGCCTCGCGTCAACGGTTGGAACTAGGGCAGCAATTGCTGTTACAAACTCTTGCCCGACAGGAGGAATTGGTGCAGCGTCAACAGAAATGGCGCGATCGCATGACGTTTACTGCGGCAATACCTGTTGAACCTCTGGATACTCGCGTTGACCTCGACTCACCTCCAGAAAGCCAGACTGTCTTTGCTACAGATGGTTCTCAGATTGCGCCGTCTCACCACGAAATCGCCTACTGCTATCTCATCAATGTCGGTCGAGTGATGTTGCACTATGGGCAGAGTTTGTACCCATTGTTGGATAGTTTACCTGAAGTATTTTACCGACCAGAAGACTTGTATGTCTCTCGGCAGTGGGGCATTCGCACCGAGGAATGGATGGGACATCGACGCACGGTTTCCGAGGTAACGATGCTGGCAGAAATGGCTTGCCGTTGGGTGAAACCACCGGGGCCTCACTTTGATATACCCAATCTAGCGATGGTGGATGGTTCGCTAATCTACTGGTTTCTAGAGGGACTGCCAGGAGAGGCACGCGATCGCATTTTGCCACCGATTCTGGAAGCCTGGGAACAACTCCGCTCTGTGAACGTTCCCCTACTCGGCTACATAAGTGCAGCGCGTAGTGCTGAAGCCCTAAACTTCCTGCGGCTACAAGCTTGCCCGCACGAAACCCCAGATTGCATGACCCATTGCGCCAATTTCATCGACAAGTTACCCTGCCAAGTCATTGACCCCTTACGAGATGCCGCACTTTGGGGAAGTTTATTAGAACCCGGACAACGAAGCCCTCTGTATCGCAGTTCTGCACGGATTCTGGACTTGTACGAAGGACACCGTATCTACTTCTGCTATGTCAATGTTGGGACAGAAATTGCGCGGATAGAAATACCGGAATGGGTGGCACAGAACTCATCCTTACTCGCTCAAGCCCTCAGCTTAACCTTGGCGCAGGTTCACAAAGGTTATGGCTATCCGGTTGCCCTTGCCGAAGCTCATAATCAGGCTGTTGTCCGAGGAGGCGATCGCGTTCGCTTTTTCGCCCTCTTAGAACAACAGATGATTCGGGCTGGTTTAAGAAATGTTGGAACATCCTATAAAGAAGCCCGTAAACGTGGCAGTGTTGGCTGAATCAAGGCTAAATTGGTGAGATTCATCTAGTTTTCAGGGAAAGCTCAACGATGGTCTTAGTTCGCGCCTTCTTCAAAAAAGACACCATTATCAAGCAAAAACTGGCTCAATCCTCAGACTTACCTGCCTCTCAGATTCAAAAGATTCCAAGAGGCTCTCTACTCGTTCTTCAGTCCTTTGCATCTCCTAGCAGTAATCACGTCAAAATTAGTTTTACAACCCTTGACTTCCAGAACTTTACTGGTAGTTGGTTTGCCTTTACCGGGTCTGTGCTACAAACAACTCCTGATGGTCAAATATTTACGCAAGATGTCGATATTATTAAGCAGCCCCTGGTCGCCGTAAAGACTATTGACCAACGCCTCTCAACACAATCACCAAAAAACGTTGTAAATATATCTGCCAATCAGCAAGCCATTGGTAATCAGCAGGGGTTCTTAAAAATTGTCTTTAATACAGATACATTCATCAAGCGCCAACCAGTTCCAGCCGAGACTCTCCAGTCAAATTTAGTTCAAGCCGTCCCAGCAGGCACTGAACTTATTCTTTCAACCAACTTGCCAAGTACAAGTAACGTTGTTAGTTTTCCTATTAATAATAGTCATGTACAGTTCAGCCTCAAAGACATTGCCTTAAATGGCTTCGGTCAAAACTGGTTCGCCTATACAAAGCATGTTGGGATTGAACTCGCTAGTTGAAATAATTTCTTCCATCATATGCAATTGATGGGTCTTTAATATAGAAGCACAAGGGCTTAGAAGTCAGCGTCTTCTGCCAGTGTTTCAATCAACAAATCCATTTGCTGCTGTCGCTCTTGCAGAAATGTTTCGCATTGGCGTAGGTACTTCACAGCAGCAGCAAATTGCTCAAAAACTTCAGCAAGTTCTAGTTTACCAGCTTCTATCTGCTCAATGATAGTTTCAACTTGAGCAACTGTCGCTTCATAATTCCAGGCTTCTGGTAGAGGAAGATCAGTTTTATTTGAGCTAAAGGCACCGATAGGGTCAGTCATAAAAACTTGTGGTTGAAACGGTAATTCCTGCAATTTCCTATGCAGGGGATTTCAACTTTCACTTTGACAAACAAATCAATTTTAGTGCAAGGGGTATCTTACATCGCTCTTGATCCCCATCTTGATAAAGGGAACTAGAAACCCGCCTAAAACAGCTTACCGCTCGTGCCCCTGACACTACAAATGATATTTTGCTTGCGTTGAAATGCTTCCGCTCCAAAATCACGTGACAAACGTATAGCACTCACTAGGGCGATTAGGACTCTCGCCAAATCCTGAAACCTTGAATAGTCAATTTTTTCCCTTCTGCCCTCTGCCTTTTGCTATATCACTCTCT
Organism: Symplocastrum torsivum; assembly: GCF_059505465.1. Classification (NCBI taxonomy): domain Bacteria; kingdom Bacillati; phylum Cyanobacteriota; class Cyanophyceae; order Oscillatoriales; family Microcoleaceae; genus Symplocastrum; species Symplocastrum torsivum. The sequence continues at coordinate 137,370 of NZ_JCACKQ010000132.1, read as the reverse complement.
ATCTCTATCAAACCTGAATCCCTCTCTGATCTCAGCAGGGTCATCAAGAGTGACTGTTTCAGGGGCCAGTGCTGGGTTACTGCCAATTTCTGTTGGATCTAGGCTGGAGCGACCTTTCATGACTAAATCGTCTACATCAACCATGTTCTTGAGAGGAGACTCGCGATCGCTCTGCTCTTTATCGTCTTCTGGATTAACAGAGGAGTTTTGTGTCTTAGAACTCATAAGTACTGCCTACATACATTGAACTAACAGGTTCCAGCTTAGATGTGCATTAGTGAGGTACACACTATCGAAGGACAGAGTTCAGAGTTTCACGTAGTAGAGATTGAGTTGAGCTATTCAACCTTTTAAGGAATTGCGATTAAAATGCTGCAAGCTAAACAAGTCTTACAAGAGCGTTATTATCTCCAACAAAGCTTAGGACAAAATGCGGGTTGTCAAATTTGGCTTGCACAAGAGTGATCGCTTACTCTAAAAGTCATCCTAAGTAATAAAAGGGAAGAAGCGATCGCAACTGAGAACATGAACCAAGCCATGCGCGATCGCTTTCTATCACTATGAGCCTTCCTCAGGCTGTGGCGGTTTTGGCTCTTTTGGCTTCCGCTCAAATACCTGAATATTTGGCTGATCAAGGACAAACCCTCCGTCTGTAGGTTCGCCCATCTTGCCAGCAATTGCAGCGACCCACATGGGATAGTTCGCCTGTGCCTCTTCGAGTTTCTTGAAGACTTTCGGCTTCACCTTAACACTGACCTGTTGACCGTCACAATCTAGCTCAAACTGTTTCCAACCATTTTCTACTGTTGCCACATCTGCGGGAAACTCGTTAATTTTTATGGTTAGCTCCATCTTTCCTGGTATTGGCATGGGCTATGGTACCTCCTGCTCTTGAATTTAATAAAAGTGCGATCGCTTAAATAATTTCTAGGAATTAAACCTGGTAGTCTTCCCAGGGAATAGTAGCACTATGCGATCGCTTTTAGTTTTAGGTTATCGGTAAATACTTAACAAAGGCTCTAGAACACGGCTACACGACCGTCATCCCTAAGATAAATTGAGCGATCACCCGGAGGACGACCACCAGGACGCACTTCTATGCGTAGAGTTCTCGCTTGTGGTTTCAGGAGTTCGACTTTTATCGGCAATCCGATCGCATCCCAAAGCACTACTGAAAAATTAGGGTCTGTACGACCGCCTCGCACGAAAGAATAGACTTGTCCTGGACTAATCGGTAGTGGATCAGTGCTAGATACCTGTTGTAGCTGCACAACACTCTCCGTTAAGTTCGCAACCTCAACCGTAATACGTTGCCCTGGTATAAACTGTATCGGCTGTTGTCCACAACTGGTAGCCGCGACACAGGTGCCTGCTGTTGCTGGATAGTCATGTTCTGTAATGCTGAGGAGGAGAGCCGTTGCTACCAAGACGGCTGGCAGAAGTTTGGACATGGAAGAGATTCTAGAGACTTGTTATAGGCGACTTCTCAACTTTTGCATAAATACACCAAAGTCTAGCTAATTAAGTTTTAGGAAGGGGTTAGAACAAACAATAACTTCAAGTCTATTTCCCTTAACCCCCAACATGAATGGCAGGACGGCGTTCGGGGTTCCTCTCTGCCTTACGGAGTACTTCGCGGGTAACCACAGCAATATCGCCCTCACCAAACAAGATAAAGCGCAGCAAGTATTGGATTGGGTTTCCCTCTGCCCAGCCAAAATAAGCGTGTGGTATCTTACCCGTTTGGTCTCGAAGATGGAGAAGTATGGCAGCGATCGCGTTAGGGACTGCTGCACTCTCGGCACGTAGGATGCGGTAGCCATCGACCTCCTCCCCTTTTACTCGGATGATACCCTCAAATTCCGAAGCATCGGATACTCGAATCTCTAAAAAGAGAATTGAATCGGTGGGCGGCAGATAATGATCCTCACGCACCTCTTTTTCCTTTAAAAAATACTCTCGCGCACTGCCTGTATTCCTTCGATGAGCGATCAGTCGTATGTTACCTTGGCTCTCTTGAGTAATGAAGTCACTAGCAGCCTCGTCAATTTCGATCCGCTCTACTCGCAGTTCAGTAGATCGCCATACCCGTGAAACTAGCGAGGTGAGGATGATGGCAGCGATGAAGAACCCAGCGATTCTAATCCCTTCAGGTCTCTCGATAATATTGACAATAGTGGTGTATATAAACAACAGCGTAATGATTGCAAAGGCGATCGTTCCTCCCTTCGATCTCTGGCGATGCGCTGCTAGCGTCACAGCAAATGCTGCTGAGGTAATCAGCACCAGCACACCTGTAGCGTAAGCTCCACCTTGAGCTTCCACATTCGCCTTGAAGATAATTGTGACACCCAAGGCAATAGCTGTATAAACTAACACCAGAGGTCGCGTTGCCCGTGCCCAATTCGGTGCCATACCATAGCGAGGTAGGTAGCGGGGGACGATATTGAGGAGTCCTGCCATGGCAGATGCACCAGCAAACCAGAGAATGCTGATGGTACTCAGATCGTAAATTGTGCCAAAGCCCTTCCCTAGATACTGATGTGCTAGATAGGCGAGGGCACGTCCACTTGCTTTACCCCCACTTTGAAATTCTGCGGCTGGAATCAGTAGAATAGTCACTAAGCTGCTAGTAATCAAATAGAAGCTCATAATCAAAGCAGCCGTGGTAAGCAGCTTATGCGTATTATGAATGCGCCCCTCAGGCTGTTCCTGGGTATCGCTGCTGCTACCCCGCACGAGAGGCATAACTGCCACGCCAGTTTCAAAACCTGACAATCCCAAGGCAAGTTTTGGGAATAGCAGGGCGGCTACGCCGAGCATCAGCAAGGGGTTCTGGTGTTGTGCGAAAAGTGTAGTCTGCCAGTCAGTGATCAGAGATGGCTGATTAAAGATTTGATACAAACCAACGATAATAACAACAAGGTTTAACAGTAGATAGACTCCAACCAAAAAGACAGCAATCCCGATCGCTTCTCGGAAACCTCTCAAGAAAACTGTGCCTAATAAGGCAATCAGCACTAGAGTAATTGCGATCACCTGATGGTGAAGGAAACTTGGGACGAGCGGATTTTCGATGATATGGGCGGTAGCATCAGCAGCCGAGAGAGTAATGGTGATGATGAAGTCGGTTGCCACAAAACCGAGTAAGCACAATACGAATAGCTTGCCTTGCCACCAAGGAAGTAAATGTTCGAGCATTGCGATTGAGCCTTCACCCTGAGGACTTTGAGCTGCAACCTGTCGGTAGATCGGCAATGCCCCAAACAGCGTTAGTAGAACGAGAATGAGAGTGGCAACAGGAGAAAGTGCGCCTGCTGCCAATGCTGCTATACCTGGTTGATAGCCAAGTGTAGAGAAATAATCGACACCCGTGAGGCACATGACTTGCCACCAGGAATGCTGGCGGTGTTGTCCTTCGCTCTCGTGTCGCTCTTCTTTAAGTAACCAGAGGATGAACTTTCTGTTGAGCCGTTTTCTTGGAACAAATAGTTTAGCCATCAAACTTACTCCTTCTGTATAGCTATATATATGTCATTTGGCGTTGCCATATATCTCTCAGCAGCTCTTTTTAAGTACTAGTCAAGTACTAGACTCGTTTAGTAGAGATAACACACCAGCTTTAAGAAGGATTTTGGCAAGTGTTTCCACTTCATTACTAGCAATCAGTTCTACAAAGATACCTACTAAAAAATCCTGACAGAGACTACTTGTATCGGTAAGTAATAACGTCTTTCTACACAAGTGTGATGTACTGGATTAATATTGCTGTTCCTAGAGGTGCATCGCTTAGCATGCAGCTAATGATGTAACTCTAGCCACCTAAAACCCAGGTAATTCCACTAGGACATTACTACATCTCACTTTCGTGGTAGAAAAAACCTGAAAAAGTCCTTCCCTAGGGGGGTGACCAAAAGTACACATTCCCTAAGAGGATAGGCAAAGTTGAAACTAAAATTAATGTGAGGGTTTTTACAGTGAAACTAAAAGTCGTTGTTCTACTTCTAGTGGGCTTAATGACAGGTCTAGCCGCTTGCCAGGGAGGTCAGGAAACGCCCACAGATACGACCACTACACCTGATACTACGACCACGACACCTGATACTACTACTTCTCCGTCTCCTGAGGAGTCTCCTGAGGAGTCTCCGTCTCCTGAGGAGTCTCCTGAGGAGTCTCCGTCTCCTGAGGAGTCTCCTTCGTAGTGTCGTAATCTCTACAACAGACTTGCTTTCGTAGAGACCCTTTGCCAAAAAAACTAAAGTAGCCGCAGCTGGGCTTGTGCTTGTGTATTATTCTCTAGCTGCTGGCTAGCTTGAGTCGCACCTACCTGGACAGCCTCTTGGGTATCCGCTACGTCTAAGTGGCGATCGCTCTCTCTTGCAAGGAGACGCTGTGCGGCTTCCATCATCTCTGCGGTGATGTCTTTGAGGTCTTCCCGATTGTCCAGGTAGGTTTTTAGTGCCTCCATTGGCTCGATACTGCTACCAACACCGAGTTCTGGTAAGCGAGGACGAGCTAACTGACTGACTAATTCAGGGCGAATGGTATAGCTGTGGGCATCATTTAATGCTTGATGGACAGCGCCGTTGTCGATTAAATCGAGTTGCTCAGAACGCAGCTTGTAAATTAGCCGCACTACAGCATCCTTAATCTCTTTTTTCCCAATCGCTTTGAGTAGAGCCTCTTGTGGTTCAGCGGCATTAGAGATATCCACTTCTATTGTGCGGAAGACTCGGACAGGTAAGGGGCAAAATTCCCACTGAGCGCGATCGCATTCTAGTTCAAGGAGAACATAGCCTTTGTCTTCTTTTTCCTCACTGAAATCTACTCGCTCAATGCTGCCAGGGTAGATCACGGGTGGGTTATTCGACTTGTTGAGATTCTGATGTCGGTGAACATGACCCAGCGCCACATAATCAAAGCAGGAGCGTGTCAGCATTGACAGAGGAATTGTGAATCCCTTACCCACAGCCAAGAAGCGTTCGGCTCCTAAGTTAGCGTGATCTGCCATCAAGTGTGCTAAGAGGACTGTAGGAACCTCTGGGTCAAGACGGCGGATTTCTGCTTCTAATACTGGGTCAAGTCTTGAGGTGAGTAATTCATTAACTTCAGCAAGCGCAAGACCTTCTGTTTCTGGGCGAGTCAGCAGGGTTGAGCGAGTCAGCCAAGGAAGGGTAATCACCTGCACGGCACCGTTGCGAGTTTCGATGCGGTGAGTGTTGATCGAGTCGCCGACGATAAAACCAGGTACTCCCAAGGTACGGTAAATGCATAGGCTTGCCCCTCCCTGTCCTTGTGAGTGTTGGTCGTGGTTTCCTACAAGTAAGACAGTGGGGATTTCAGCATCAACTAGGCGACGAAACTGCCCAGCAAAGGCTTCTTGAACGTAGGGTGGTGGTGTGGCATCGGGAAAGGCATCACCCCCAAATAAGACGAGATCGACAGGTTCTGAAATTGCTTTATCAATGCATATTGATAAGGTATTGACAAAATCTTCTAATCGTGTATTTAAACCTGTGACTGGGTTAATCCGTCCGTGGGAAAAGCCACTTCCCATATGGATATCCGACAGGTGAAGAATTTTAATCATGTGGCGTAGTCATTGGTGAAGGGGATGTTGCTTCAGGAATCACTTGAGCGATCACCTGAGAGATAACCTGTCGTTGCTCGGTATCGTAGTTCCAGCGTTGGAGAAATGTTTTGTAGCTGCCTTCTCCGGTGATGGCACTTTCCCGTAAGGCTTGTGCTAGTTCACGGACTTGGGGTAGTTTGAGTTGTTGGATGAGATGAGTGGTACGCGATCGCACTCGGTCTGACCCTTGTGCCATTTCTTCGTTACCCTTACGACGATGACTAATTGCCATCGCGGCTGACATGGCTAGGTTTTTTACTAACAGTTCGGCAACGATAGTGGGGGAGGACTGGAGGGCTTGGACAACTTCGGGTGATGGGTTGTCGGCTAAGGTGTTGTCTGACGTTAGGTAGGTGACAAAGAAGCCTCTTGCCCCTTTTTCGGTTTTTACAAGTTGGGTGATTGTTTCAGCGATTGCTTGCTGGGATTTATCGGTTGCTGTTTGGTTCAGCAAGGATTGGGTAAAGGCGATCGCTTCTTCAAATGTTACTGATTCTGGAATGCTCACGCGAGTTCTTTTTGGGGTTCGTGCTGTTTAATCTCTGATACTGTGATGATACTCAATTGCTATCCAGGTTTTCTTGACGCTAATTTAGCTAATTCGCCACCTGCGATCGCGTTTTCACACTCAACGATAAGTTCATCATCAGGAAATAGGTACTATATTTGTCTTGATGTTTTTAGGAGTAGCCTGAGGAGAGTTTGTTCTTGTCTTTTCGTGGCTCAAACTCTCCCAGTTTTCCACAGTTGGTTTGTATAACCACTGCTTCAGCTTAGCTTCATCGACATATTCTCGGAGTTCAGGATCGGGCCAAATGTGAAGCCGATCAATACATCCTATCTCTGCGGCAGCTAATTCAATTTCGTCCCACTGTCTCTTAAAGCATTCTCCCCATGAGCTTTTACTCATAATTGAGTGAGCAAACTCCAATCCTGCTGCTAGCATCCTTTTCCCATTAGTGCCACGAGCATTGATTGGTTCCCAAAAGATGACCTCTGGCTTAATCATCATTAACTGCTCTAGATGCCTTTTAAAGTCATCAAGTTTCATGCTAGGAGGAGTAGGAGCTGCTGCAACGTATAATCGACACTCTGTCTTATATCCTTTTAAGAGAGCTTTATAGCGTTCAGAAGGGGGAGGTGCTTGAGGTTCAATTTTACGGCTAAGATCATCATCCAGGAATGGTAGGCTCATGCCTACTGTTACATTCGGGTGCCGTAGGACATCAAGATCATTTACCCATAGTAAGCCGCGAGTCAAGATTCTAACCCGTTTTTTGTGTTTCAATAGAACTTGAACAGTTCTACGAGTCAATGCCGCAGTTTCCTTGTTCTGGTAAGGATCAGTTCCAGAACATAGAAGAACAACACCTTTACCTGCTGGTGTCTCATGCCAAGTCCTTTTACGGCTTAGTATTTGATCGAGTTTTTCAGGAATCCCCTCCCGAACGAATAAATACTTTCCCCAATCCATTTGGGGATTGCTTACCCCTTGGTCTTGTAGGTGTGCTTGTCGGGTTCTGATTGCTGGCGTGGAGGGTACATAGCAAAAAGTACATCCATGTAAACAACCTGATGCTACGTTAATCACATAATCACAGAGTCCCTTTTTATTCAGTGCGCTTTCTTGGAGGGGATTAACAATCTGCTCAGTTCCTTTAGTAATAGTCATATCACACCTGCCGTTTAGTCAAATGATATGTAGTATGTATAGCAAAATACTTATAAAACATTGAAAGAAACAATAATTAGAAGGTTAATAGATAGCTATAGTTTTTCAAGCTTATAGTATAAATCATAATGGATATAAAAATAGTAATTTAATTTAAGAATTAACATTAATCATTAGAGAAAAATTCTAATTGTTTTAGGTACAATCAACCTGTGAAATATCAACCTTATGGATAATAAAAAATTTTCCTGGAGTCCTGACGGAAGTGAGTTACCAGAAATTGAACCTCACACTAAAGCAAAGCACAGAATCTTGGAAGAGTATCTTGAAAGATATCTTGTTACGCTTTGCGGAAATAATAGGGGGAAAAGAAAAACTATAACTATCATCGATGGCTTTTGTGGTGGCGGGATGTACCTCGATCCAGATGACAATAATGCTTTATGGGCTGGATCGCCTATCAGAATCATCAAAACAGTTGATAAAGCATTAGATATTGTGAGGCGTGAGAAAGCAAAACCAGATTATCAGCTCGATACAAAATTTATTTTTATTGATAACAATAAAAGACATATCAATTGTCTAAAAAGTCAGCTAGAGCAATCTGGGTTAGGACATTATTTAAAAGATTCAGAAAAATGTAAAATCATATTTGGTGAATTTGAAGATTATGTTGACGAGTGTATTAATGAAGTAAGGCAGCGCAAAGGGTCTTCATTCTTCTTCTTAGATCCGAAGGGATGGTCAGATGTCTCGATGGATTCCATAAGAAGAATAATATCCCTTCAAAAATCCGAAATAGTTTACACCTATATGGTTGAAAAAGTTATAAGATTTTTGAATAAAAAAGATGAGGTTAAAGCATACAAAAATGTTCTTGAAGTAGAGGGATATTATGCTCTATTAAATTTCTATTTATCAGGAAGTCCGGCTAAACACAGATATATTAAAGATGAAACTCTTAGACTGTTTAGAGAAAGAGGCAAAGCTCCATTTGTATATAGTTTCGCACTCTTTGCAAACAAAACTCAACCTAAATATTATCTAATTCATTTAGCAAGTAATCCACCAGCTCAAAGGGAGATAAAATATGCTCTTTGGGAACACAACACTATAGATTTAGTGTATCAGTTTGAGTATGGTATTTACGGACTAGGCTTCAGAACTCCTGATTATTATGAGCAAAATCCGAGCGTAATCAATATTACAAAAGAGAATGAAGCTAAATGCATAAATAACTTGAATGATGATTTAATGCCTATTATTTATAATCATCCAGATGGCATATCTCTAGATGAAATTCATACTTCAACTATGCAAAAAAATCCGGCTACATTAGACCATTACATTCAATGTATAAATGAGCAAGTTGACGAACAAGAATTAGAAGTTTTTAGAGATGGAAAAATAACAACAGCTAAAAAGTTAAAGCCAGGAGATTTTATTATTAGGAAAAAATATAAGCAATTACATTTTATGAATAAAACTTTCAGAAATATGTAATTTTTTATATCTGGGAAAATCCAGAATTATAATGAGCGATCGCCTCATTCATCCCCCTTGCCCTTCTTTGTAGGTGAGAGGTTGTCCTTTTCCAGCCATTGCTCTAACGCTTTCTCCAAAGCTTCACTTTGACTGATTTCCTCAGAACTACAGGCAATCCTGAAACGACGCGCCAAGTCCTTCGGCACATAGCCACTTACTTGAGAGTAATTCGGGTCGTCGCGCTTAGTTACCACTGATACTTTTGTCATCTTCGAGCCTATTGTCGCATATGTAATCATTACTGCTTTATTTCATGAATTCAGGATTTCATGAATTCATGTAATTATGGTACGCTATATTTCATCACAAGTTTAGGGTGGCTATCACAGCTCAACCCTCTCCAACACAGACAACTTGATTAATTCACAACTTTCAAGTTAGAAGCCAGCGACCAAGTTACCACGCTTCCCACTGGCTTCTGGCTCCCTAATACAAGGAGACTCTATCAATGGTAAAACAACTACTCAGTAATCCCAGCATTAAGCGAGGCTATCCTCAAGAAAATCGCCCTTGGGCAATAATTCGTCTATTGCCAAACGCGCAAACCATCATCGTTGCCCGTTTCCGTAACCGCCAAGACGCCGACGACCACAAACGACTTTTGCATCGGTTCATCCCAAACGCTGAGTTTGAGATTATCTTTGACCTTCCCAATGAGAAACAAGAGGAGAACCAAACCCAAGCGCTGATTTAATTCTGGCAAATTAGCTCAGTTAGCTACAGGAAAAACTCTACATAGTCCCCCAACACCAGGGGCAGAAAAATATCCTACTCCCTCTGGTGTTGCTCACAAAGGCTGAGGAGGGGGTTTCCTTTCCTAAAACTCATGCAACCGCTACGTCATCGCATTAACCCCAAAACTTTCGTGATCACTCTCAGGCAAATCGCCAAACACCTGAAAATCAAGCAAGAGCATATCTTGAACTGGGAAAAATGGCATAACGTCCTCTGGGTGCATATTCAGGGACTCGGTGGTTACTTCATCAGTTACCGTAAACTCGAACAGTGGATTGCTGCTTGTAGTACCTTGATACGCTTCTGCCCAAATCTGCAAGCTCTTAATGCCCTTTGGGAAAGGATTATTCAGGAAGCCCAGCGATATACAGAAGAAGCGTTTTCCCGCCTTGATAGCATCTTCCAGCAAAGATTGTCAGTTTTAACTTCTTCAAAACACAGCCAGCAGTAGCATCAACTGGACGACATTAATCTGCGAACGTACAAAATAATTAGTCACTGTACAGTACAAATGGGCAATACTGGATTCGAACCAGTAACATCCTGCTTGTAAGGCAGGCGCTCTACCGTTGAGCTAATCGCCCGGTATCATATTTAGATTAGCACGAGAAGACAAAGAAATGCCCTCTGGTCAAACACATGATCGCATAACCCTGTGGAGTTTGCCAATAGTTACGGGTTTGGCTGTTGCGCTGACACGGAGTAGCAACCTGACATTAATGATTTCTGGGGGGTTTCTCTTTAGTGGGCTGATGTTGAGTCCTGACCTAGATTTAAAGTCGCGACCGTTTAAGCGCTGGGGCTGGCTGCGATGGATTTGGATTCCTTACCAAAAGATGTTGCGTCATCGCTCTGTTTTCTCTCATGGGTTGGTGATTGGGACAACTCTGCGGGTGCTGTACCTCGTCAGTTGGATAGTTGTGCTTGGGGTACTCAGCTTAGCCGTTATCCAGTTTTTCCGGGATGAGCCGAGTCGTTGGCAGGAGTTGGCTAAATCGATTGGGCGATCGCTTATTGATTATCGAGCCGAGTCGATTGCTTTATTAGTTGGCTTAGAACTAGGGGCGATGAGTCATGTTGTCAGTGATTGGGTGGGTTCTACCTACAAACGCTCCAAGAAGAAGCCAAAGCCTAAGTTCAGCCGTCGTAAACCCCCTGCTTCCAAACGCAACAAGTAAACAATATTGTTGAACCGATGTAGCATCGAGGCACGGTTAAATCCTTTAAAGGGATTTAAATTAAGGATAGTTAAGTGGTTTTTGAGTTTTCCTTTATGTCTACTTCCCAGGAGCAAACGCCGCTGAGGCTGGAATCTTCTATCTTAGAAGCACTGCAACAGTTGATTGATGTGGTTGCCCAGTTGCGATCGCCTAATGGTGGCTGTCCTTGGGATTTAGCGCAAACCCCTCAGACGCTGATTCCTTATGTGATTGAAGAAGCGTATGAAGTTGTGGATGCGATTCAGAGTGGTGATAAAGATGCGATCGCAGAAGAACTGGGAGATTTACTCTTGCAGGTGGTACTCCAAGCTCAGATTGCGACGGAAGCCGGGGATTTTACTCTAAAAGAAGTCGCTCAAGGAATTACCCAAAAGCTGATTCGGCGTCATCCTCATGTGTTTGGAGATGTAGAAGTCGATGGTGTTGAGGATGTTCGTCAAAATTGGGAGCAAATCAAAGCAGCGGAAAAAGGAGAAACAGCTGCACAGAAACAGCTACTGAGTCGTAAACTTGACCGCTATGCCCAGACATTGCCACCTTTAACCGCCGGGATGAAGATTTCTCAAAAAGCGGCAGCGGCTGGCTTTGAGTGGGAGAATATTGAGGGCGTTTGGGCGAAGTTTCACGAAGAATTGGCTGAATTCCAACAAGCACTTGAGCAGGAAGACAAAGCACATCAGCAGGCAGAACTGGGAGATTTACTGTTTACTCTGATTAACTTAGCGCGTTGGTATGAGCTTGACCCAACAGAGGCATTACAGGGAACGAATCGCCGCTTTATTCAACGTTTAGCGAAAATGGAGGCGATCGCATCTCGCCCCCTGTCAGAGTATAGTATTGAAGAATTAGACCAATTTTGGCAGCAAGCTAAAGCTCAACTCGCAAAAGAGCTTTAGCGACAACTTCCGTTTAGTGAGGGACTTTGCTCAGAGCGTGCCAAGTGCGATCGCTAACAATCCCATCAAAAACAAGACCGACACGCTTTTGGAACGCTTGTACAGCCGCTTTGGTGCGTGAACCGAAGTCACCATCAACTGTACTGCCGTAGTCGCCAGTAAGCTTTAGGACATTCTGAAGGGTAACTACGGCACTGCCCTTGCTACCTTGCTTGAGGGTTGGCATGTTCACGGGCGCACCTTTATACAGTGCTTGCCAAGTCAGATTTCCAACAATGCCATCTTCTACTAAAAACATTTGATGCTGATAGGCAATGACAGCAGTTCTCACATCTGCGTCGAATATGCCATCAATTACACCTGAATAATCTGTGTAATTCGCCCAGGTGGTTAAGAGTCTTTGTAGTTCATTGACTTCCTGTCCTTTGGAACCTAGCTGTAGTACAGGCTTGTTGAGTTGAGCTGTGGCGGCTGGGTTAAGTTGACCGTTGGCAGGAGCTTGAATATCAGCAGTTGGGTTGAGTTGTTCGTTAGCAGTAGGTTGAGTCTCGGAAGCTTGCATTGTCATTGCCTCATGAATCGTGTTCGACACTTCCTAATGTACGGTTTATGACTTCTATGTGCCCTCGCCTGAGTGACTGAACCAATCGGGTGAGCTTAAACCCACCCTCTCGGTCTATCTAAGAGTAGGGATACAGGTGTTCCTCTAGAGAATAAGTATGAAAACAAAGCCAAGCCAATTTAGAGTAGTAGATCTTTTCTCAGGATGTGGTGGATTATCGCTAGGACTGCAAAATGTTGGCTTTGAGGTAATTGCTGGTTTTGATAACTGGGAATTGGCTATTGATGTTTATCGACGTAATTTTGCTCATCAAGCTTTTGTTGTTGACCTTAGTAGTCTTAAGGAGAATTTTGAGCTTTTTAAGGAATTTAAGCCAGACATTATAGCCGGGGGGCCGCCTTGCCAAGATTTCTCTAGTGCTGGAAAAAGAGATGAAAGTTTGGGTAGGGGAGATTTAACAATCTCTTTTGCTGAGATTGTAACGGCTATTAAACCTCAGTTCTTCATCATGGAAAATGTTGATAGATTTGTGAAAAGCCCAAAGTATCAGCAAGCTAAGGCAATTTTCAAAGAGGCAAATTATGGTCTTAGTGAGAAAATCCTTAATGCTAGCTTTTGCGGTGTTCCACAAAGCAGAAAAAGGTTCTTCTGGGTGGGAGAACTCAATGGTGAAGATAACAAACTAGATGCTTATTTAGACGCTGATTTATCTACCCAATCGATGACTATTCGACAATATTTTAGAGAGATAGGCGTATATTTAGATATTGAGCATTATTATAGACATCCAAGAAGCTATAAGAGACGTGGAGTATTTAGCATTGATGAACCTAGCCCAACAATTAGAGGCGTTAATCGACCTATCCCTAAAACATATAAACCTCACCCTGGTGATTCAGCCCCAATATCATCAGCTATACGTCCTTTAACAACTCTTGAGAGAAGTTATTTACAGACTTTCCCAAAAAACTTTATTTTTTCAGGTTCTAAAACTGATATTGAACAAATGATTGGGAATGCTGTACCTGTTAAGTTAACTGAATACGTTGCTCGGTGTCTTGCTCAGTATATTGCAGACCGTAACAAGAGTTTTGAACACTTAAATGCTCAAGCTGTTCAAGTGAGTCAATCATTCGTGCAACTCTCTTTATTCTGAAGATTGAGAACTTATAGAGCTGTGGTTTTGAGGAGTATTTATGGTGTTTAATACTGTACTGATCTGCTGGTTTAAATAGCAAGGGCGCACAGCCGTCATTGGTGTCAACTTAACGTCAGCTTGGCGGTTGAAACCGCAGCTACACAGACACGGATCCGCCTGCGCGGGTTATAAGAATCTTAATTTTCCGTTAGTCCGCATTCGCGTTAGCGTTCCCGAAGGGTAGGCGGACTTTGTTTTTATAGACGCGATTTCCAATCGCTCTCGTCTTAAGTTGACACTAATGACAGGTGTGCGCCCCTACAAACGTATATTCGGGAATTGGGAAGTGCGATGTTTTTGAAATTCTTGCTTGATGAGCAACTCGGAAATTTTGCACTTATCAAAATTGCTTGAGGTTGACGACTAAGCTAGTTCCTCTCGTTTAGATTTAACTCGTGCTTTCGCTTGAGATGCACTCTTTTTCAGCGCGGTGAGTCGTGCTTCGTATTTGCGGCGTTGACGACGGCTGGGGGTTAATTCAATCATAGTTTTTAAGGCACTACCAAGACTCTTGTAGGCGTTGGGTAGGCTATAACCAAAGCGTGTAGCAAGAGCGATCGCTTTTTCGTCAGCTTCCGTGGCTTCCTTAAAGGTTTTCTCTCCATTGTTCTTTTGATACATCCGCCAACCTGAGACACCACACAGTCCCAACGCTAGCAGCAGCAGCAAGCCATCTTGAACCCACAGTTCGCCAACAGCACCCCCCAAACCAATTGCTAAGGCTGCCATTTCCCAGCCCTCTTTCGGGATGGTGTCATTCTGAATCCGGGCGACTTCGTGCCAAAACAGCAAGTTACGCTGATCAAGGGCAAGTTGCTCCCATTTCACCAGATCAATCTGAATCTCTACCTCATCTCTACCAATTTCTTCAGAGCGAAGCAAGGGGGGATTGACTTCAGTGGTTCCTTCTACCATGACCCAGCTTTGCAATTCTGGCGGTAATAAGGTTTTTAAACGCCGGAGTTCACTCATTTCAGCTCTGGCAGAAGCGGTTGCATACGATGTCATATATCTGACCCTATGAAACTAAAACAATAATAAAGGTATCAATTGGAAGTATAGCGACATTATCCCCTGGCTTTTTAAGTGGGGAAAACCGCCCTATATCTCTAGATTAGAGCATTGTGCCCTTACCTCTGTTGCACTCGCTACTCCCTATTTTCAGGCTAACGCTCTCTCAAGAAACTGTGTGGCGATCAGTATGTTAATTGATACACTTCAACAACAGCCTAATCCTATCAGGGACTTTTCCCCTCCATGACTTAAGCCGTTGCAGGACGACCTTGATATAAGTCAAGTCCAACTTGGGCAGCACAAATGATCGCAACGATCGCAGTTACAGTAATAGGCAATAAATTAGTACCAGCGATTGCCACTACCAATAGCGCTGCCATTGCGCCTAATCGGTGCCTAGTTCTCGCTTTGCAATGAAATATCACTCCTGTGCGGTGCAAAATTGCTAAAGCAAGATAACACAGGGCGACAGAACCACAAAGCAACCAGCGATCAGGATTGGATAACGCCAGATTTGATTCAGTTGCGATCGCATGTTCTACACCCACTCCTGCCGCCGCCAGTCCAATTACTAGCGGTAAATGCCCGTAAAGCCAAACTTGATAAATCTGGAATTTCCTCAATGCACCCGCTGTCCGCAATGCTGAACCGCTAACATTCTCGAAGTACACCCACCACAAGCTAAAGGCAGTAGCGAAGCCGAAAATAGCGGCAAGTTCACTTATTCCATCCCATTCGACTTCAGCAACACCATTGACAACAGCGATTATCGCCTCACCCAGGACAATGATCGTAAACAGCCCAAAACGCTCTGGTAGGTGTTCCAAGTGAAGGGGTAGCTGGAGTTGAAACCGTTGTGCTGTCAGTGGTGTGGCAAAGTCTACGGCTAGCCCAATTCCCCAAAGGATGAATCGGAATGGAATTGGGACAAAGGCTGAGATGAGCCAGAGAGTTGCTGCGATCGCAAACCCCCCTGCATAATAATTTGTTAGCTTACGCGCTGTGGGGATGTACCATCCTGCCCATAAGTACTCTATTACCAGTACTCCTCTAGCTGCGGCGTAGGAAAGGGCGAAGCCTACAGAACTAGAATCCAATCCATGATGCACATTGATTGCTAGTGCTGCAACAGCAAGCATCTGTATACCCATTAGCAGCCGACGACCAATGGTATCACTATCAAAACGGTTGGCGTAGAACGTGCTGCCAATCCATACCCACCAAACGGGTACGAATAGCATCACAAAGCCCAAAAATCCTGTTATGGAGACATCTTTACTCAGATTATGGGCAAGTTGAGAAACGGCTACCACAAACACCAAATCGTAAAACAGTTCTAGCCATGTCGCATGACGGGGTTCTGCCTCGTTTTCTTCACCAATGCGTAGACGGGGAGGTTGCAACCAGCTTTTCACGTTTTAAGCCTCCGACTCTTCGGGTTATTGTATGTTTAGTCTAGTTTCAACGCATTGGCTGGCACGTCGTCCCAGGAATCAACTGTTCTCATCCTTGCAACCCAACCTGCTGATTTTTGTTCCTCCGTCAAATTTTGCTCGAAAGACTCGTGGCAGTCTTTTGCCTGATCTTCATTGCAACAGGCAATACAAGAATAGAGAAGTCCAGACGGATCGATCTGTTCATTTACCCAAATAACCATGACCCCTTTCCTCTCAACTTGAAACGTCTTGCTTGAAATCTTGAGTAGTTATGCTTATTTTCTCAGCGTAGAGACAACTTACGGTAAGAAAAAATACACTTGTTGACAATTTACAGTATCTGCAACATCATCAGTAACCCTAGCTGATGTTTGCTGTTGAAGCTTTTATAGCTAGCTGAGTCAAAGCATCACCCGTTATCCGGCAAACGCGCCAATCTGGCAAGATTGAAGCCCCAAAACTTTGATAAAAAGAAATTGTGGGTTCATTCCACTCAACCAACCACTCAACACGTCCACAACTACGAGAAACAGCTAACTGTGCAAGATAGATCAGAATGGCTTTACTAATATCTTGAGGCTGGTAGTTGGGCAAAACAAACAACTTATCTAGATAAAGCCCTGGTTTGGTGAGAAATGTGGAGTAATTATGGAAAAATGTGGCAAATCCTACGACTTGCCCCTCAGATTCAGCCAGAACTGCTTCGATATACGTTTGTTCACCAAATAGATGCTCCTGCAAAGCATTAGTACGTTCAGCTAATGTCTTGTCATCAGCTTGCTGTTGAAGCAAGCGAACTAGTATCGGTACATCTTCTGGGACAGCTAAACGCACCCTCAACGATAAGTCTTGAGTGGCTAGTTGGGTAAGGGAGTCCCCGGTGATGCGGCAAATGCGTCCATCCTCTTGAATTGAAGCACCCATCCGACGATAAAATGCGATCGCAGGTTCATTCCAATCCAACACACTCCACTCCAGACTCGCACACTCACGAGACACTACTAACTGGGCGAGATACGAGAAGATAGCCTTACCAATACCAAGGCGTCGAAACTCAGGGAGTACAAACAAGTCTTCTAGGTAAATTCCTGGCTTTGTTAGAACCGTTGAATAACTTTGGAGAAACAGCGCAAACCCGACAGCTTTCTCTCCATACTCTGCCAGAACCACCTCAACATAAGGCTTGGAACCAAACAAGTGTTCACAAAGAGCATCAACACTACCAACAACAGCACTAGATAGATGTTCATACTCTGCCAGCGCTGCAACTAAATCAAAGATAGTTTGTACATCACCCGGTTCAGCAGGACGCAAAATTAACTCAGAAGACATAGTGAAACCAGAAACAGTGGACAATGCCAACCTAAGTCGGTCAAGGTTAAGGCGTGTAGGTGGTAGATTTTAGGCGAAAATCTAGCTCAAGACTTGGAAAGAATACGACATCCGGGAAATTCTAACTTCAAGATTTGCCTTTCACCCTACCACCTAACACCTAAAACCTACCATCTTGTTAGCTAACCCTACTCTCCAGGGCAAACTGTCACTGTCTCAAAGTCTCCAGTCGTTGGTGTAAGATTAACCACTCCTGTATTATTTACCTCCACATTATCCCGATCAACAACTTGGAACGTTCCCGCATTTCGCTGTAGCTGGAAATTCGTGTTGGTATTGTTTCCATCCAGTTGTAAACAGAAATTTTGATTACTGTTCATGATTGCAGCGAAACCAGAAGCATTATTGCTGTTATTTAAGCTGTTGAACTGGACACGAGCATCAATCCGCGCTGTGTCATTCCCCTGAGCTAAAATCCCCTCAAATGCAGTTCCCGAAATGGTGTTACGTCTCAGACGAAATGCTTGTTGTGAGTTTTCAGATGCTTGAATCAAAACACCTTGACCCGTACTGACATTAATCGTTGTGTCATCAATGCTGAATTTTTGTTGAGTAGTGCCATTCGCCTGAACTAAAATACCCTGGTCTTTGCTGTTGCTAATTGTTGTGTTTTCAACATTGAACTCTTGTTGAGTAGTGCCATTAGCTTGGACAACAATACCTTGACTGGCACTATTACTAACCTCAGTATTGGTGACACTAAAATTCTGTTTCTGGACATCATTTGCTTGAACGAAAATGCCTTGACTTGCGTTATTGCTAACTGCGTTGTTGTTGATGGCAAATTCTTGCTGAACACCTTCGTTTGCTTGAATAAAAACGCCTTGTCCGCCACCGCCATCACTACCTAGTTTTGTGCCATCAATTGTGCTGTTGTTGAGGGCGAATTCTTGTTGAGTTGTATCAGAAGCTTGGATAAGTACACCTGTGCCTGTGTTATTACTAATCTGACTACTATTGAGAGTAAAGTTCTGTGTTGCATCATTCCCTTGAATAGAAATGCCTTGTCCTGAATTATCACTTACTGTACTACCATTAATACTGAAATTCTGAGTTGACTCATTCCCTTGAATGAAAATCCCTTGACCAGCACTACCATCATTACTAACCTGCGTGCGTTCAATTGTGCTGCCTTCAATAGTAAATTCCTGTTCAGTAGTACCATTTGCCTGAACAGAAATTCCCTGTCCTACGTTGTCGCTTACTGTACTATTACTGACAATGAAGTTCTGGTTTTGAGCATCATTTGCTTGAACAAAAATCCCTTGACCATCACTAGTATTAACTGTCGTGTTTGTTACAGTAAATTGCTGTTGGACTCCTTCATTTGCCTGAACAAAAACACCTTGACCACCACTGCCATCGCTATCAACAGTTGTGTTGTTAATTGTGCTGTTTTCGAGGGTAAATTCCTGCTGAGTCGTACCAGAGGCCTGAACTAATAAACCTGAGCCAGTGCTGTTGCTAACGGTGCTGCTGTTGAGGGTGAAGTTCTGTGTAGCACTTTCAGAAGACTGAACAAATAAACCTGAATTAGCGCTGTTGTTAATCTGGCTATTAGTGATACTGAATGTTTGTTGAGCTTCCCCAGAAACCTGAGCCAAAATACCTTGCCCCCCACTGCCATCACTACCAATAGCTGTGTTGTTAATTGTGCTGTTGTTGAGGGTAAATTCTTGCTGAGTCGTACCAGATGCCTGCACTAGTAAACCTGAGCCAGTGCTGTTGCTAACGGTGCTGCTGTTGAGGGTGAAGTTCTGTGTAGCACTTTCAGAAGACTGAACAAATAAACCTGAATTGGCGCTGTCGTTAATCTGGCTATTAGTGATACTGAATGTTTGTTGAGCTTCCGCAGAAGCCTGAGCCAAAATACCTTGTCCCCCAGTGCCATCGCTGCTGAGTACCGTGCTGTTAATTGTACTATTGTCGATCGCTAAATTCTGTTGGGTATTCCCAGATGCTTCGATGAAAATTCCCTGTCCAATGCTGTTACTCACAGTGTTATTGCTGAGAATAGCTTGCTGTTGAGCCTCTTCAGTGACTTGGAGGAAAATACCCTGGCTACCACTGCCACTAATTGTGTTGTTATTGAGGGTTAACTCCTGTTGAGTCGTACCAGAACCGCGAACGAAAATACCTGCTAGTCCACTGTTGGTAATGCTGTTACTCGCAATTACACTCGTTCCTGTCACATTATTCAGGATAATTCCCTGCTCTGTTGGATTAGTGATGCGGTTGTCGAGAATTGTCACATTCTGAAGATTCGTCGCCTCGATCGCATTCCCAGTAACATTAGCGATCGCAAATCCCGATAGAGTTGTATCATTCCCCAAGGTAACGGTACCCGTAACTTCAGGAAACTGCCCACTACCCGATAATGCTAGTTGTACAGTGCCAAATTCTACTGTGTCGATAATGTGCGGTAGGGCAGTGGAGAGTACAGCCACGCTATCAGGAATCGTAAAGGCAGGAATTCCAGGATTGGTTCCAGACTGCACATAGACAATGTTGTCAGCTTGCGCGACAGTCAAGGCATTTTGTACTGTGCCAAAAGGATTCTCAAATGTGCCATTTCCATCCATTAAACCCAGGTTGACGTGTTGAAAAACATAGGGTTCATTGGTGTTTGGGTTAGTCGCTTTGAGGGTAACTTGCTCAGTGAATGACTCAGATTCAAATTGCTCATCAACAACAATATTCACTTGACGAGAAACTGATTCCCCTAAACGTGCAGCAACCTGTTGTGATGTACCACGTTCCTTCGCCCCCCTAGGACGAGTGCCTGGAAAATTTGCCCCGATGCTGAACACAACATTCGTGCCAAAAGTTGCATCATCTTGAACCGATAAACCGAGGCGCAAATTATCGTTGGGGTGGGCTTCCAAACGGGCACGCCAGCCTAACGTATCGTCACTTTCAGGTGCATCGTAATAGTACAATCCAGCATACCCTCGAAGGTCACCCGTTGCCCCCAAGCGAGCAATTCTGACACCCGCTTCAACATCTAATCCCCCCATTGCCGCTTCAAAGCGCCGACTCTCAAAACGTTGTTGTGTACCTGTTGCAACCAAAAAGTTGTCTTGGAAAAAAGGTTCTGTCAACGCGCTGAAATTTTGAACACTACTTTCTTCGGCAAGTTGACGAGTATCCCCAATTGGTAGATAGAAATTGCTACGAAAGTCCCAAATTTCTCCTAAGCTTTCAAAGCCAGCACCGAGTTGGTTGAAGCTACTACTCCCTGTATCCCGATGATCATAGGAGATGTAGCCACCAAGAATGCGATCGCTCTTTGGATTATAAACCCGGTGTCCTAACAACAGATTGCCACCAAAGTCTGCCTCATTGTCGATGAGGAGTCTGCCTTCGAGGAAGGTGAGAGTACTGCCAGGACTTTGTAATAACGGGACAAAGCCTTCAATATTAGTAAAAGCATCATAACCAGCGCCAGAAGTGCTGTAGCCTACTCCAAAGCGGGGAGTAATTTTTAAGTCAGCAGCACTAGTGGATGAAGAGAGTGAAGCATCGGGGTTGGTATCTGTTGTTTGAGCAACTCCAGGAGCGGTTAATGTTCCAAAAACGAATAACCCGATGCAGAGCGTTTGCGCTGATTTGTTCATGAAGATAGGGTGACAATAACTCTGACACCCTATTACAGCTAATGCTACTAGGAATCAGGCTAAGCAGCAATGAAGAATCGATGAAAAGATAGTGAAGTCTTGCCGTTTGTTGTTAGTTTTTGATTGTTAATGGTTTATTTTTTCTTAGATTTAATTAAGTGGAACTTGAGAATATTTGATTACGAGCATTAACAGCAGTATCGGGGAAATCACTAAATACACCATCAATGCCTAACTTAAAAAACTGCTCGTATTCAGCTTGAGAACTGCCGTTGTAGTCAGGTGCAAGGTATTGGTTTTCGTTGCGAAATGTCCAGGTATGTACCTTTAAACCAGCCGTATGAGCATCGTTAATCAGGGCAGTGGGAGCTTTGAGGCGTTTGTCTTCACCAACGGGTACAATCAGCCGCTTGTAGGGACCTAAGCCATCTGCATATTCAGCAATTTTGGCTAATTCGGTGGGAGTCGTTAAATCAGCATAGGTGCGAGAGTCGCCTTTGACAACAAAATCATAAGGCTGCATATCTGCCGCATCCAACAACTGCACCAACGGAACATCAATCATCTGGTTCAGTTGTTTGAGATTCTCAACTTCAAAGGATTGGATAAAGACAGAGGAGGATGAGCTAGTGTAGCCATTTTTCTTGAAGATGGCAACTAATGGTTCTGAGAGTGAAAGATTAATCGAATCAAAATAAGTAGGATGCTTGGTTTCCGGATAAATCCCAATTGTGCGTCCTGTTTGAGCCGTTTTTTGCTTCGCTAAATCAATGACTTCTTGCAGAGTGGGAATCTCAAATTGACCATTGTAAGCACTACTACGAAATGGTAAGCGTTCTTTAGCTCGAAGAGTCTTAATCTCGGCAAGAGTGAAATCTTCGGTAAACCAACTAGTGACTTCTTTACCGTCAATCATTTTAGTGGTTTTGCGATCGCTAAACTCTGGATGTTCGCTTACATCAGTTGTCTCAGCAATATCATTTTCATGACGCGCAATCAACTCCCCATCCTTGGTCGAAACAATATCAGGTTCAATGTAATCCACTCCCATCTGAATCGCTAATTCATAGGCAGCAAGCGTATGTTCTGGACGGTAGCCACTTGCTCCTCGATGTCCAATGACAAGCGGGGGTTGGTCAGTCATAATCGGCGTTGTCACTCCACGGTGGGGCTGAAGCAGCAAAATCACAATAAACGCGATCGCTGCTAGCATGACAGATTTGGGAACACGAAACATATTCACTCGCCTATTTTTGGAAGTAGGGATAAGTCTTGCGGCTCAAGAGCAACACAAATCAATCTCGCAAGTGAATATACGGGGCTGAGATAAAGGTCTTATTAATGATTCGTTAACTATAAATCACAATATTTTCACAAATTGTCAGTACGTTGGTCTTTATAGCTAGAAGAATTTACTTATGCAGGGATTAAGCAATGAATTCAAAACGATTGCAACGGTTGATTTGTTTTTTACAGGATGACTTGGCAATTCCATCCACTTCAATTGACTTGGCTGTACGCCATCAACCCGATGCTCTAAATCTCTTGCCGATGGTTCTTTGGCAGTACGGATTGGTTACACTGCAGCAGTTAGAGCAGATTTTCGATTGGTTGGAAACGGCTTAAGACCGTTAAATTATTGTCTCTATAACTTACAAGTGGTGCTGATGAAATGCAGCGATCGCCTGCTGAACACCATTCTCAGCTCGAATCTGGTTGCCGATCGCTCTTACCCGTTGCTGCATTGTCTCATCACTCACCGCAATCGCGATCGCCTCTGCTAACTTATCCACTGTCAAAGAGGACTTGGGAATCGGAGCCGGACTAACTCCTAATTGCAGGAGCCGATGTGCCCAAAACGGCTGATCTCCAAAGAAAGGAACGACAACAGATGGCACGCCAGCTCTCAGTGCCGCCGCACTCGTCCCAGCTCCACCATGATGCACAATTGCTGCCATCCGAGGAAACAGCCAGTCGTGCGGTGCAGACTCTAGCTTAAAGACAGTCTCCGGTAAGTCAGCCGCACAGATGCCACCCCAACCTGTAAGCAAAATGCCTCGCTGTCCTGTTTTTGCCAACGCTGCCAGAGCAATCTGGGTCATGCGCTCCGGCTCTCGTCCCGTCATGCTTCCATAGCCGATGTAGACTGGCGGCGAGCCTGCTCTCAGAAACGCCAGCAAATCTTGAGGTGGTGTCCAGTTTTGGGGGTGTTGCAAAAACCAATAACCTGTGACGTGCAACCGCTCCGCCCAGTTGGTAGGCTTGGGTATGACTGTTGGGCTGAAGCCGTAGAGGTAGGGAACACCTGCTTTGTCGAGTCGCCCATACAACCCTGTCCATCTTGGTAAGGGTGGCAGTTGTAATGTGGTTTGACGAAACTGATTGATGGACTTGCGGAACATCAGTCCAAAGCCTTCCAGCAGTACCGGATAGGTGAGTGAGTTTAGGAACCCTCCCAACGGTAGCGTTTGCGGCAGTGACGGAAAGGGAAAGTCCGGATTGGCACTCTGCGGCATTAAGGCGGCAAAATAGAAGGGAATGCCCAACTTCTGAGCGATGTCGTATCCCCAACTCGTGAAGGCAGTTCCGATGATGGCCTCGCTACTGTGACACGCTTTCCAGGAGTCTGCCATTGCTTGTGTCAGTAACGGTTCCACCATCTGGACATATCGCTGAATTAGCTGGAGGGGATTGCCTGCGTCTAACATCTGCTGCCCAGCTTCCCCCGCCATGAGCGCCTGCACATCCCCTTCAATGGGTGCAAATTCCAACCCATAGCTGTGAACCATTGCTTGAAAGGGCGGATGGGTTGCTAACTGAACCGTATGTCCTGCCTGCTGCAACCCTAATCCTAGGGCGATAAACGGCTGTACATCTCCGCGAGAACCAACGGTCAAAAGGGTGATTCGCATAACTTTTTCCTCTTTGCGTAGCAAAAAGAAGTTCTATTTTTTAGAAAAATCAGGACTTACAGATAGCTCACAACGCTCGCGTTCCTCAACGGCTCTCTTGAGATTCTCAAGACAAATTCTTTGAGCTGTTTGAAACGGACGCTTCACAACTGCGAGAAAGAAAAGATAGGCAAGCAGGTGTTGTATCTTAAATTCAAACGTCCAGGTGATGTGTGTACCTGAATGGGTATCATTGTACAACCACTTGCTAGAAGCAGAATGCACTAGCCATGCAAAGGGAGGCTTGAATCCTCGAATCAATTTGTAGGCTTGAACAGTGGGGCGTTGTAGTGTGGTGATGATTTCTGCGATCGCAGAACCATCGCTATTGTTCACAATCCTCATACTGCCCTCTTGAAGCGGTAAACCATCGGTTGTGCTTGCACTCAAAATGGCAGGAATTGATTGGTAGCCTGTGAACAACATTGGCAAGTTTTGACAATCAATTGAATAGTCAAACACTTGCTCAACATCTGCATTAATTATGATTTGTACACTGGTTTGGATGTTCATCTGGTTACTGGTAAGTGTGAATGCTATCTGCGGGCATCCGCCATCCCTAACTGACTCTTCAATTCTTTCAACTGCTGTGGACTGAAGACATTGAGATACTTTGGCGCGATGGCGGGAGTCAGCAGTTCCAGCATCAAGCGGTTCTCGATGCAGAAAATGTGATGAAGCATGGAAATCTCCTTGTATTTGAGAAGAGTAGTCATGCGCCTCACTTTGAAGAGCCAGAGCTATTCGATAAAGAGCTGCTTGAGTGGCTTTTCAATAGACTTATCCACAAATTAGCAGACGATACTATACATAGAGTCTTATCGCCTCAATTAGCCAATCAACCTCCTACATATAGGTGTGCTAAATATTTTCCGGATAGGTCTAATAACTAATGCTTCTTCACGATTACCTGCAACACTGCCCAAAGGCGATCGCTCCTTTGAGACAATTGATCACAAGCTCAGATTTTGACGACGCAATGACCCTTACAATCACTCTTAATACTGACTGCATCAACAACTTGGATGTATCAGCAGCTCAATCGGTAATTGAAAAGTTGCTTCAAGAGCAAGCCATAACCTCCCATGAACAGCAACTGCGCTTTGAGTTTGACTATCCTCGCGAAGCCGATGACCCACGGGAACTCTCAGAAATCCCAGAAGTGCGACTCTGGTTTATTCGGCTAGATGCCCAATATCCCTGGTTACCCTTTTTGCTCGACTGGAAATCTGGTGAACTCTCCCGCTACACCGCCATGCTGGTACCGCACCAATTTAATCGCACAGAAGGCATTCAGTACAATCCTGAAGCATTAGAAATCTTCGTGATGCACAAAATTTTTATTCTGACTAACTGGATGCAGCAGCAGGGAATTAGTAGCCAATCACGGCTGAAGTCGATGGCACAACTATTTGGCTACGAACTGGATGAAGCTTTTTTTGACTTAATCCAGTAGACTTTTTCTCCCAATCCCCATTCCCCACTTTCTTTTGCAGGTCGAATGGAGAATTCAAGAGACCACGTTAGTTTGCCTACAGGGGAATTTCAATCCAAAACCCTGTTCCTCTTCCAGGTTCAGAGAAGCAATTGAGTCTCCCGCCGTGCTTCTCAACCACAATTGCATAGCTAATCGACAGCCCTAAGCCTGTTCCCTTACCAACAGGCTTTGTTGTAAAAAATGGATCGAAGATTCGTCCAACAATTGCTTTTGGAATACCTAAGCCATTGTCAGAAATACGAATTAAAATTGAGCCTTTCTTACTTTTTGCTGGCTGTTGTAACTCTGTCCGGATGGTAATGGTATTACAATGCTGTTCAAGTTTTGAAGAAGAGCGCATCTTAGTCGCTTGTTCTAGAGCATCAACTGCATTACTCAAAATATTCATGAAAACCTGGTTGAGCGATCCGGCGTAGCACTCAACAATCGGTAAGTTGCCGTACTCTTTTACGACTCTGATACCTGGCTGCTCGGCTCTTGCTTGCAGTCGGTGTTCCAAGATTAATAAAGTATCGTCGATCGCTTTGTGGATGTCAGCAGGTTCCTTTTTCCCTTGATCTTTCCGAGAAAAATTCTGTAGCGATCGCACTAGTTGATGGATACGTGTTGTGCCAACCTCTACAGAAGAGAAAACTTTAGGTAAGTCTTTAATGAGAAAGTTGAGGTCGATCTCTTCAGCTTTCTGTTGGATTTTTGGATGAGGTTTGGGATGGTGCTGTTGATAGAGTGACAGCAGTTCCAACAAGTCTTGGATGTAGCTTTGAATGTGGGGGATATTACCGTGAATGAAGGTGATGGGATTATTAATTTGATGAGCTATACCAGCAATCAATTGACCCAAACCAGACATTTTCTCAGTCTGAATCAGTTGGGATTGGGTATGCTTCAACTCACATAACGTTTGACTAAGATGCTGATTACTGCGATGTAGGGCTTTTGCGACACCTTTAAGCTGAATAGTTGTTCGCTTGACGCGAGTAAGGTTAATCCGTAGCTCTAGTTGTGAGATGACTTGACGGCTTAGAGCTTGTAGGGATTGTCTCTGTTCTAGACTGAGATAGCGAGGAACCCGATCAATGACGCACAGTGTACCCAGGGGAAAGCCATCAGGTGTAACAAGAACAGCCCCAGCATAAAACCGAATGTGGGGTTCAGAGGTTACCAGGGGATTGCTGGCAAACCGTTCATCCTCTAGTGCATTAGGTACAACGAGCAAAGTGTCAGGTTGCTGAATCGCGTGGGCGCAGAACGCTATTTCCCTCGGTGTCTCTGTTGCCGTTAAACCAACTTTTGATTTGAACCACTGCCGATGTGTATCGACTAGGCTCACTAGGGCGATTGGAGTGTTGCAAAAGGAGGCTGCCAGAGCTGTTAAATCATCAAACGCTATTTCAGGAGGAGTATCGAGAATTTTGTAGCGCTGAAGCGCTTCCACCCTAGCAAACTCACCATTTGGTAAGGAAGGGGAGTTCAAATCCAGCTCTACCATGCTGTAGATCACAAATCAATAGACTAACAATCTATCGCAACCTTTCTAGATGTGCCATCCGCCTTAAGGCAGTGCAGAATTATTAAATAATTTTTCTGGGATTGGGAGTTGTAGGTTAAAAGCTGAGTTCTGCTTGGTTTAGAGGATATTCTAATCCATCATCTACATAGCTTTTTGGAAATGCGATTGCAAACTTTCTTGTTTTTATCAATACAAACAATTATTTTATTTCCCTAAATAATTTTCTATCATCAAGTTAAGTAAACAAGCGTTTCAACAATTATATTTCTCTTTACATAAAAACCAGTAATTTTGAGCTATCAAAAATTTTAAAATTACAAAGATTTGAGTATGGTTTACTCAACTTAACGTTACTTTAATTACTTATCTGCTGCTCCATGCTCTAGTGAAATGTGGGAGGATGATCACGATAAACAGAGTCCGTGAATACAGATCTAGAGCAAAATTTTGTAGAATAGTCGATTATTGTGTGCTTTCCCTGAGAACAGAGCATCTACACAGGAAAAAGCCAAGGAGTCTTACAGACTATTCCGGCAAAAGTCTGCTTCTACTGGAAGCACAGCTCGTAAAGTACTTGATTGAGCCTAGGACAACAGGAGGGGCATAACTTTCTTGAGAAGGAAGAAGGAGTCAAACGTTGGCTTTTCGCCCCGCTTCCAAAAAGAAGTGAGGATACAAAAGTGAGTAATACAGAGAATATCTCTTGCCCTTTACCTTCTGATATTGCATCAGTAACTTTCCTAAACAGGGAGGATGTGGTTGATTGCCTGAAGGTTGAACAACCTCTGCGTCGGCAAACTCAGGCATTGGTAACACTAGCAAGAAGCAAAACAATTGACCAAGGTGATTTGAATGCCGCCTTGAGGGAAATTACCGAAGTTGTCTCTGATGTCCTTGAAGTCGAGCGAGTCAGCATTTGGCTGTACCCCAACAATTCTTTTTCCCAAACAATACCGTTTTGGTTGTCTTTAGACGTTAGCAATGCCCAAGAGGTAACTAACACCGCAGATAATACAGTAATACAGTTAAGTTTAGCTCATTCAAGCATGAAATGCTTGGATTTGTACGAGCAAAGCCGAGGGTGTCATACGTCCGGAATGGAACTGGTGGCAACTGACTATCCGAATTATTTTCGTGCGCTAGCAGTTGAATGTACTATTGCAGCACATGATGCCTATACTGACCCTAGAACGCAAGAATTTGCCCAGCCTTATCTGATCCCAAACGGTATCACATCAATGTTGGATGCACCAATTTGGCTGAATGGTCAGATGGTGGGTATAGTCTGTCATGAACACACAGATTTACCACGCCAGTGGACTTCTATCGAAGTGAATTTTGTCGCTGCGATCGCAACTTTGGTTGCCCACACCATTGAAGCGTGCCATCGTGTGATCGCTCAAAAACAGTTGAGACAGCACCACCAATACTTATTAAGTGAATATCATGACGAGCTTGAGCGTTTGGTGGAAGAACGCACAGCAGAATTGACTAAAGCCAATGAACAACTGCAACAGGAAATTAACGGGCGTTCC
The DNA here is from genome assembly GCF_059505465.1 of Symplocastrum torsivum. Taxonomy (NCBI): domain Bacteria; kingdom Bacillati; phylum Cyanobacteriota; class Cyanophyceae; order Oscillatoriales; family Microcoleaceae; genus Symplocastrum; species Symplocastrum torsivum. The sequence goes on along the minus strand of NZ_JCACKQ010000132.1, from coordinate 108,957 downwards.
TCCGTAGAAGCTCAATTAATTAAGTACCAGCACCACCTTGAAGAATTAGTAGAAGAGCGTACTAGAGAAATCATTAGCACAAACGAACAGCTACAACAAGAGATTACCAATCATAAGCTTGCTCAAAAGGCACTACGGGAAAGTGAGGAGCAATTTCGCTGTCTAGCGGAAGCAACATTCGAGGCAATCTCAATTAATGAGCAAGGGAAAGTACGTCAGATAAACCGTAATTTTGCTCGGTTGTTTGGTTACAAACCAGCAGAAGTGGTTGGGATGAGTTTTCTAGAATTTGTTGCTCCAGAATCTCGCTCTTATGTCCGGCAAATGATTGAGTTGGGTAGCGAACTGATGTACGAAAGTATCTGTCTGAAAAACGACGGGACAACTTTCCCTGCTGAAGTTCGTAGCAAAGCTATTCCTTACCAAGGACGCTTACTTAGAGTGACAGCCATCCGAGACATCACTAAACGAAGTCAAGCTCAAGAGGAACTTAAGACCTCTGTCTCGTTGTTGGAGGCAACACTCAATTCCACTACTGACGGCATTGTTGCCGTTAATACAGTCGGAGTCGTTGTCACCTTTAACCAAAAATTCCTTGAAATGTGGGGTATTCCTGAGGAAATTCTCAGGTCAGCTAATTTCGAGCAGCGACACAAATATTTCCAGGCACAGTTGAAAGAACCAGACGTTTTTTTGGCAAGAGTTAAGCAACTGTATGCTCAACTTGATGCTGAGGGATATGACCGGATGGAATTACAAGATGGTCGAATCTTTGAGCGCTTTACTTATCCTCAACGCAGTGGTGAACAAATTATTGGTCGTGTGTGGAGCTTTCGTGACATTACTGAAAGAGCGCGAGCGGAAGAGGCATTGCGCCAACACCTCCGGCAAGAACAACTCGTTGCGGTGATGTGCGATCGCATCCGTCAGTCACTCAACCTTGAGGATATCCTCAACACAACAGCAGAGGAGGTACGGCAGTTTCTCCAGACTGACCGAGTTCTGATTTACCGTTTTGAGCCAAATTGGAGGGGTACTGTTGTCGTCGAATCTGTAGCTTCTGAGTATATGAAAACCTTAGGCATGGTGAGGCATGACCCTTGTTTTGGTGAAGGCTATGTCCAGCCCTACCAGGGGGGACGCATCCAAGCTGTAAGGGATATTTATACAGCAGGATTAACACCTTGCCATATTGAGTTTTTGGCTCAGTTACAAGTTAGAGCGAATTTAGTTGTACCAATTTTGCAAGGAGTGAGCCGTCAGGAAAGAGTAAGCAGTTGGGAGGTAAGGGAAGTAGAGGAGGCAGGGGGAGTAGAGGGAGGTGTTTTGTCTACTTACCCAGTTCCCAGTGCTATTTCAACTAATTTGCTACAACGGAATGCTACTCTGCATCAATCCCACTCTCACTCAACTGCCCCCTCGCCTGCTTTGTGGGGATTGTTGATTGCTCATCACTGTAGTGAACCGCGACAATGGCAACCTTTGGAAATCGCTTTGCTTAAATCACTAGCGACTCAGGTAGCGATCGCAATTCAGCAATCAACGTTGTTTGAACAGCTAGAAGAGGCAAATCATGAATTACAGCGCCTTGCTTCTGTTGATGGCTTAACCCAAGTCGCAAATAGACGACGGTTTGATGAGTATCTAAAGGCAGAGTGGCATGAGAAAGCACAACTGCAAAAACCACTATCGCTGATTTTGTGTGACCTTGATTATTTCAAGGTTTACAACGATACCTATGGTCATCTTGCTGGTGACTTTTGCTTGCAACAGGTTGCACGTACTCTCCGTCAGGCGTTGAAGCGTCCTGCTGATTTGGTGGCTCGTTATGGGGGAGAGGAATTTACGGTGATTCTACCCAATATGGATACGAAGGACGCACTTCTGGTTGCTGAAGCGATTCGAGCGAACGTCCGACGGTTAGCAATTAGTCATGCGAAATCACCTGTCAGTCAGTACGTTACGCTGAGCTTAGGAGTTGCGAGTATTGTGCCAAGTTTAGAGGAAACACCTGCTCAGTTGATTGTGGCGGCAGACAAAGCCTTGTATCAGGCAAAAGCTGAGGGACGCGATTGTGCGATCGCTCATACAGCTTAATCCTTAATTCAAGAAAACTTCACCTGTTTCTTGAATTGTCATTGCACTTTTATCTACATCTAAATCAGTAGTTTCTGTTAGAGTGACTTCTAAACTTCCTGCTTCTGAAGCCTGTGGACTCACCAACAGCAAACCGCGATCTGGGCGTTGGAACGTAAGAGTTACTGGCGCTCTCAGAGTCCTTAGCGTGACATCATCACGTCCTGAAAGTGGCCGGGGTTCGGTGTCACCAACGACTTGATAAGTGATGTCTGTATACGTTTGGTTTACCAACGTAACATTAACTGTACCGTTTACAAGTACAACTGTTGCGCTAGGAGGCTGTAACTCCTCTGGTAGTGGTGGTGCCGCCTGTGCAACCACTGTACAGTTTTCTCTAGCTATATTAGCCCTGCCTTGATTAGCTAGAGCTTCAGGGGAGAGACTAAGACAAGCATTCACATTCGGAACGGGTATTGCTTGGCTACTGAGGGGAATTGCCGATATACCAACCAGTAAACTTCCAAAGATTACTCCGAACGGTCCGAAGTTCTTCGTAATCGATTCAGCCTTATTCATAGACATTTGGTAAAACAAATGGTTTATTTACTAACTGATTTAGAGGAAGGAAGCGGTTAAAGATAAAGGAAAAGGTCAAAGGAAAAGCTTTTCTCCTTGACCTTTTACAAATAAGCTATGGCGTAAATTCAATACGCGCTCGCTTACTTAGCTTGTTGCCACAATTCTAGAATTTTGTCGGGTAAGAATCCAGCAATTTCCTGAATCCGTTCCTCCGACAGTTCATCTTTCGTTGCTGCAAAAACAGCTTTAATAACCGTTTCGGGTTCTACGTCTTTTGGTAAACCCGACTCCTGACGAATCCGGAATAGGAAGGTGTCTGATTTGATGATTAGAGGTGGTCGTACTCGGCTCAAGAAACTAACAATTGGATTTGTATCTGTCCAAAGGTCTGAAATTTCGTTTTGTAGGGCTTTATCTTCCGTAGGTTCGGCTTCTGTGTGCAGTTCATCTGCAACTCGGTCAGACGCTTCGTTCGTCATCATGTCGCGCATGGTACGGAAAACAACCTCTGCAATGTCTCTGGCATCAAAGATATCTTCTAAATCTCCCTTCAACATCACTTTCTCTAGGAAAGGCATGTCTTTCGTCGCAATTGGAACAACTGGCCCTTCCTCAAGCGCTTTGGGAGGATTTGCCTCCATCTTTTCCAGCATTTTGAGACCTTTTTCAGTTAGCTGGGCGCGTTTGAAGGTAATTAAGTGGGGCAGAGGCCCATCTGGTGCACCAAAGCTATTGGCAATGCGAAAGTCTACCTCGTCTGAGTCAACGACGCTAGGAACATCTTCCTGGTTAGCATAGGCATTACCAGTGAACTCCGCATCGATAAACTGCTTTTGAGCTAAATAATCAAGGTGTCCCAAGATGTCAGATATTGAAAGGTCACGACCCGCAAAGTCTGTTTCTGTAAAACCAACTGGATGCTTCCCTTGTCCGTCACCTTCATGAATTTTTTTTAACATTATGTAAGCGACATCTTCTCTTAGACCAATCGGCATAATCTTCTCCTAAACAGGTTCAATTTCGCGATACAGTAATTACGGCTGGAGCAGTGGTGACTACGGTTATCTCGCAATTGACCCGCGTAGGCTACGGCTGCATCAGTGACCAACTTTCACTTCAGCTTGTAGCTGGATGTCGCTCTCTTGTTCCAGCCTCTTACTAGTACCTTAAGTACAATCGCCTACCTCTACATCTGTCACAGGAGGCAGATCAAAGGTATAGTTGGCGACACTTTTTGATGTATTTTGCCGTTCGTTAGTCGTAATGGCTAAGTAAGAATTTCGGGTTTAGAGGCAGGTAAGGTGACAGTAAAGGTTGTACCTTGATTGAGAACGCTTTCGACCTGGATGTGACCGTGGTGATTTTCGACAATTGCTTGTGCGATCGCTAAACCTAATCCTGAACCTGCGGCGGCTTCATGGGTTCTAGCAGGGTCTACTCGATAGAAGCGGTCAAAAATATGAGGTAAAGCTGATTCTGAGATGCCAGTGCCAGTATCACGCACTTGTACCCTTAGGAGAGATTGTGTATTTCGCGCTCCGACATTGTTAGGACGTTCTATCTGTTGTAATTCCACTTGTACAGATGCCTCACTCGGCATCTCGGTAGAAGCAGAGGTGTATTGTAAGGCGTTACTCACCAAATTTGTAAATAAACGGGCAAGTTGATCCCAGTCCCCCTGAACTGTAAAAGCATCCTCTGTCGGAAACTCAGACGAATTTTCTTCTGTGATGGCAACAGAGGGTGTTTCAACAAAATGTAGTGATAGGCAAACACCCTTTTCAGCCGCGATTATCTGCTGTTCTTCGATAACCTCCATGAGCAAAGCATCAAGGGGGACGGGTTGCCATTGGGGTTGTAGCATTCCACTATCCGCACGAGCTAAAAACAGCAAGTCATTGACTAAACGTCCTAATCGCTGAGTCAAGCGTTCTATTACCATCAACTGCTGGCGTTGTAGCTGAGGTTCCCAATCTGGATCGGCAAGGGCAACCTGCACATTGGTTTGAATCATCGCGATCGGGTTTCTCAGTTCGTGGGAGGCATCCGCCGTAAACTGTTTGAGGCGTTGGTAGGAGTCCCGCACTGGCTTGATGGCGATGCCAGAAAGTAACCAACCGATCGCCGCCGTAGACATGATCATTACAGCGGTGCCTAGAGTGAGATCGAAAATCAACTGGCGAATCGGCTTAGTCACCTCAAACCAGGGATGACTCACGCGCAGATAGCCAAGGACATGACGCCCGATTTGCACTCGTTTTGTTACCTGCCGCAGCAGGTGATCTGTGTCTACTAAATAAACCGTTTCACCAGTGTAGCTAGGGTGTACGGGAATATCGAGTGGCTCCCATAACGTTGACCACAATAGCTCCCCGGTAGGGCTAAACCACTCTAAGTCAATGTGGTCATCTTCTACAGCCTCAGCATTGTCTCGGAAACTCGCTTCAACGTTAATGCGGTAGGGAATGTCAGAGGCTTGTACGGATTCAATAACAAGCGATCGCTCTACTACTTCTACAACGTGTTTGAGAGTGTCATCAACGCGCTCAATCAACGTGCTGCGGACATAGAGGTAGACACCTGTCGCAAACAGCAATAGTAGCACTGCTGTTACTGTTGTGTACCAAAGAGCAAGGCGTCGGCGAGTAGCTTGGAACATTCTAGGGCTGGTTTTGTATCTAAAACAACAAATTGGCTTAATATACAACCCTTCCTTCAGTGCAGGTAAGACACCTCCAAGGATGAAGCGCTAATTTTTTGGTTGCGCTTGAATATAAGAGAAGTGTTAAATGCCTGCTGGTCGGGGAGTTCACCGATAGAGAACTGTCTCATTCGCTAGGCACAGCAATAGTTAGTCAGGTAAATAACAAAACCCTAGCTTAGTCGAGCAAGACTTTCCCTAAGTAGTGCTGATTTGAGCTAGTGAGCGCTTGGGCTTAAATACGCTACGACAGCAATTGGTGTAACTGATTGACTATCGCCGTTTCACTTCCAGTATCTACAAAATCTCACAATTATTTAGAAGGAACCATAGATGACAGTAGCCATAATTGTTCACGGTGGAGCCAAAACCATCTCAAACGACAAGGCTAAAGCCAATATTGATGGCTGCACAGCAGCATTAGAAGCGGGTTGGGCGATACTCCAGCGTGGCGGCAGCGCCAAAGATGCAGTTGAGGCAGCTATCCGCGTTCTTGAAGATGACCCAACCTTTAACGCCAGCATGGGCGCGACTCTCGACACCGACGGCGAGGTGTACCTTGACGCGGCGATGATGGATGGCTCTAACTTAGGCTGGGGGGGAGTCGTAGCAGTTCAAGGCGTGTCTCATCCCATCTCTGTGGCGCGAAAGATTATGGATGACAAACCCAGACTGCTAGCCTCGGAGGGCGCAGAACGCTACGCCCGTGAGCATGGCTTCGAGATGTGTAAACCTAGCAACCTGATCACTTTGGAGCAACGGCAGCACTGGGAGAAGGAAGAGGCAGTTTTGGATCGCCCTGCCACAGTTGGCTGTGTCGCCCTGGATGATAGTGGCACCCTGGTTGCTGGAACCTCGACGGGAGGCGTTGCCAATCAGCCACCTGGTCGCGTCGGTGACTCAGCGATAGTCGGTTGTGGCTTGTACGCTGACGGTAAAGTGGGCGCTTGCTCAACGACGGGTGATGGTGAGTCGATTATCCCAGTCGTCCTTGCTAAGACGGCTGTCGATTTGCTGGCTCAAGACAGACATCCAGACGAGGCAGCACAAATGGCGATCGAGACTCTCAAGCAGAAAGTTACCGGAGAGGCGGGGTGCATCCTCATAGACCCTCAGGGACGAGTTGGATGGGCACATAACTCGCAGGGTATGGCAGTCGCCTATATGACTACAGAAATGGACAAGCCAGAGGTGTTTACTCGGAAAGAATCAAAACCTTATTCACAAAAGGACTAGTTAGGACTTACGCATCATTCATTATTTTGCCGCCAACCTCTAATTCAGGGAAAGCTGGAGCTTATTCCCCCAAATCGAGGAGTGTTAGGGGGCTGATGCCTAAATCCTGAAGTCTATTATTAGTGATTCGTGAAGCAAAGAATCCCGATGTCTCTAAAAAATCGGGGTTCTGAACCGTTGGCATCTCAGAACTAAAGTAGGTATTTTCTTAAAACCCACTTCAGCCTAAGCTGCAAGATCGAGTACAGAAGAATCCAATTGCGCGATCTTTTGGAGTTGCTCTTGCACGTCAAGAGGAAGCTCACTAAAGGCACTGCCATGCCATCCTCTCGTTTCTTGATATTGCAGGAGTCCGAAATAGGTTTCTCCTTTGTGGATGTGCCACCCAAAGTTGGCTGGAATTACTTCATATCCACCTAATATCTGGGTCAAGCAACTATTAGTAGGAGCGAGGTTCTGTTGGAGTTCCATAGCTGTTATAAGTCCTTTATTTTTTAAAAGAAAACAGAATGTTTTGGCTTATAACTCTATACTATGCTTAGAAATAGCGTTCATTAACCTTCTTTAGAATCATTCGCTGACTGACTAAAGTAGGATATCATTTTAGAATCTTTTGTAAGAATAGATACTTAGCTATCAATTTTTGTATTTAACAATACTGTAATCTTTGAAATCGACTCTTTCCATAGATAGAGTAGCTAGAAAGTGATAGTAGTAACTGTAAAACCTGAGATAGAATCCATAAGAACTAGCAATCGTACATCTAGCCTCGTAGCTTAGCTTTAAGAGGAAAACTAATGTTGAGTCAGACTACTGCCCTCGCTAGAGGAAATGCGATCGCCTAAGAATTACGAGGCGTTTAACTGACTAATTGCAACCGTAAACAGGGAACGAGGCATTGCGTATACATGGGGTTCTACACCTGAAAAAAGGTTGATGTCGTTCCCGTGTGACAGCTACATCGATAGTAGTGACGAAGCGTATTTCCGAGCTATAGATGTGAGTGCCCCAGCGCAAATTCTATTTCGGTGGTTATACCAGCTAAAGATTGGGTCTTACAGCTATGACTGGCTTGACTACCTAGAAAGAATATTTTTTAACGTTCAAGACTCAATACCCGATCGCCCAAGCCCCAAACAACTGCTTCCCGGCGTCATTAATTTGCGAATATATAATTACTGATGGTCAACGACGCTAATTTGCGAAAAACGACATAATTGTGCAAAAAACGACGTTTATCTGCGAATCGCGACATATAATTTGCGAACATACAACAAAACGAGCACGGAGGGATTTGAACCCCCGACCCTCAGAACCGGAATCTGATGCTCTATCCACTGAGCTACGTGCCCTTGCGTTTAGCGGCTTTGATAACACGCTATCACAATCTACAGTATAGCTTGAATCTGGTCAGGCGACTAGAATCACTAAAAAATTTTACGTTTCAATAAGCTTTCGTCTTGTCTATCTCTAAAGGCGTGTTTTTTTTAAGAAGAGGCGTAAACCGGAGCTAGTACATCCGGAGACAAATTCCCATACAGTTATTTTCCCTGTAGAGACGTTGTATATAACAGCTACACATAACGTAACTTACTTAAAAACTTAAAAATCTTGCTTTCGACGGAACAGTTAAGTATGACTTCCGGCGGAAAGCTTAGATTTTTCTAGACGTTATTGTGAGTGTTAAGAGGAAGAAAATCAAGTTTATAATTAGCAAGCCTAGTCAATAGGGTACGGTTGTCATTGGATAACTACTGAAATACAGGGTTTAAGGTTTCTGTTAATCATTTTTTAATGAGTTCTATTAATAAAAATGCCTACTCTACAAAATCGCAATAATAATGACAAAACGGGAGAAGCTGCTAAAAATCGTTTTACTAACGGTCAAATGGCTACTCATGACCCTTACCCGAAACCAAAAAGCGATAACCCTACCAGTAAAGGTTACGGGACTTTTATAGTGGGTTTAGCTATTTCAGCGCTATTGGGTTTAGGGCTTGGTTATCTATACTTTCTCTATCAACAAAATCAAGCCGCTACTGGACAAGCGCTCAATCCAGTAGGGGATAACACCTCTCAATCAACGGATGCAGCAACTGATGATTTAGAAAACTCAGGTGACCTAACTGCGATTAATCCTTCTGCCGCTCAGACAACTGCAACTCCCCTTCCAGCACCACAGACTCTTAATCTCCAAGTCAACCATCCTAACGGTTCTGTGATGCAACTTAGAGGAATAACCTTTGCGGAAGATAGCAGTACAGTAGAACTGGCAGTTACTAATAATTCAAGAAATCCAATTAAGCTAAATGATAACCAGGATATGGTACTCAGGGATGATTTGGGTAATCAATACAACCTTGTACCAGCGCCAGAGAATCCAGAATTAGTAGTTCAACCCGGTACCACTCTGGATGGAGAGTTTGTGTTTTTGGGTCAAATCCCTCCGTCAGCATCATCGCTGACACTAACAACCAATGACAGATCTGGTGGAAACCAAGCGAACACTTCCAATCCTAAGATGGTAACTGCGAATATTCCGCTTCAAGGGCAGTAGCTTTTAGACGCTAATGAGACTTTAGATGGCAATCCTAACCCCCCCAGTGAAATCCTTGAGAGTGATTTCCTCTGTTAGTGGGGTCACAATCTCATCAACAGAGGCATTCTGAACTCCTTTCAAAGCACATTAGCTGTGCGGTAGGCAAAGTAGGCGAGTACAAGACTACAAGTAACTGCTGGGGTCTACTGGGGCACCGTCTTTACGAACTTCAAAGTGGAGGTGGGGACCCGTCGATAACCCTGTTGAACCGACTGCTGCGATTGCTTGTCCTCGCTGCACAGATTGTCCTTCGCTCACATACAGCTTACTGGAATGACCATAAAGTGTACTGATGCTGCCGCCATGGTCAATTACTACCGTATAGCCATAACCACCATACCAACCTGCAAAAATTACAGTACCCCTATCTGCTGCTCGGATCGTACTGCCATAGCTAGCACCAAAATCAATACCAGAATGGAAGCGACTGTAGCCGAGAATTGGGTGACGCCGCCAACCAAAACTGCTGGTAATTGAAGCATCGCTGGGGTAAGTAAGCTGTCCTGTACCCAAAATTACCGGAGTGCGAAGCCTTGCTTTACCAGCAGCGACAATTCTTTGAATCAAAATACCAATACCCTTGGAATCTGCTTCTAACTGCTCTTGAGCAGCCTCTAGAGCTAGGCGATCGCTATTTAAGCGCTTAACCAATTCCTGCTGTGAGGCAAGCTGTGCCTCAAACTGTGCCTTCTGGGCGAGGAGTTGCTGAGTCAGTAGAGCAATTTGGTTTTTCTGTTGCTCTATTTCCTTTTTTTGCTGGTTAATGTGATCGGCTTGGCTTTTTAAACTTAGCAAGCTTTGTTGGTCAGCTTGATACACCAACTTGACTCGCCGCCGTTGGTCAATAAATTCGTTCAGGTTTTGGCTCTTGAGTAGGATATCCCAACCAAATCCCGTCACTCGTTGACGTTGAAGGAAACGCAAGCGAGCAATCGCTGCTGCCTGTTTTTGGTAATAGCCTTGTTCAGCTTTCGCAATATCAATTTGCAACGTTTTGAGGCGCTTGTTTGCCTGTTCGATTTGAGAAGCGTAATCCTTGTATGCCGTGTCAGCCGACTGGATATCCTGTTGTATGCCACTCAGTTGCTCTTGGGCGGCTTTTGTCGCGGTTGAAAGGCGATCGCGTTCTTTTTCAACAGTCGATCGCTGCTGCTCAATTTGTTCCTGTATCTGCCGCAGGTTCTTAATTGAGCCATCTGTTGAGGTCGGTTCAGCCTGAACTGGGAGTACAAGGGTGAATGCCAAAAGCCAACAGAGTAGAAACAGTCTCAGCCCTCTCACTAGCTGAGTCAAAAAACCAAAAAGTGTCGCTCCCATCCCCTCAGGCTCAAAACCGCCAGCTCCTCAAATCATGATTATGCCCGATTTTCAGCAAAATACACACTTAATGACAGCCTAGGGGAAATTAGGGCAACTGATAAGCGGGTAGCGGCTGAAGATCAAAAGACTGTTGTTGATGGGCAATTAAAACGGCTATTGTTGAAAAGGCAAGGGACGCTAATATTGGCATCAACCATCTAATAAGCATAGTGTCTACCCAAACAAACTTGGCTATATTACATCTCGGATTTACAGAATCGAGGTGAGGTGGGGTAGCCCCACTCCATAGGGCATACAGTAGATGTTCTAGCCTTGCCGTCGTCATCCTCGCAACCGTCACTCGTGTCATCACTGAATACATCAAATAGGTTTGGGGTGAGGAGTGATGCCCTTCTTTACAAGCCTCTTTCTAGCTCGGTATGCTCTCAAGCGAAACAAGTTCGATTACAAACCCTCTCACGCGAGAGGTACGCGAGAGGGTTTTCCTATTTTTTGACAAAACTTTTTCAGCTTGTTAAAAGGTAGGCTAAGAGTGCAATGATTATTCGAGGCTTGTATAAAAAACACTTCCTTTTTTTTCAGTTTCTTGTCCATAGTTGTTAGGATTTTTTAGTTGGTTAATTACTTTATTTATCTTGTTTAATCTTTGCTTATATTTAAGTATATAATCAATCCGAAATATTCACAAACTATTCACACTGGCTGAGTAAGATTGGGATATAAATAAGGTTTTGAATTTTACACCCTCTCGTTTCCCGATTGTGAGGGTGTTTAAAATACTAATCGCTAGACTAATTGATTACCTCAGATGTACTTACTAAAACTAGCGCTCACGTTCACTACGGCAACATTATTGCTTAGCTGTACCTCTCAATTCCCAATTCCATTAGCTCGCTCAGAAGATACTTCAGCTTCCCATCCCCCTCCACTAATTTCTAATTCTCTCAAAGCGGCAATAGAGGAACTGAGAGTAATGAAAATTAAAATTGAGGAGCCAGAAGGAATTAGTTTTAAAGAATATGGGGAAGATCTTGTAGATTTAGCGGATATTACTAAGAATGCTACTGGCGATCCCAAAGCCTTAGCCGCCACCAAATCAGCCGTTGCAGGACACCAACTCGCACTACAGTTCTGGCGATGCGATCGCGTTGATGGATATGAAGCACTCTACCAATGTCGAGACAAAGTACTTAAACGTGTATTCGTTAAATATCCAGATATTGCAGCACAAGCTAATGCCGCCGTTGCTGGGGAAAAGGTATCTTATATTAGTGCTGGATTAGAGAAAGACTCAGTGTTACAAGCCATTTGGCAAAAGGCAATTGCTGACACAGATGTAGCCGTTCGGATTGTTAACCCACCTCCTCTTCAAAAGAAGTGAGGTTTTATAGCTCCAAAGCCGTCAGCTATCAGCTATCAGCTTTTTTGTTTTTCTTGCTGTCTCTAAAGTTCACACCTCCTGCTGTACCTCATCTCTCCAGGAAACCACTATATCTGAGTAGCTGTTCTCTTTGAAATTGATTTAATTTCATGTAAGGGTGTAATCCACTTTAGCTAAATATTTTCTAATTATTTACAGTGCTTTGAGTTAAATTCAAATAGAACTTAAGCCCGATTAAACGACGAATGAGCATTGCTAGTTTAGGCTTTTTAGCTACAGAAAAATAGTTCTTTAACCACTCAGATGCTATTGATAGCGCTTGTAAGCCTATACTGAGTGAATTTTCCTTGTGTGCCAATAGGTAAATACCTGAGTAAAGAATCATTAAATTCTCACATTGGGCTGGTGTATAGGACTGATTTGTATCCAGTATGTATTGCTGATTGAGTTCAATTGCAGCGTGAATGCCTTGAAACCATTTTTCAAGATTAAAACTTTGGTTACGGCACTGGGGAGTTTCCATTCGATACAAAGCTCCCTTGCTTGTCCCATAAACAACAGTAGATTGGCTAACTAACTTAAACCAGAAAGCAATATCTTCTGCTAAATATTGATCAAGTTGTTCTGGCCAATAACAATCAGGCGATAAAACTGAACGCTTAACTAAAGCCGCATGAACAGCCCAAGGAGCAAATGCGATCGCTTTATCTCGCAAAATCTGATTGGGTTGTCCAATTCCGATTGGTGCCTTAAGTATCCTCTCAGTTGGATTAGCATCAGTAAATTCCTGCCAGTGACAGGCAACAATCTCAGCTTCCGGATGAGCCTTTGCTGCTATTAACTGTTGTTCTAAATGGTCAGGTGCTAACAAATCATCAGCATCTAGAAACTGAATCCATTCTCCTTGAGCTAATGTGAGTCCATAATTACGAGCAGCCCCTGGCCCTTGTTTTGGCGACTGCAATAAGTGGATACGCGAATCTTGAAATTGCTGCGCTTTTTCCCAACTACCATCAGTTGAACCATTATCTACTATCAGCATCTCCCAGTCCGGGTAGGTTTGGGAGAGCATCGACGTAATCGTGTTGGCGATGTAGGGAGCCTTGTTATACAAGGGAGTAATGATAGAGACAGTGGGCATTACTTTTTACGGAGCCATAAGCTACCACAATGATGATAAGGCTCTTTCCAGTCCAACACTCCAGACCACAATCTAGCAACGTCTTGGGGATAGTCTACAGACAACCAGTGATTGGCTAAAACAACCTCAAATTTATGATTGTAGGCGAGAAACGCTTCCAGCATATATTGCTCATTCCAAGCTCTACGTTGCTCAATGAGCCATTTTGGTGGGTAGTCGTAGGGAAAGAAGATGTCATGAAAGTGAATCCAAACGCCGCTAGAAATGATAGGGAGAATATCTAGGATTTCCCGACAAACATCACTCCCAAACTTAACAGTATGAGTTGAATCAATAAAAAGAATATCGTCTACCCCTAACTGCTCAAAAACTTTCAGGTCGATAGTTTCAACTCGTTCAGAAATAAGTTGAATTTCGAGATTTGCTTCAGTTAGTTGTGGCTCAGGATAGGGTTCGATACATATAATTTTACCTGCCTTTCCCTCTTGTTGATTTTTGGCGATCGCTTTGGCTGCAATTTGAGTTGAATATCCACACCCAATTTCTATAATCTTTGAGGGGTTGACTTTCCTTAAGAGTGCATAGTAAATAGCTGCATCTAATTCAAAATAAAACTCATTAAAGAAATCGAACTTTGCATCAGAGGCTTGCTCATCAGCTAGTTCCTGAATTTCTGTACTGTAAATACTTAATTCTTTAATAAGGTAAACTTGAGCATCTAGATGCCAATCTATACAATTATAAGAACGTCTTTGGAGAACCTGCTCAGGGGTGATTTTTGCAAATTCTGGTAACGGTTCGTAGTAGTGAAATTTACGAATGGAGTACTCCCACTTATCTGCAAGAGTCGGATTTCTCTGGAACAACCAAAGAAATCGATTAACTACCCGAAAAGGCAATAGCTTCAGAATTGCTAAAAATAAATCATCTAGAATATTATTTACGGATTTAGGTAACATACTTGAATACTTTTTATTTTCAGCTAGCGAGTAGGTAGGTTAGAGATAATAGTAGTACAGCGCTAGACTAGACTATTATAGTTACATCATTAATCTTATTTATACTCTTTGCATACTTGATAAAGACCATCAACAAATTGCTGTTGAATTTTTCCTGGATTGAACATTCCTTGTGCCATTACTAAAGCTTTGTTGGCAAGGTGTGTTTGCTCCTCCGGTTGAGTTGCCAATTCTTGGATAGCTTTCACTAAATCCTGCACCAATGAAGATGTTACAACCAATGCTGATTGGTACTTGCGTCCCCAACGAACGGCTGAACAGTATTCAGGCCCCCAAATAATAACAGGCCTAGTGTATTGACAATATTCAACTAACTTAGAGGGAAAACTCGTTTCTGCCCAACGGCGATTTTTTGGGTCAAAAGATATTGTAACGAGTAAAGCACTAGCTGTTTTTAACTCATGCCTCAATAAATCTCTCGAAACCAGTCCACGATATATGCCTTGTTCATTAAGCTGCTGTAGTTGAGACTCTGACCAATTTGGAGGACGACCGAATAATTTTAACTGTACTTCTTGAATGTCTTGTAATGCCGCAGACAAAGCTTGCAGCATTGGCGCATAAATCCCCGAAAGGCTACCTGCATAAACTAGGTTAAATGACTTTTCATCGGCGAGGATTATGGGTTTTTCTGCAATTGTCAATCGATCAGGAATAGGGTACAGGGTTTGTGCATTTTGGTGATTACCTAATAGTTGTTGCATTTCCTCACTCACACAAAAAGCGATCGCACTTTGCTGGTATAGCTTCTTAAACCGCCATTCTACAGATTTCTTTGCCCAAGGATGTATGGAAGCTAAGTTTGGCCACCAATCATGAAAAATCGTGACCAATGGTATATTAAACTCTTTAGACATCTTCTGGGCAGCTATCCAATGGATACCCTCAGCAACCGTAATAATCAAGTTAGGTTGAGCATTTTTTATATATTTCCGAATAATTTTATAGTTAAAAAAAGGATGGAAGCACTGATAGATATCATGAATCCAGCTTGAAAGCCTTGTTTGTGTTAGGCGATTAAGAAGTCGATTCGGTTTAATTTCTAAAAAATTTTCAGTAAGGATACCGTCTAAATCATCGGTTGCGATCGCTAGCTTCAGTTCAGGCATCTCTGAAAAATGCCTGTAAAGAATTACCTCGCCAGCCGTAGTATCTCGCGGCACAGCAGAAGAGATCAGTAAAATTTTTAAATCATTCATTGACTATTTGAAAAACAAGAACAATTTTCTTGATTTTCTTCATTAATTTTTAACCGAACAAATCCAAATAATCGTGCTATTTAGCAAACTACCGAACCAGGGCAAAGGCGTTAAAATCCTCCGCTCAATGGTTACTTTTTGCTGTAGCAATTTCTGGATTTTTCTATAGTCAAACCCCTTGTGGCTCCTGAGCGGTTTATTTAATGAATGAGACGAGGGAAAGCTGTTGGTATCCCAGAGAACTGAGGCAGCAAATAACTCACCTAACTGGTAGCGCTCATAGCCATAGTTTCCTTTTCGATTAGCAATGTAGCGTCCGACTTGCTTAAAAAAGAGTGATGGACCAATTTCAATCGGGACAGAAATCACTATTTTTGCCCCTGGTTTGCTGTAGCGCAACATCTGCTCTAAAACCTTGTCCGGTTCTCCAACGTGTTCCAGCGTTTCGGTGCAAATAATTAAATCGCAACTCTTAGGGGAAATTTTCTCTGATAGTTCGTGAGGCTGACAGAATTGAAATCCCGGTATATCCGCAAACAAATCCTTGCAAGCTGATAGCATGTCCCAATCGATGTCAACGCCAACTCCTTGCTTAACCAAGTTCTGTTCATAAGCCATTTTCAATAGCCAACCGTCGCCGCAGCCATAGTCTAATGCCTGAGTATATTGAGTGCTACCAATTGCCTCCAGAATAGTGCCGAAGCGGGAGCGATGCGCCAGACGAGTTAGGTGATTACCCTGCTGAAGTATGCGTTGAGAATAAGACATGGGGTGATTAGTCCACAGTTAGAGATTTAAGAAGCAGTTGTTGGTTAATGATATGTAGCAGTTCTCAATCAACTCATTTTTGAGCACGGACAAAGAAGATTGTGGTATCTTCCCACACTCCTTGATCAGTTGTTACTTTCTCAATTTCTGCTCTGTACTCAACTTGTAACTGATCTAATTGTTCCTATGATAGTTTTGCTAACAACGGATTGCCTTTAAAGTTTAAATTAATCCACTTCCAAGATGCTCCGTCACCCCTTAGCTTACGATACCGTCCTGATGGCTCAATTTTGACTTCGATATTTCTAAAACCCGCCTGTTCTAGTAGATTGTGGCACTTTTCGGTAGTACCATAGGGTTCGTGGATGTGTGGTATTGATATGCCCAACACTTTCGTGCAGATACTTTTGTAAACAGGTGCCATATAAGCTGTTTCGGGAGGACAGGTAAATGCAACAAACCCTCCTGGTTTAAGGAAACGATACCATGTTTGCAAACTTGCAGGAATATTACTTAGAAACATAATTGCTTCACAGCAAAAGATGGCATCAAAACTACTCTCGCTAAAGTTGAGGTAATTTGCATCTGCCTCAATCAACTCAATGTTTTTTACTCCTGTGGCTTCAACTTTCAGTCTTGCTTGATGGAGCATTCCAACGGACATATCTACACCAATAACATAGCCCTCTGAACCCACTTTTTGAGCAGCAGGAATCGCAACTAAACCTGTTCCAGTTGCTATATCAAGAATTTTCTGTCCTTTCTCAATTGGGACAGATTCAAGTAGGAAATTAGCGTCACGCGGATGGCGAGTTCCTTCCTCCTGATCATAGGCAGTTCTACTATTGTAGAGTTCTATTACCTGCTGTTTATAACTATCCATACTTGTTTCTCTCTTACTGTAGCCTCAATACGCCGTTCATGAGGAATATAAAATAGAGACGAGTGTAATAGAAAAATAGATTATGATTTGAATCAATCATTGGTTTATAGCAATTCTTGTTTCAGTGAGGTCCATCTAAGTTTTTTGCCCATTTCCAATTCCAAATTCTCGAAAACGCTAAAATTTGTACCTCATCCACATGAGAACCGCTATATCTATTTCAAGTAGTCAGAAGCTAGAGCTTGAGGAATTGGTTGCTGCTCTAGAAGAGAGTAATAAGTATGGCTAAGGCTAGAAGCGATCGCACTCCAGGAATAGCGGCACCTTACTAAGCGCTTGCCATTCTCGCCTAACTTCTGCCGTAACTCTGGGTTGGTGAGTAATTGCGCGATCGCATTTTGCACTGCCTCAATCTCTCCTTTGACAATTAAACCTGCCGACTCGGCAGCAATATCTGGAGCAATTTGGACATCTGGAGTGATAATCACTGGTAAGCCAGCCGCCATCGCTTCCGCCACTGCAATTCCAAAGTTTTCTGTATAGGATGGCAAGACGAAAATATCTGAACCCTGCAACAGTAAGGCCTTTTTTTCACCCGTTACGAAGCCAGTGATTGATGTTTGTGAGGCTAGTCCTAAAGACGATACTAAGTTAGTCAGATAACTTAGATAGCCTGAGTCTCCTGAACCTGCTAAAATCAGATGAAATTTTTTGTTTTTTAAAGCTAGCTTGTTGAGAGCTTCGATTAGTAAGTCGGGACGCTTTTTGGGATGGAGGCGGGAGAGAAATAAAATAATTGGTGTTGTCTCAGGTATTCCATACATACGATGAAGATGCGCCTTAGCTTGCGGTTGCAGGGTAGGTAAATGCACACCATAAGGGACGACAAAGCTGGGCGTTGAAACCTGAAAATCCTGCACATTCTGTGATTCTTCCAGAGTAGAACAGTGAATTGCTATGGCTGACTTGAGATTATGACGTTCAATTTTTGAATAAATTTGCTTTTTGAGCTTTTGATGCGCCAGTGCCCAAGGTGTTAGCATCCCGTAGGGAGTAGCGATGTAGGGAATTCCTTGCTGTCTTGCGATCGCTGCGGCACAAGTGGGAGCAAAGGAGAATAAATAATGAGTGTGTAAAATGTCATAATTCTTGGAATTTTGCCACAGCCAGTGAGCTAAGTCTGGTGAAAAGATATAGTCTCTCAACGGTGGTGAGAAGCGGGGGAGAAACCAGACAGGAACTTGCTCATATTCAATACATTGGCGCAGTGGCACGTCGAGTCGTTCTAAACCGTTATCATCAGTCGTAGCAATTTCTGCATCAACCCCACGCGCACGTAAGGCTTTAACCATTTCTAGAGTGATTTGAGTCGGCCCACCTTTAACTTTGGCAAGTGAAGGAATGACGTGCAAAACTTTCATGGTAGATGGCTAGTTAGTAATGAGCGAAAGATGCGTAATAACCTGTATGAGTAGTGAAATAACTTGTAATTTACCTCTACTGCGGTTTAATTCCTGTCTCTAGCTGAGAGGTTTCCATGAGTTCAGCTAACCTTTGTTGGAAGCACTCAAACCCAAACATTTCAATCACTTTTTTTCGTAAAAGCTCAGGTTGATAGAGGATAGGATGATTATAAGTGTTTTGCAAAATTTGAATAAGTGTTTTGGCGATCGCATCTAAATCATCAGGTTCAACTAAAGCACCGAGTTCTCCCTGGCAAAGGGCATCAATTGCACCATCTTGATTCCCCCCTAGGGTAGGTTTGCCACACGCTAACGCTTCTAGGTACACAATCCCAAAGCCTTCTCCTTTACTGGGCATCGCAAACACATCACAAAGATTGTAATGATCGCACATTTCCTCATCTGGAATAAACCCAGCTAAAGTTACACAGTGTTGCAGGTTCAGTTGGGTGATTAATTGTTCAATGCGAGGGCGATCGCTTCCTTGACCCACTAGAATGTAATGAACATTCGGAATCTGGCGGCGAATCTCAGGTAAGGCTTGCAGGATTTTGTCGTACCCTTTATAGCGATCGCTACTGTCGAGTCTGCCAACGGTAAGAATAATGGGTTGTTCTGCTGTCAGGTGATAACGACTCAGTAAATGTTGCGGCTTTGGGGCGATTTGGAAGCGACTTACATCAAACGTACAGGGTAAAAGAGAAATTTTATCAGGATTTAGGTTTTGTTCTTTGAGAAGGCGATCGCGAGTGTAACCACTGACAGCGAGAATGCGATCGGCATTGTGCAACGCCTTCTGCAAGCCTTGGCGCTTGATACTCCAAGCTTCCGTACCATGAGCAACCACCCAATAGGGAATTCCAGCGACTTGCTTGAGCCAGCAGGCGGCTGGTATGAAATTGACATGCGTCGAGATAACAACGTTAGGTTTTTGCCAAAGTCCATGTCCAACTAGTTGCGCGGCAAAGATAGGAGTTCGTAAAGCCAAGGGGAAAGTCCCAGAAAAATGGAACTGAGTCTGATTCAAAAAATAAGGAAAGGCATGAGTATCGTGCTTGAGGAACACCTCATACTGGCTTTTGGGAGATAAATTCTGTAGAGCCTTTAAGAGGAAGGTTGAATAAACTTGAATTCCTCCCTTGAATTCAAAAATATCAGGAAACCAAAGATGGATTAATGAACCTTTATTCTTCATTATTCACATTCTTGTCAATTGGCAAGAACAAACCATTTGCCCACTCAGGAATTTGGAAATCTGCTTGTTTTAGTGGGTCATAAAGTTTACCATTTTCCTCGAAAAAATAACATTGATAGCCAAATTGCTTCAGGTAATCAATAACAGCTTGCCCCTGACCATTTGACGACGTTAACTCTGCATAGATGGCTCTAATCCGTTGCTCTTTTAGCCAAGTCTCCGCTCCTTGCAGCGCTGCAATCTCATAGCCTTCGACATCGAGTTTCCATAAATCGACTTTCTCAATACAACGCAATGCTAATTCGTCTTCTAATCGTACAATCTCGATAGGTTCACCCTCAGTATCAGATACTCTCGCCCAACAGCCGTGCATAGAACCAGAACCCCAGCTATCCAGGCGTAATTGAGTAGCCGATGCGCCAAGTCCTCGCTGGATGAGTTCTACGGGTAGAGTGGGATGAGCCACCAAACATTCCTTCAACCAATCAATTTGTTGTGTTCCAGGTTCAAACGCAAGTACTTTTCCTTGTGGTACCCACTGAGCCAAATACAACAGCATTTGACCAATATTTGCTCCTGAATCTACAACGACACCATTAGGTGGCAGAAACTTACGCGCCCAGTTAAGAAATGGCGCACCTTCATATTTGCCATAGACAATCCAGCGATGAGGAATTAAACTCAGGTCAAGTTTCCAAGTAATGCCAACAGCAGTATCAACCCAGCAAATTCCTTGTTGAGCCAGTACCTTACCAAAAAGTCGTTCGCAAATTCCCAGTTTGTGAGGAAAGTCAAAGGGTTGTAACCAAGTTAAAGGTAAGGGTAGAGTAACAGTCTCCATAAATTTTTAGCATTGAACATTTAATAATCAAGGAGTTATAGGCAAGGAAAATTTTACATTTTTGAGAATTTTATACTTGGTAATGGCTACCTTAATACGAATGGCACTGACTTAAGGGAAATGAGCGAGTCCAGCAGTCCAAAAAATTTCTCGATAAAAGTTGTGCTTTATTCAACAACACGGATAAACTGCACTCTCATCAGTACCGATAACACCTTGTGTAGGGGGACTGGGGGCGGCACTCTGCCCCCACCGGAGCTTTAGTGAGGAGGGGGTTTGGGGGGCAACGTCCCCCAATCCGGGTTTTTCCAACGAACGATTACTTTTCGCTTAAGTCAGTGCCATTCCCCCTAATACTCTTTCAAAATCTCCTGTACTTTACTAGCTAATTGCTGTCGATATTGCTGCCAGGTTAGCTGTTCGGCTTTATGACGAGCCGCTTGTCCCATGTGAGCTAACTCTTCGGGATGAGTGTAGCACCACTCCAGTTTTTCCTTAAGCGCTTCAACATCACGAACGGGTATGATAAAGCCCTCCACACCATCTGTAACAATATCAGAGCCACCTGCATTAGGCGTAGTAATTAGAGGAATTCCACAAGCCATTGCTTCTAACTGCACCAAGGCAAGTCCTTCAACGAGAGAAGGCAGGACTAAAACATTGGCACTACTGTAGTAGCGGTTTAATGAGGCGTGGGGAACGGATGGAATATGGCGAATCCCCTTAGTGTATTGGTCTAGCCAGTCTTCGGGAAACTCGTTAATCCCGACCAATAATAATTCTGCCTCTGGCAAGCTCAATTCCTGCCACGCTTGTAATAGGTAGTGAACGCCTTTACGCGGCCCTACACGACCGACAAATAAGGTACGAAAAAGTTTGTCGGGTTTAGTTTGGGGATGGAAATAGTCAATCGGTGCGCCGAAGGGAATGACACTAATTTTTTCTGGTTTTGCGCCAGCCTCTAGCAATGAATTTTGGACGAAGGAAGAAGGGACAAAAATGTGATCGGCTAGTTGTATTTCCTGGTCTTTCCGCTCAAGCTTCCAAGCTGGTTCTTGAGTCGCATCTAATGCTGGTGCTAGCTTTGGAAATCGCTTCGCTTCTTCCACCTGGATATCACGACTAGTGGGATAGAAGACAATTGGTAAGTCGTATAGGCAAAGGATACCTTGCTGTTTAGCGGCTTGAAATGTAGTAGCTGCGCCATCTTCATAGGCATAGACGGCATCAATCCCCTGAAGATGCTGTGAGGCGACATGACGGTCTAGGGAAGCATAGACGCGATCGGCTAGCCCTTGATAACTTAAGCCTAAACGACGATACAAACTTGTTTTCACTAACGCCAGTCGTATGATTTCAGGTCGGGGGTATGTCTGTATCTGCACACCTGTCGGGGGAACCCAAGTTCGGCGTTCTAGTTCCTGAGTAACACGGTTTCTAATGGCTTTGGGTAGTAGATTTAAGGTGCGTGACCAAGAGCCTTCTGGATCGTAGGCGATTGTGGTTATCACCTCCTGAAGTAAACCGACTTCCGCAAAAGCGATCGCAGCCTGACGGGAAAATGGATTACCTGTAGGATGAATCAGGGAAATACGAGGATAGGACATCTTGCTGGAATTGTTGTTCTCGTTGCCAGTTCTCTGTCTGCTCCAGTTGAGGCAGCAAAAAGATTAGACCACTGAAAAACCAGTAGTAGACTGCATAGGTATTGAGGAAAACCAGAAAACTATTAATTTGGATTGCCTGAAGGAGAAAAGCCGTAAGTGCTAACTGGCGAAGAAAGGGTCGTTTCAATTTCAAGAAAGTGTGTATGAGCAGAATCAAAATGCTCAGCCTCAAACCATACCAAAAAATAAAACCAATTGGCCCTAATTCCAGGACAATTCTACCCATTTCTCCTTCATTAGGAACGCGAATCGTTTCACCAGCAGGTAAATCCAAGGCTCTGCGAAGGATTGGGGCGGCTTGGTGTGTTGCACCGATGCCATAGCTATCAAGTTCTTTGACGCGGACAAAGTCAAGCGGCTCTGTGAAACTCAGTGAAATCCGCTCAGGTATATCTCGATAATGAGTAGCACGCTGCCAAAACGCATTAATAGCTGGACGAAACCAGATCGAGGCAGCAATGGCAATAACTAAGATCGGTAGGATTAACTTCCTAATCAAACGCAGGCTGCTTACTGGTGTAGCTAGTCCTTTTGCCCCTAGATAACCAACCAAGAATAAAACTTCAGCAAAAATCGTACCACGAGAGCCAGTCATAAACGAGTTAACACTAACCAAAAGGAGTTCAACGAGAGTGACAACTTGCCATCTCGGTGGCTGCTTAACTGAAAGCATAAATATCAGTAGCCCGAAGCAGATGATTAAGTAAACTCCATAGCCACTAATGTAGGGAAAAGTCCCAGTAATTCTAACCGCAGAGTTGATTCCGAATGTAACGACTGCTTGCGCTTCTTCGTTGGAATAGGCATTAATAAAACTTGACGCAGGACTGAAAAACTGGGCAATGCCAATCAGTCCAACTGGAATCGTGAGCAAAAGGTGCGATCGCAAAAATTTGTAAACTTCTTCCTCTGTTTGGAACAACGACGGAACCATCCAAATTAAGGGAAGATACAAAAGATATCCTCTAAGTCCAAAAAGCCCCAACAATGGAGAACCCAAACTCGGATTAAATACCTGAAATAAACACCACCCTATAGTAATAAAGATAATAATATTTATAAGGCTGACTCTAGAAAGAAACTTTTTATCTGAATCTGAAAAACAATAAAAATTAAAATAAGCTCCGAGCAGCACAATATCTTTGAGGAAATAAATCATCTCGTTTGCTTGAGGTAATAGCCATTTCCGCAGTGCCCCCTCTAAAACAAGAAGCAGAAATACGGCTTTCACCCCACGACGCCACTTCAAGGCTGAGCCATAAAAGATAATTACAGCAGCAAGTAGACTAATAATTAACTTCACTGAATAACTTTCTCCAAAACTTGTAAGTAAGCTTTTGCCACTGCCGCTTTTGTGTGACGCGACAAATGTGATTCAGCTTTTTCTCGGTAAGCTGCTAATTTATCAGGATTAATCAATAAATCAAAGAGAGCTTGAGTTAGAGGATTAACATCTCCATTCGGAAAAGTCACACCACAAGCACCAATAGCATCTTTTAGTCCTCCCGCCTCAGAGCCGACGACGACACAACCGCAGGCAATACCCTCTAGTGCTACAATCCCAAAGGGTTCCTCCCAAACCGATGGCACGACCAAAATTTTATGAGCATTCAGTAATTGGGCTAAATCAGTTTCAACTTTTACCCCAGCGAAATTTACTTGCTCAACAAGGCTTAATTGCTTCACCTGTTGGCGTAGGTTAGGTTCTTCTGGCCCACTACCAATAATTGTCAGGGAAGGGCTTAAGTCTAGCTGTTTGAGATTAGCCAAGGCATCTAGCAGTAAGTTAACTCCCTTATCAGAAACCAATCGCCCTAAAAATACAAGGTCTTTATCACGAGAAATCTCTTGCCTTTCGTAAAAGATTTCTTCCCGATAAGGATTAGGCACTACAGTAGATAGCCCTTTTATATGTTCAGCTAAAGCCGAGCTTGCTGAAACATTACTGGCAAACAGTGTTAGATAGCGCTTCAAATAATCCTGAAAGCCAACACGTCCATCCAAGCGACGATACCACGTTTGATGCGTCACGACCCAAGGTCTAGGACTAATGAACAAGGGCCAAATTCCTTTTAGGTTAACGCAGCCTTGAAAATAAATATCGCACCAACGGGTAAGTTTTAAAAGGTTTTGCCAATTCGGTTTTCGGATAACTTCAAAAGGAAAAGACGTTGAATCTTTCGCAGCGACTTGGGTTACGACTTTGACCTGATGTCCTTGATTAACAAACTCATGAGCGAGAATAGAAAGCGTAGTTTCTATTCCTCCAATACTGGGATAAAATAAAGGGGAGTAAATTAAAATTTTCACATTACCCGTTAATCAAACTAATTTTTAACCTTTATAAGCATAGGGTTATCAAGTTTTCTGATTTTGTGATTGTAGTGAATTCCAACCTCGCTTTTTTAGGCGCTCTCTAGCGCGTGACGAGTCTTTGGTAGCTAGATAACTAGGTGGCTCCCACGGGTGCATCAGCTTTTTAGTTGGGGATTCAAGTAGTGGTTTCCAAAACCCTTTCCAGATGCGGAAAATAGTATACCCCTGGTCTTCCAAAAATTGACTGACTGAGCTAGGGTACCCATTATGATCTTCAAAAATGATGTCGCGAATTTGCTGAGCAGTAATTAGGTTTATTGCTCCTTGTATAACTTCAAGTTCGTGCCCTTCAACATCAATTTTTACAAGACCTATGTGGTTCCTAGTTTTTAAGACATTATCTAATTTTTCCAAGGATACTGTATAAGCTTTAAAGTTGTCATCGTTAGCCTGTGTTGATATAACATCTTTAGGTGAAATAATGAAAGCTTCTTCACGATTTCTCATAGGAACACTTAAGACTGCCTCGCCAGAGTGATTGGAAAGAGCTATCTTTTGGGCATAAATATGATTCCAGCCAAGTGTTGTCTGCCAGTTTTTGATATTCTCAGATAACTCTTGATAGACTTCTGGGTTGGGTTCAAAGCACCAAACATGACCCGTTTCTCCAACTCGTTTTGCCATAATTGTTGCCATATAACCAATATTGACCCCAACATCTATAACCGTTTCGCCAGGGTCAATCAAGCGCCATAAAACTTCAGTGACAATCAAGTCATATATTCCCATTGCCCAGACGGAATGCCCAACGACTTCACCTGGCGCTAGAGAAATTTTTAGGTTAACTCCCCAAGGAAGCAGGACATTTTTAAAGAGTTTGTTGTCTGGGTTACGCGATCGCAAAAGCCGTCGATAGATCTGAAGCGGTCTGAAAATATATTCAGGTCTATTTAAATAATTGATGAGTTGCATAGTGTCCAAAACCCTGGATTGTAACCCTGTTGCTTACTGAGTCTAGCGAGCAATCTCTACGAAACCTAGGAATTTCGCTTTGCGATCGCAAGGACATTATCGCTATAACGAACCCCCTTCAATAACCCGGCAGAAACCGTTTGCCAGTGTAGCGCAGGGAATTTGGGAATACCACCAACATTGCTAAAGACAAACGTGGGTACAGAAAAACCAGCTTCCGTGAGAATACGTTCCATATCTTTACGCAGAAGTGCCGTGATATGGGCAGGATAGCAGCTATCACTGAAGGCAACAAAATGCCCTTGTAATAAAAGAGCAAATAAAGAACGCCAGCTTTCATTATTAGGCGTGCTAAAAATCAGTGTTCCACCAGGACGAAGTAAACGAAACCATTCCCGCGCAACTGCTCTAGGATTTTCTAGATGCTCGATTACTTCTGCTGATACAATCACATCGAAGGTGCGATCGGGGATGTCAACTGCCTCGTTCAAATCCCAGCTAAGCCAACTCACAGATTCGTCAAGGCTAACGGGACGCGGCATCATATCAATCGCAGTAAGGGATGTAAAGCGACCTAATGCCTGAAGTTGCCTAGTTAGATATCCCGTGCCAGCACCGAAATCGAGAATATCACCCTTGAGGTCAAACTGTTTCAATACTTGCTCAAACGCTGTATAGATTGGTTCGCCGCTAATACCACTACTGGCAACTGAGGCGAGTTGACGCTGGAGTTTGAGCGTTTGATTGATACTCAATTACATTTTCTCCTAAGTCTGGTCTGTGCTAAGTAGAACGGTGAGATTGTTGTCTTCAATGCCGCACATTAGGAATCGAGAAGCAAGATTAGTTTCCTTCACCAACACTTAGAACGGCGGATATAAATATTGAGTGCCATTACCCACTACTTTCCAATTGATGTCAGTAACATCAACAAGACGAGAGCTTGATGTGATAGTTGCTGTGTTCATTAACCAGAGTCGGTTGAGACCATTGGTAGCATTACGCCAAAGAATATCTGCTCTGCCATCTCCGTTATAGTCACCCGTACCAACGACTCTCCAATTTAAGTTTGGGTCAACATTAATAACTGGGTCAGTTAAGACAGTGGAACCATTCATAATCCAGATTCGATTAGTCCCATTAGTAGAATGACGCCAAAGAATATCTGACTTGTTATCCGCGTTAAAGTCACCAATTCCTGCTATTTGCCAGTTGATATCATTAACCACAGGAAGCTGAGCGTTTGAGATTATAGCTGCCGTGTTCATCAACCAAACTCTGTTCTCACCAGTTGTCAGATTACGCCAAAGAATATCCGATTTACCATCTCCATTAAAGTCACCTGTACCAATGACTTTCCTATTGAGGTTTGGGATAACATTAATAACCGGGTCAGTCAGGACAGTGGAACCGTTCATAATCCAGATGCGATTAGTCCCATTAGTAGCATGACGCCAAAAAATATCCGATTTGCCATCTCCATTAAAATCACCAACCCCAACGACTTCCCAATTGATATCAAGAACATTAAGAAGACGAGAGCTTGATACGATATTCGCCGTGTTCATTAACCAGAGTCTGTTAAGTCCGTTGAGCGGATTCCGCCAAAGGATATCTGATTTGCCATCCCCATTAAAGTCACCTGTGCCGACAACTTTCCAATTTAAGTTTGGGTCAACATTAATAACTGGGTCAGTCAGAACAGTCGAACCGTTCATAATCCAGATTCGATTAGTTCCATTGGTAGAGTGACGCCAAAGAATATCTGATTTGCCATCCCCATTAAAATCGCTGTTGGGAATTTCAGATGCAGCTAAGGATGGATTGGCTAAGAGTGAAACTATTAAAGCCGTACTTGCTATGCGTGAGAACTGAACAATAAAACGAATTTGCTTTGAAAAAGGAAAAAAGGTTTTTGGTCTTTTGCCGCTTATTTGAGAATCCAAAAAAGACATAACTCTTTTTAAACCGCTTTTGTAAACTGCTAGCTTCCGATTCTTGGTAGATGGTTGCGGTCTCATGATTTTGCTATGTTCTAGAGTTAATTTTTTAACTACTATCCTAAAAGCTATCTAGTCTATTTAGGTAGGTTTAACGAAAATTGTTATAGGATTTAAAATTGGGCAAGTGATAGTCTACTTCCCCTTGAAGACTGCAAACTATAAGTTTATACCTACTTACTTGTGTCGGCTAGCAAAGCGGCAAAGGCTTTCGCTTGTACTGAAAGGTTATGAGTTTGATACCAGGCATAGGCATTATTTGCGATCGCCTGCAACTCCTCTAAATTATGGAAGCGTTGTGTATTGTCAACAGGACTCCAGTAGTGTCGTCCAGCGATTATTCCATCTATAGACAATTTATGCGATCGCGGACTGACAGGTAAGATGCCATGAGCGCAGTATGCAGCAAATATAGTGGATTTGGCTAGATAGTTAAGGTGGTAGTTGAAGAAAGCGGCTAGTGAGTTTGAGAGTATATCACTAACGTTCGAGGCTGACTGAGAACCCATCTCTACTACAGGTATGCCGTCAATGGTTGATAACCCCAGTCCAGTCGGGGGGCCAATATCCCAGATTTCCTCAATTTTCAAGCGCTGACAAGTCTCACTCAGTTCTAACCCAGACTTTTGATAAACCCGGATTCGATTACTGCATCCACCAAACACGACTAAACGCCGATACCGTTGTGCTAATGGAGGTACTTGCTTGGGTTCCCCAATCGTGGAAAAGACAGGTAACGTCAGCAGTTGGGTCTGTTTGCTCTGAGCCAGTTCTTGTAAGATTCTACCGTAGCCTTGTTTACTGGTGAGGTAGCGATCGCTTATTTGAACAAGACGGACAGCCAAATGTCGTTGTACGCTGGATAACCAGAAAGCACTTGTCCAAAGTGGCCCCGACGCATACACTTCATGAAACATCGTTACCAAATGTGTGCTAGCAGAATTACGCTTCCAACACTCTAAGCCTTCCACTAACCAAAACGGACAACCTCTCTTCGCGTAGCCATAACCAACATAATGCAGCAAGACAATCGTTCGAGTTTGAGCCTCATTAGGCAGTAAGGATAACAGGCTAGCCGTAGAATGCACTGTCACTTTATTGACAGGAAATCCTTCAATATCTTTTGCTCCAATCCAGTTAGGATTGCCGACAATAAACTGCGTTTCTATACCAAACTCCTTACGGAGTTCACGAGCTAAATTTAGGGAATAATCTCCAATGCCATCAACAGCAGGAGGAAGCCCTGTGACAACTTGGGTGACAACTATCAATGTCTTACTGAACTAGCTTTAATTACTGAGATTACGATTAAAAACTACCAAAATAATCGACGGTAACTGATGTGATACTGCAAATCAGCTTGCCGAATTCCTATTGGCTTAGCTGGCACCCCAGCAACAATAGTAAAAGGGGGAACATTCTTCGTTACAACTGCACCCGCTGCTACAGCAGAACCTTTACCTAAAGTGACTCCCGGTAAAATCATGGCTCGTGTCCCAAGAAAAACATAATCCTCAATTGTTACCGGACGAGTACGACCTGCAAAATCAGCACTTTGTAAGTCATGGTCTGCTGTCAAGATACATACCTCAGCAGAAATCGAAACATTATCTCCAATAATAATACCTCCACGATTATCTAATCGACAATTTTGATTAATGACACTATTGTTGCCCAGCTTAAAGTTGCTTTTTGTATCAAACCATGTTCCCATAAAAACTGCACTATCTAAACCTATATCAAACTTTAGGAAGCTCCGATAAAACCCTAAGCGTACAAAATGGAAGGGAATATGATTGACAATACGATTAGTGAAATATAGAAGCCCTTCCCCAACTATTTGCTTAAATTTATTAATCAAGTAATTGTCTTTTAGTAGAATCATGAGTTGCGGTTGAGTTGTAAAAGGCGATATGACAAATAGGGCAACCCAATTAAGCGAGGCTGTTTAATCAGCTCTGCGCTGAGTCTGAGGAATTGTAAGAAGCTTTTCCTTTGGGTCAAATCTCCATCTCGATTCTCAGAACCAAATAGTTGCTTCCATTCTCTTACCGCTTCCTCTCTACCAATATGAGCGATTGTGGAACTCTTGCTTTCAGAATAACAACGGAAATAACCCAAATAGTCATCAAGCTTCAGAAATTTACCTTGCTTGTAAAGACGACTGAAGAATTCTAAATCAATAGCAAACTGTAAATTAGCATTAAGCAAACCCACTTCATTCATTGCAGAACGCTGCCAGAATGCCGTTTCTGAACAAACATTATAAATACCTGTTTCGGGGTCAAATGAAGGCAGAGAAACCCAGCCCGTTACTTCCCCTATTTCATTAATTAAAATTCTGTTCCCGTGAACAACAACACAATTAGGATGAGCCTGAAATGCTTTAATGATTTTGTAAAATGTTCCTTTCACATAAACATCATCACTATTTATCCAACCAAGAATTTTACCACTACTTTTGTTTAACCCTTGATTGATAGCATCCGCTTGACCTTTATCTTTCTTGGAATGCCAATAAAATAAATATTTTTCGTACCTTTTAATCACTTCAATAGAGCAATCGGTACTCCCGCCATCAATAATAATGTATTCAAGATTCGGATAACCCTGTAAGAGGACAGAACGAATTGTTGCCTCTAGAAATTTCCCTTGATTGTAACTGGGAGTAACAATAGTAAGACGAGGCAATTCTGACCCATCAGGCATGGTTTCAGGTATCACTTTGCTGGATACTGTCCAAGGCCATCCTGATTTGCCAGGTGGAGGGGGTGGTAAATCTTTAAGTGTTAAAGCTGTAGTCATTAGTTAAGCGTGTGACTCAAAAGAGGATTGCCAAAATGCGATCGCGTATGCGACCTGACCCAATCCTTGTCAGTTCAATCAATATCAAGGCTGAACTATCGCCCTTTATTGTGTATTGTGCAACACCTGACGATACAACTCAAGCCATAGCTAGCTGATTTCACATCAAGCCTAGTTGCTGGTTGAAAAGGAAATTTAACCTCAATATCAGGAAGGTTTTGCTGTTGCTTAAGAGAAAATTGAGCCAGCCCAAGCATTTGACTTAATGCTATTTCTAACATCTTTGCAACCTATGAATTGGATCTAGGAACAAGCGCTGTTCACCGCTACCAGTTCATCTGTCGTAATCAAAGATGAAATTGGCTTAACTTGCCTAGATTCTTGCCGAGCAAACCAAAAGCAGGAAGCAAAATTTTACGCGCAGATTTTACTTTCTAGCTGAACGATGTAACAAACCACCACCAAATCACTAGGGCGAAGTCGTGTTTGAGCCAGACGGGATAGCGTGAAAATTACGAGCTATGTAGCCCAATGGTAAACCCGCTAGTAAACCGAGAACCAAAGCCGCACTAATAATTGCAGCAATCAGAGCTTCTTGCTTCACCTCAAAATTCTCCTGATGCTCGTCTTTTTTCAAGAGAACCAAAACATAGGAGTAAATACTTCCCCCTATATGCTTATTTTCTTACTACTGTCACTTAATCTTATTTTGTTTTAACAAAGTCTCTAAAAGAAATTAAGTACTCAGATAGATGTGCATTTTTCTGACAACTAGGTAATGTGCACTGATAACATCAAGTGCAATGCAGAATAGGTAATTTAGGCGAAGAGTTACTTTTTCTTTAGATTTAAGTAATTTACTAAGTTGCTACGAAGCATCTAGGGAGGTAATTTATGTGGGTGGAAAGACTGGCACGAATTGGTTATCTTGCCAAGGGCATCGTTTATGCAATTGTGGGCGTGCTAGCAGTGCAAGCGGCAGTCGGCTCAGGCGGTCAAACAACTGATACAAAAGGTGCGCTTAGTGCGATCGCAGCACAACCCTTTGGAAAGTTTTTATTAGCGTTGTTAACAGTTGGTCTGATTGGATATGTGGTTTGGCGTTTTGTACAAGCTGTTCAAGACCCTGAACACAAAGGTGATGATGCCAAAGGTTGGGCGACTCGCCTGGGTTATGCAGGTAGTGGCTTAATTTATGCGAGTTTAGCCTTCACCGCGATCGGGCTGATTAGGGGTTCGGGTGGTGGCGGCGGTGGCAATTCAAAGCAAGACTGGACAGCCCGCTTGCTTGCACAACCCTTTGGGCAATGGTTAGTTGGTCTTATCGGAGCGTTGGTCATCGGCTTTGGCTTCTACCAACTGTACAAAGCTTATCAAGCTAAATTCCGTAAAAAGATGAAGTTGCAGGAGATGAGTCCTACCGAGGAAACTTGGGCAACACGTATCGGTAGATTTGGTCTAGGGGCACGGGGGGTTGTTTTTTGCATAATTGGCTTCTTCCTACTTCAGGCAGCACGTCAGTCTGACGCTAGCGAAGTAAGAGGGCTGGATGGAGCGCTACAATCCTTGGCACAACAGCCCTATGGCCCTTGGCTTTTGGGGATTGTCGCACTCGGTCTTGTTGCCTATGGCATTCACATGGCGGTACAGGCGCGATATATCCGCATTCCTAGTTGAATTTAGGACTTACGCATTGACAGGAAATTACAGTGACTTGTTTCTTGAGGGGGGCCAATAAATCTTATAGGCTCGACCAACAATATAATGCTTTTGCAAGAATCCCCAAACATGAGAATCAAAGCTATTATCGCGATTATCACCCATTACAACATAAGAGTTAGGTGGAACTGATTCGGACTCCCATTCATAGGTAGGTGGAGCTGCAATATAGGGTTCTTGTAAACGTTGGTCATTAATATAAACCACTCCATCACTAACACTCACAGCTTGTCCTGGCTCACCGATTACCCGCTTAATAAAATATCGTTCCTTGTTGTTGTTCGTCTCAGACTCTAGTAGCTTGGCTGCATCAGGTATTTTGAAGACTATTACATCACCTTGCTGAGGTGAATAATTACGAGACTTACGGACAAAGACTCTATCTCCCACGTCCAACGTTGGTAACATTGATTTGCTTGGAATTTCAAAAAAATCAACTTCTTGTCTAATCCAAGTTGGTAGGTAGCTAGCAATAATTCCAGTAGCTAAAACGAGGATAGTAATAACAATAATCAGATTTTGCCTTTGCCTTTGATGTTTTGGCAATGCAATAAAGGCATGGTAGGAAGCTACGGCTGAAATAATTGGAACAATTAAGAGTAAGTTAGGAAAGATACTGGTAGTAAGAGAGCAAATAATTATTAATGATAAAAAAAAGGCTCCCAGAGCTGCCTTTTCAACGTACAACTGACCAAGACCAGGTAAGATGCGGGAGAGGAAAACGGCAAACCAGGGACTTTTGACACTTCTAGGAATTTTCTCAGTTGCGTTTGCTTCCGACTGCTTATTGGCGCAGGCGAAGGCATCGAAGAGACTCCAGATATAGACAGCAACAGCAAAAAGTAAACAGATAAGTCCTGTAGCTGTATTTCCAGTAGGACTGAATATAGACCAAAAGGCGATCGCAATTAGCAATACCTCACTAGCGATAAATCCCAATCCCTTCAATTTTTCCCCGGCATAAAGTTGTCCAATACCAGGGAAAAACATCGAGAGATTAACAGCTAACCAGGGTTCAGGAGGAGATTTTGAGCTTTGACCTGATGCTGCGCTCAAAGGCATAACTCTAAGTGATGAGTGAGCAAATGGTATTTTGTAAACTTTGTCTGAAATTGTCGTTCAAACGTAGCAAATTACCACACTTCAAGTTTGACGACTGACTTGCGTAGCACTGGCTTGAGCCGTTGGCATAAGGATAACTTCGTTAATGTTGACATGGGGCGATCGCGTTGCACAGAAGAAAATCACATCAGCAACATCATCTGGCGTTAACGGTGTCACCCCTTGGTAAACCTTCTTAGCACGCTCAGTGTCACCCCGAAATCGAACATTACTAAAATCAGTTTCCACCATGCCGGGGTCTACGGAACTAACTCGCACAGGTGTACCCAAAAGGTCTTGCTTTAACCCCTCAGAAATGGATTTAACAGCCGCTTTTGTCGCACAGTAGACGCTGCCACCCGGATAGGTTTGATGACCCGCAATTGAGCCAATATTAATCACATGACCTCTGCCACGACTGACCATTCCTGGTAGCAGCGATCGCGTCATGTAAAGTAATCCTTTGATATTGGTATCAATCATCTCTTCCCAGTCTTGGATACTGGCTTCATGAACCTTATCTAGCCCCCGACTAAGACCAGCATTGTTGATCAAGATGTCCACCTCTTGCCAAGATGCGGGTAGACTCTCAAGTGTAGTTTGAACTTGAGTGCGATCGCTTACATCCAATGGCAGCAGATGCAGTTCACAAGCATACGTCTTACTAAGTTGGTCAGCTAGCTGTTCTAAACGTTCCTGACGCCGTGCTGTAAGGATAAGTTTCGCCCCAGCTTGAGCAAATACCCTGGCACACGCTTCACCAATACCACTGCTAGCACCCGTAATCAAAACGATTTGATCTTTTACTGCAACCATAGAAATTTCTGTATCCAACTGGGTAAGCGATTACACATTTAGTTGGTTGTAAGAGGTGAAAGGTAAGTCTTGTAGGGGCGCACGGCTGTGCGCCCTTAGCTGTATATTAAGTCGAAGGCTTCTTTGAAGCAGAGGAACTACCCACAACTGGCAAGCGCTGCGTAATCATCGTCATCCCATCTCCCCGAATCAATACCGCCGAAATCCAACGGTCTTCATCGGTCGAAGGGGCTTTACCCACTTTAAAAATTCCACCAGCAGGCAATAACTCTAGAGCAAAATCGGCTGGGGTGGTGTAGCGTTCTGACTTTACAGGTTCTTCCAACGCTGTTCCCAAGAGAAAGTCATCTCCTAGTGGTTCTTTGACAATGACATCAAAGTTGTACTCCTGACCTACACGCACTTCATTGGGTAACTGCACATCCACTGTAGGAGGATTGACTCCTGAGGTTAGCTGAGTGCGTTCGGCTAAGATGTCCTGCTGAACAATTGTTTGGTTCTCAAAGTGCTGACGCGATCGCAAAGTTGCTTCCAGTTTCATCGCCATGCTTTCACTAGGCTGGCTACCTGTAATGTACGTCACCGTTTCCGCAATAATCTCATCACCCTCTCGCGTCCAATCCTGAAGTTCTGTACGATACGTTAACTCAGGGTAGCGTTCCCATAACTGAGTTAGAGCTTGCTCCATCGAAGCACGAGTTAAACCATCGGAATGTTTGAAATCAGCGCCATAAAACTGCATCACAGCCTGTAGATTACGGCTATTAGCAGCCGCATCAATTTGAGAGAGAGCATCTTTTAGCTGAGGTGGGGCCGTTTCAGGACTTTCAGCTTGGGCATTTCCTGACCATCCTGCTGTGAAACCTAGTGTTAACAGAAGAAACGCTGACCAGCCCAAGGAGCGAGATTTGGCTTTGGCAGTCAGGGATTGGGATAGCTGACCGAGTGAAATTGCCGGATTGTACATTGAGAGATGGGGTAGGGAATAGTTTAATCAAAGGATAGGCGTTTAATCATCAAAGCTTAGATGCTATACTCGCCAATTTACACCTGATTGTTGATTTTAGCTGACCAAGAAAGGCAGGAGGCAGAGGGCAGAGGGCTTTTATGCTTGCTTTTATACCCAATTGCCATCTGCCTTCGACCGAAAGGGAGCACTTGGTACAAGCCCCTCCAATCCTTGTTGATTGGGTTGCTCCCAATTGGGGAGTCTCAATCCCCTTCTAATTGGTTCCCTTTTGCCGTCTGCCTCCTGCCCTCTGCCTTCTTCAAAGTACTGTCGCCTCTAGGAGAAAAAGACACTTTGGCTACCGCACCGATTCGATTGCTGATTGCCGCCAGTGGCACTGGGGGACACTTATTTCCTGCGATCGCACTCGCCCAACAGTTACCCGATTATAAAATCGAGTGGCTAGGTGTTCCTGACCGACTCGAACGAGAACTAGTCCCCGCGCAGTATCCCCTCCACATGATTCCTGTAGAAGGCTTTCAACAGCGTTTGGGTCTGGGTACCTTACGAATCTTAGGGCGACTTGCCAGTTCCGTGCGTCAGGTGCGGCAACTGATCAAAACCAATAAATTTGATTGTGTCTTTACGACAGGCGGCTATATTGCAAGTCCTGCAATAATTGCCGCACGTTGGCAGGGGGTGCCAGTGATTCTACATGAATCGAATGCCATTCCTGGCAAAGTCACTCGCTTTTTTAGCCCGTTGTGTAGTCTTGTGGCTCTAGGGTTTGAATCGACTACCCAGTACCTACCGAGAGCAAAAACTGTTCATGTCGGGACACCTGTGCGCTCTAATTTTCGTAGCATCCAGAAGCTGGAACTACCCATTCCTGACGATGTGCCGTTAATTGTTGTAGTGGGAGGTTCCCAAGGTGCGATCGCAGTAAACGAACTGGTACGTCAATGTGCGCCTACTTGGTTTGAAGCAGGTGCCTGGGTTGTTCATTTAACGGGTGAAAAAGACCCAGACGCAGCTAGCTTAAAGCACCCTCAATACTTGCAAATGCCATTTTATGAAAACATGGCAGGACTACTCCAACGAGCAAATCTAGCCGTTAGCCGTGCTGGTGCAGGAACATTAACGGAACTCGCAATTACTAAGACACCCGCCATTTTAATCCCTTACCCCTACGCTGCCGAAGACCACCAATCCTTCAACGCCGCTAGCTTTGCTGATGCGGGTGCAGCTTTGGTATTTCGTCAGGCAGAACTGACACCCGAATTGCTCCAAAGTAAGGTAATGAATTTATTGCAGTCACCGCAAGCTTTGCAACAAATGGCACAAAACGCAGCTTCCCTTGCCATTCCAGATAGTGCGGAACGTCTTGCGGCTTTGATTAGTCAACAGCTCAAACTTGATCAAGGCATTGCCAACTTGAGGTAGTTAAAAACTTCCGCCACTACTACCGCCGCCGAAGCCACCACTTTTTGAATTCTCTAGCGCTAGCCCCAAAACTAGATACGCCGTAGCAAGTTTAAGCCGTGGGTATCTGTACCGCAAGTATTGAATAGATTAAAGGTTGCGCTCAGCCGCTTGACTTGCTTGGTTTGATTAGGGCTAGGTTGCCAAGGTTCAGGATTATTGTAGGCGTAGTAAGTTTCAACACCATCAATCCCTAACTGCGCGGCTACGGGAATAAGTTCGTCTGCTGAGCGTCGATAACGTTGTGGGTGAGCCAAGACTGCCAAGCCACCCGCTTGATGAAGTGCAACAATTACAGCGGCGGCTTGCGCTTCGCTTTGTTTTGGGGCTTTGCCTTGTAGATAAGACTGTAAGCTGGGATGTTCTGGATCAAAGGCATAGCCTAGGATGTGAACCTCAGTACCGAGAAGGTCAGCGGTGATTTCAACACCAGTCCAGAGGCCGGGAACTGGAGTAGAAGGTGATTCCTGCTGGCAGTGTTCCAGCCAGCTTTGAGCAATTTGGTAGCCACTGATTGTATGGTGATCGGTAATCGCAAGTCCTTTGAGTCCGATCGCGATCGCCTGATCGATCAAGTCTTTTGGCTTTAGTTGACCATCCGAGTGGATGGTGTGCATATGGAAGTTGTAGGAATACGGGCAACTATCGGGCTGAATGTTCTCCCAAACCTGCTTGAGTGCTTGCTGCTGAAGTTGTGCTGCTATCTGGGGTGAATCAGAAGCTTGAGCAATGTTGACCGCCATAACTACTTCTTGCTGTGAATTGTATGTCTAGATGGATGAGATACTACCGTTGATTGCCAGAGGTTGTATGCCTAGATCGAGTACTCAATTATCGTTTCAATTTGTTAACCCTACGGTAGCAAAAGTTAGACACAATTGACCTGGGATAGTGTGATTAATAAAAAGATTTATAGGTTGCAAGTTATACATTTTCTCTACCTAGTAAATAGACAATATCAGCTCGGTAATTAGGCTCAAGTTGCCGTTGGATTAGGTTTAAAGTTTAGCTGTGGCTGTAACCAATCTTGGCGAATGAACGGTAATGCAGCCAGCTCAGGTGGTTTTCGTGGCAACCCTCAACAGAATTAATTTTTACCAAGCAAAAACATTCCTGATGACCGTAGAGTGGGACTAGCAAGAGCTGAGAGTGAAACCCACCTAATTTAAGTGGCTACTCTCAACTGCCAACATTCCTTGCTCACGTCCCACTCCTTACTGTTCATTCTCACTAATAGCCTGGTCTACAGTAGAGTTGCGAGTCTTCCAAGCAAGTTCCAACAACCCAGTCCAGCGCTTTTGTACCTGTTTGGGTGTGCATTTCAAGGCTTTGGCAATCTCTTGGTCATTCTTGTGAGCTTGTTTGAGCTGCAATAGCTGTTGCTGTTGCAGCTCAAGCTGTGCCACAAAGATTTCCCATTGCTCAGATGACAT
Source organism: Symplocastrum torsivum (assembly GCF_059505465.1). Taxonomy (NCBI): domain Bacteria; kingdom Bacillati; phylum Cyanobacteriota; class Cyanophyceae; order Oscillatoriales; family Microcoleaceae; genus Symplocastrum; species Symplocastrum torsivum. Next base: position 71,293 of record NZ_JCACKQ010000132.1, on the reverse strand, counting down.
TCCTAGCTTCTGGTCTAGGTCTGCACCTAGCCACTGGTGAACAAGTTTCCAGTGTGAAGACCGAGAGAATTTTTCGACATGGTACTTAAAGCGCTGTTGCAGGTAGTCACGCTCTCTAGGCGTTAGACCAAGGATGGCATCAATATCAGGAGCCGCGAGGTCTTGCAGCTTTAAGATTAGGTAATCCGCGCAATCGGAGTGACCTTGAGACTCTAGGTACTGTACCAGCTCAGAAACAACGCGATCGCGCAAAACGGCTTCACTGGGGTCAGTCGCTTGGGCAACCAGACGCAACCGCACTTGCTGCATCGCAGGAGAACGGCTTTGGTCTGAGGCTTCATCGCCTTTAAACTCAACTGCCTGCTCAATATCCAGCGCGGTTTCGCTAGGTTGACGCCTAGCAAAGCTTTGTGCCCTCAGGACAATTAGCTGCTGACTATTGCGACTGGGCAATTGGATGCGCCGCTTAGCATATTGCTCAGTAAACGCCATGTACTCTGCTAGCTCAAACTGGGTACGTGGGGAGTAGTTAGCATCCACTTCATTTTCCCGCCGGAAGGCTTTGAGAGACTCCGCATAAAAGTCTTGCAAAAAGTCCTCAATCAAGTTGTAGCGAGCCGCAAAGGTTAACTGAGCGTGAGACGGCGCGACATGACGATAAATCATGACGCTGAGGTTGCTGTGCAGTTCGACACGACCTTGCTTGGAACCGAGTTGATAGTACGACAGGCACTTATTCAACCGATGGCGTGCCAAGGTAAATTGCCAAGAGCCGATTTCACCACTGGTTTGGATGCGATCGCTTTTGTGGCAAATCCGTTCTACCTCTAAGGCAATCCGGTTCGCTACTGCATCTGCACGGCTGGGTGATGTTTTTAGCTGCGAACGAATTTCTTCCAGCAGCATTTCTGTTAAACCTTGAGTGTCAGTTTCTTTGACATTTTCCGGAGCGTACAGTTCACTGTCGGAAATTTGATTGAGATTGGCTGTTTTAACGTTCATGGTATTGCCCCGCTAGACTCATTATGACGAAGTGCGACAACTTTCCTCAGCGAGGGATGTTTGGCTGGGTTGTCATCCATCCTCTGTCCCTCTCTTGCTGTCCACAATTCGACTGTAGATTGCTACCCTGAGTCATTCAGGCATTCTTAGGACACTACCTAAGATTACCTACGCGCTCACTGGTTGACCGCTTGGACGGCTTTTCGCTGACAGCCCTGCCTCAGGGCTTGTAATCCTTGCCGTAAAAGCATTTGAGCAATTTATGCCCTAGGATTGTAAGAGCCAAGAGAAGCTGGTATCTGTAGACCAGTACAGAAAGTGGATTGAGAGCAAACTCTTCCTCCGTAATCCCCAACCAGTCGCTTGTAGTGTCTGGTTCGATGGATAAACCGAGAACTGGGCAAGCCGCTACAAACGCCTCTACTCCCAGTTTTGGCTAACTGGTGATGCCCAAGCCATCGCCGCTTCCCATCCCAGACCTTTTCGCACCATGACAGGTTCCTCACCTGTCATATCTACGATGGTTGATACTTGAGTACCCGGTTCCGAGCCATCGTCCACAATGATGTCTACCAAGCCATCAAACTCGTCAAACAGTTTCGCTCGTTCCAGTCCCAGTGTCGGGATTTTGCCCTCCTCATCTGCCAAATGTGCGGAGGTGGAAATAACGGGATTTCCCAAGGCTTTCAGCAGCGCTTGACAGACTGGATGATCAGGAACACGGATACCGCTAGTTTTACGTTTGGGACTCATCACCAACCGGGGCACTAACTTCGTTGCTGGTAGCAAGAATGTGTAAGGTCCTGGAATTAGGCTCCTCATCAAGCGGTAAGCAGAGTCACTCACTAAGGCATACTCAGCGATATTGGATAGAGAGGAACATAGAAACGTCAGAGGCTTATCATTAGATAATTGCTTCAGACGCCTTACACGTTCTACGGCGGACTTCACATTCAAATCGCAACCAATTGCATAAACGGTATCAGTCGGATATAGCATTACTGCACCATCTTGCAGTTCGTTTCTAATTTCCTCTATTCGACGGATTTGGGGAGTTTCCGGATGGACAGTGTAAATTGTCGCCATCAAAATTTATTCTTCTTTCTAAAAGTACGAGTCATGAATGATACATTCACTCAAAACTCAATAGTCAAAACTGTATGACAAAGCTTGCGTACCTGGATTGCCAGACAGGAATTGCTGGTGATATGTGTCTGGGGGCACTCGTGGCGGCAGGTGTGCCTTTGGAGTACTTAACTGAAAAACTTGCCAAACTGGGGATTGAGCAGGAGTACCAGTTACGAGCCGAAAACGTTCACCACAATGGTCAAGTCGCAACGAAAGTCCATGTAGATTTACAAACCAAAGAACAACATCCTCACAGCACGAGCAATGGACATGGACATCACCCTCATGACCATGATCACTCAGCAAGTCTTACCTCAGAGACTGAAGACAAAACCTCTGTTCATGCTCCGACACGGCACCTGCCAGAAATTGAGCACTTAATTACAACAGCAGAGTTACCACCACGAGTTCAAGAGTGGAGCCTTGCTGTCTTCCGCAAACTCGCTGAGGCAGAAGGAGCAGTACATGGCATTGCACCCCAGAAGGTTCATTTCCATGAAGTCGGGGCTACTGATGCCATTGTAGACATTGTGGGTACGTGCTTGGGGCTGGATTGGCTGGGGATTGACCAACTCTACTGTTCGGCTCTCCCTACTGGTGGTGGGACAGTACGAGCGGCACATGGTCGGCTCTCGGTGCCAGTACCAGCCGTGCTGAAATTATGGGAATTGCGCCAGGTGCCAGTTTACAGCAACGGGATTGAGCGGGAATTGGTGACACCAACGGGAGCTGCGATCGCAGTTACGCTTGCCACTGGTTTTGGTGCGCCTCCAGCAATGACGATTCAACGGGTTGGCAATGGTGCAGGTTCGATCAAGTTGCCGATTCCCAATATTTTGCGGCTGTGGATTGGTCAGTCGTCGATGGTTAACCCTCCTTTGCCCCCCGTTAGTAAGGGGGGGTTGGGGGGATCGGACAATGAACAACAAACAACAAACTCTTCCCTAGAAACAATTTCGGTACTAGAAACCCAAATTGATGACTTGAGTCCTCAAGCGATCGGCTATGTGTTTGAGACGCTATTTAATGCGGGTGCAGTGGATGTTTTCACTCAGCCGATTGGGATGAAGAAGTCTCGACCAGGTATCTTACTCACCGTAATTTGCCATCCTCAGGATATCGAGGCTTGTGAAGCGGTTTTATTCCGTGAAACAACTACTTTGGGAGTGCGGCGTCTGACTCAACAACGAGCAATTTTGCCACGGGAAATCCAAAGCGTACAGACTCAGTATGGTGAGGTACGGGTGAAGGTGGCTTGGAGTAATGATTCAACTGACAGAATCATCACTAACGTCCAGCCAGAATACGAAGATTGTGCAACGCTAGCAAGAACCAATAACCGCTCTTGGCGAGAGGTGCATCACTTGGCGTTAGAAGCTTGGTATCGCGAATACGGGCAATCAACTTAGATTCTTTTATAGCCAATGCTCGCATCAGCCTTCGGTACAGCGTAGCGTTAGACGTTTTGCCAGCTTTAACCCATGTTGTGAGACTGAAAAACCAGCCACTGGGTACTCCCATCTGACTGGTTCTTGTAAGTTTTATTTTTAGGTTTAGACTTAGCTAATTTTAGTCGTTTGCTTCAGCCGCATCACCTAAACCTCGTTGTGGTTTATTTGCTGTTGACGTTTGGATTAATAGCATCAGCAGCATTTTCAGCAGCTTGCTTGATTTTATCGCCCAAGCTGTCACCAGCATCAGCCGCATTATCTACGCTTCGCTGAGCACCCTTAACGCCCTCGTTGACTTTGCTTTGAGCAGTTCTAGAAGTCTTGTCAGCCGCCTGCTTGGTATTTATAGCCGCATCTTGAGCCGTTGCCTTGGTTTGTTGAGCGTTCTTTTGAGCGCCCTTAGAGACATCTTCGCCAACGTTCTTAGCTGCCTCGCCTACATCTTCACCAATCCGGCGTGTTCTCTCGCCAAGGGGTGTACCACTCCGGTAGTTTTCAACATATTGCTCAGTACTATCAATACCCTTCTCGTCGATGTTTCTCTGGGCATTGTCTACCAGAGCTTTAGCCTTCGCTTCTGCGCCTGTAGTATTCTGTCTAGGATCGACATCACTGTAGCTATTTATCCCACCTTTGTATTCATTTGTGAGAGCGCTTCCTGGAACTTCTTCTCTGATTTTGTCGGCAGTCTTTGCTGATGCGCCACCACTACAAGCAGTAGTTACAACAACTAAGAGACCAACTAGACAAATTGTTAGGATTCGATCCAGCCGGATATCTTTTAACCAATTGATTACTTTGTTCATTGAGTAATTCCTCCAATTTTGTTTTGAGTGAAAGGTTAAGGGACTTATGGCTTCAAACAACAATCAATTTTCTTGTTTGATGAATTGAAAAGCATATAAATCTAGCAAATCAATTCCAGCCATAACAATAGATTATTTAGGATACAATCCCACTCTCAGTTAACGCAAACCGGGCTTGCGTACATCTTCGTGTCTCTCTAGAGCTTCCTTTGCATCCTCTTTGATAAATTCCGAAGCCTTATCAAAAGTCTTTTTCACCGTCGTTAGGCGATTTTCAACACGATCATCTAAATCTGAATCCCGTTGAATTTGTCCACCCGGTTCAGATTTTTCAAAATCTTGTTGGCTTATCTTAGGTAGACGCCTCTCTACATTTGGTCTCTGTGCTGGTTGTTCTGCACCTGGGTAGATTTCCTTAACCTTTTTGACTTGCTCGGCATTCTTTGCTGATACCGCACCATTACAAGCTGTGCTAACAAAGAGTAAGATACCTGCCAAAAATACTGTTAATATTTGCTTGAACTTACTACTTTTCAACCAAGCTACTACTTTGTTCATAATCTCTTCCTCCGAAGTGTTGTAAGCGAATAGTTTAACCAAGTTACACGTTTGCCTAGGGCACGTTTTGTTTGACGAATCAAAAGACTTTATTAATTACAAATCAATTACTATCAAACGTATTGCCTTAGGGACAAGCCTGTTTTCAGTTAGCGCAAGCCTGGTTCTTCATGTCTTTGTAAGGCTTCTTGTGCGTCTTCACCAATAAAATCAGAAGCCTCATCAAAGGTCTCTTTAACTTCCGCTAAGCGGTCTTGAACGCGATCGCTAAGGCTTGATTTCCGTTGGTTTAGTCCACCTGGCTCAGATGTCTCATAATCTTGCAGGGTTTTCTTCGGTAAGGCTTTCTCCACATCGGGTCTATTTGCAGGTGATTCAGCACCGGGATAAAGCGTCTCAACCGCAGCAATCAACGGGTTGGATAGGGTTGGCATACTGGCTTGCTTACCAGTAGCCTTGGCTTTTTCGCCGTTCACCTTCGGGTCAGGAGAAAGATTAAAGTTGGTGTTAGTATCTCCACCACTCTTATAGGGATTGTTAGAACCTCCCATCTGAACAGGAAGGTTGTTTGGGCGTGCCCCAGTCTCGTTACCGTTGTTACAAGCTGTACTAACAAACAGTACTGCTGTTGCTAAAAGAACTGTCAATAATTGCCTGAGTTGTAGCTGTTTGAGGAAAGCCGTTAATTTTTTCATAAAATACTCCTTTCAGCTTCAGTTAAGCTGATTGTCTCTTCATGAAAGCTGACAGCTATATCCCCAAACACCAGAATTACGGCAGCTTGCAATGCTCCCGTTAAAAAAAGGTAGAGTGCTGTAGTTGAACTAAAGCTACCGATCGCAAGTTATCTTTTATGCTTTGGGAGTGATAGCGGTCATCCTTCAATCACGCTTATAGAGAATATCAAGAAAACGGCGAGTCCTCCCTCTAGCAAAGGAGACATTCTGACTCCCTCTAAAAAACCGCTATTCTCTAACTGAAGAGAGAGTGACACAGTGCGCCTATTGCACCTGTTGTTATTTCTGGTTAAACCGAGATTAAATAATAAGTCGATAAAATCATTGGCTAGCGATCTTTATTTTGAACAGGTAGGCTCAATTAAAGACAATTTATCATTTTGGGATTGATGATAGGGAATGCTTACCAAAACAATGGTTTCTAATCCATGCGATCTGCAACTTTAGAACTCTGAATTTAAGGGAATTAGAGGCAGCTAATGCTGGGTAACTTCTGTTTCGATTCCTGTACCTCTGCTTTTTAAGAAGGGATAATCATAAGTTATCAATCGTTTAATCCCCCATCCTGTCGAAGTGCTTCTCAATCATCATGTTCTATTGCTCAACTCTAATAGTCCGGATATAGACTTTAAGCCGTTCTGTCATGAAGAAAATCTGGTCATCGCTGAAGCCCTACCTCCGGTGGTTAATTCTGGGTGGAACGCTGTTTTTTTTGGTAAAGGCATTTAAAGATCACTGGCGAGAAGTTGCGGCAATTCGGATTGATGCAGCTAGCTGGACAATTTTGGCGATCGCATTCTCTATCACCTTACTTGCTCATATCTGGGCAGGCTTAGTCTGGGGCTGGATTTTGCGATCGTTCAAACAACCCGTTCAGTACCATTGGGTGCTTCCGGTTTACCTGAAGACTAATGTGGCGAAGTATATACCTGGCAATGTTTGGCACTACTATGGGCGCGTGTGGGCAGTGACTAATGCAGGTGGTTCTTTGGGGGCAGCGACAATTAGCGTCTTGCTAGAACCGTTGTTGATGGCGGCGGCAGCATTACTGGTTGCCTCAACGGCTAGTCAGCTAGGTTGGTTGGATGCCCAAGGGAATGCTTGGAGTTGGGGATTTCAAATTTTCGGTTTGGGCGTTGTCTTACTGGCGGTTCATCCCAAAGTTCTCAACCCAGTGCTTCAGCTAGTGAGTCGTTTAAAGGGAAAAGCGGCTGGCACGGAGGTATTTCAGCTTGAGGGGTATCCCGTTTTGCCGTTATTGGGAGAACTAGGCTTCTTAATACTCCGGGGTACTGGCTTCTTACTCAGCTTTAGCGCCCTTACAACTGTAAATCCTAGCCAATTCCTACTGCTATTTAGTGCATTTAGTCTGTCGTGGGTGTTGGGTTTGGTTATCCCGACACCGGGAGGTTTAGGAGTATTTGAGACAACAGCGATCGCATTACTTAAGCCTTACTTTCCTATCGCTATAATTCTCAGCGTTGTTGCCTTGTTTCGTTTAGTCAGTATTCTGGCAGAAGTTGTTGGTGCAGGGATAGGTATTTTGTTCGACTCCTACGCAAAGCCTCACTAATGCATAAGTATGGCGCCCTGAAGACTACCTTCTGCCTTCTGCCTCCTGCCCTCTGCCTTCGTCAACTTGAGGCAAGCCCTCTTCCTCTGTATCTACGCTGACACATTCCCGAAGCTGGGAAAAAACTCGATAGGTTTCCAGGGCAGCTTCTGACTGATCATCTGGGCTAGTTGTACTCATTTTAATCAAGTTGTATTGGACGTTATCAGCATGAATAGCAAATGTTATGTTGAAAACTTCAAAAAAGTTAACAACCCACTGGCATTCGTCTTCAGAATAATCCGCATAATATTTAATTAACTTGGCAATACAAGTTTCTAGATGGGTACGCGAATTCGGACAAATCAAAATAATCTTGAGAAGGACGATCACTAAGGTAAGGTGATTTCCTTGAGAAAGTAACAAAATAAATAACGCTGAAGGTTCTTGCTGATCTTCTGTTGTTAAATAATCAATAATTTTATTAGAGGTTCTCAATATTAATGCTTCATTAACTCTTTGTTCATGATAACTCTCATATAGCACTTCTGATTTTTCTGAAAGCTGTCTATTTAATACCTCTACAAAATCTTTATTGCCTACAGAAAATACTAAATATTTTTGCAAAGAATATTTGAAGTCTTGATACTTAATATTTCGTGTTTGCTCAAGAAAAATATTCGCTAAATTCACATAACTAAATGTGCCGCGTTTCACGACAATCATTTTAATAAACCGTAGAACGTCATCACCCAGACCTGTCGGATTTTTATGTGTTTTATCTTTATGATGTATGGGTGACTGAGAGCGAGCTGTGTACATTGCCAAATCAAATTTAAACTGGTCTTTCAGCTTTTTTGAAAGCGCTCTTGCTGCCTCTCGTTGTTCTACAGGGTTATTAAGATTAGTATATTGAGGAACTAATAAATATGAGGTATAACGACTACTCCAATGAGCCTTGTCTGAATAGCCGTATTTCGCCAGAAACAACTTAAGCTCGTAATAATCTTGGCTTTGAATGAAATTTGCAAGCCAAGCCCGTAAGCGGCTAAGAGCCGGGGAAAGCGTTCTCTTATTAATTTTCAGATCGGAAAACAAGTCAACTAGCGCTTTGATAGAGCTATAGTTTCTTGATGTATCCCAGTTATTGATCAGAATATAACAAGACCGCTTTAGCGTATGCAGGAAGTCATTCTCATTGTTCGAGAAAATGAGATTGGATATGGCTTTTATAACCTCTACATTTCCAGAGGAAGAATCATAATCAATAAATAATTGTTTAAATTCCAGTAAAACTTTTGCTGGGGGCTGTTTTCTAACAAGTTCCAACAAAAATTGATAGATTATTTCCTGAGCATGACGAGTATCGAACCCTAGCTTGCTTAGCTTGGGGCGAGGCTCAGTTTGGTGACCTTCTGAGAGTGAGAAAACATCCCTGATCATGAAACTATCTCAGGACGCTTACGTTCCTGCTGAAGGTAGAACACGAGAAAGCTGATGGCACTCTGCGTCAATACTAGTGATTGTTCTTGTTGTAGGCTTGACCACCTAAATATTTTTTGAAGATAGCATACCCTGATCATATAGATTTTCTATGAAATATACAGGACTCATCGGTTAGTAGCTGACATTTTCCTTCATTTGATTAGGGAGGTGCTACAACTTGTAGCAGTGGATTCTATTAGGCTTGCTGTTGATTACCATGATTCAGTTACAGTCTGGGAGTGCCACAAAATCTCTACAATAGGAGGGTGCGAGATTTCGATTTATTTTCTGAAAAAATCTGCTGGAAGCGGTAGCTACCTCTAGGTTTCTAAAGTAGAGAACACCCTGGCTAGGGATTATGGGGTGGGGATTTGATACGGTTAATTTCTTTTTGAAGTTCCTCAATCTGACGCTGTAGTGTTTCCACTTCATTGACTGAGGGTTCTGAGGAAACATTAACTGCTCCTTCTGCTGTCGCTCGTCGATAATTACCTTGACGAATTTGGCGATAGTCTTCTGAACTTGCCCATTCTCGGAGGTAGCGTAAACGCTCAACTGGAAAGGGATGGCTTAAGAGCGTACCGTTGCCACCGTTATAGAGTAAAAATTTGTAGACTTGGTTGAGACCGTCTTGATCAAGTTCTTGATAACGTTCAGATTGACGGATAAATTCATTGAGATCGCACTCGTGAGAGTACTTGGCACTACCACCTGCAATTTTCATCATGGTCTGGATTACGATATCGAGATCATCCATGACTAGTAATGCGGCTCGATCTGAGGAGAGTTCGGCTTTGCGACGCCATTCGTAAAAGGCATAAACTAAGCCACTGCTGACGAGATTGCCCAAGCCAAATGTCATTTCACCCAACATTGAGGCAGCATTTGTTACCCAAATTCCCATCTGGATTAAGATAGTGTGACCACATTTAATGTGTCCTAACTCATGAGCTAGAACGGTGCGAATTTCTGCTTCACTCAGTAAATCTAATAAGCCTGTGTTGATGACTACGTAAGGATGTTCTTGTCCCAAGGCATGGCTGTTGACTTCGGGGTTTTGATCGACAAACAGAGTTGGTTCTGGGTAGATATCTAAATCTCGAATACATTCACGGAACATCTGATAAAGAGTCGAATATTGCCGTGGCCCAACTTGAATGCAGTTGCCCATCAGATAGACTAACTGAGGCCGTTCGTAGAGAAATTCCACAAACTTGCGGGCAACCAGATCAAATCCAGGAACACTACGCAAGGCTTGCTCGGCTTGTTGATCGAGGGGATGTTTGAATGCTTCGCTAGAAATTCCAGGGTATGTAGGCATAGGGAATAGTTGATATAGGCAACTAGGAATAAGGCATCAGCGGCACTTCATTTATGATAAAACTCACACGCTTGGGGAGAGCAATGATCAGGTTTGGACAAGGTGAAGTGATTCCTAGGGTGTCACCGTAGCTGGAAAGTATTCATTATAGGAAGGCGATCGCATTTCTGCTGGCTGATTAGACATTTTTTTTCCAACTGCTGAGTTATTTTTGCTCAACAGCACTAGCGTCCACAAGCTGGCAAGCGGACTGTAAAGCAACTACCAACCCCAACTTGGCTCGTAACACTAATTGAGCCACCGTGATTTCTAGCAATCACTTGAGCGATTGCTAGCCCTAAGCCCGAACCACCAGTCCGATACGCACGAGCCTCGTCAGCCCGCCAAAAGCGGTCGAAGATATACTTGATGTGTTCCGGTGCAATCCCGATGCCTGTATCGCGCACATGCACCCGAAGATAGTAACCTTCACGGCTAGTTCGGATTTCGACTTTGCCTCCCTCCACTGTGTACTTCAGTGCGTTTTCAATCAAATTGGAAAATAACCGATTAAGTTGAATTGGCTCACCAAGCAGATAAAGACGCTTAGTCAAATAAACTTTCAAGTTGATACGTCTTTCTTTCGCTTGGGGGGTATACAACTGAACTAAGCCATCTAGAAGTTCCTCTAGATCAACAGGTTTACGCTCTTCTCTGGGAGTTTGTTCTGTGCGAGCCAAAAACAATAAATCTTCTGTAAGGTGAGTCATCTGCTTAACAGCGCTAGTAACTGCTTTAAGCTTTTCTGCATCGCTGGATCGCATACCTTCCGGATATTTCAGCGCTACGTCTACGTTACTTTTAACAGCCATTAGAGGTCCGCGCAGTTCATGGGAAGCATCAGCCGTAAACTGTCGAAGTCGTCGAAAACTTTCTTCAATTGGCTGCATTGCCTGCCGAGTCAGGAAAATCCCACTGATGCCACTAAAAATTAGAGCAATAGTAATGCTGCCGCCTAAGCCTAAATCTAATTTTTTAAGTGTTGAATTAACGTAGTCCTGAGATTGACTTGCTATGACGTAGCCAATTGTTTGAGTAAAGTCATAATTCTTAACGGGTAAGATGTACCATTGACGGCGGTTCTTATCCGTCATGACTTTGTCCCAGTTTATTTGACGAGGAAAAGGCGGATCTAATAAATTTTCAGGTAAACCTCTTGACTCAACAAGATTGCCCTCAACATCAAACCACTGCAAAGCTTGATGGTCAGGATTTAGTTGTTCCAGAGAAATTTCTTCGTGAATTTTTAACTGGTTGTCAACAAAATACATGTCACTCGCCGCATCTTTTGCTAGTTCCTTAAGGTTTTCTACAGAGCGATCGCTGAGTACGCGAGTAAACACAATACGAACTGCGATCGCAAAACTTAACAGTATGGAGATAAGGACAACTAAGTAAGATAGCAGCAGGCGGCGCTGAATTTTCTGAAACACAAGCATTCCTCACACTGGCGTAAGGGACTGGCAAACGTCGCAGACTCGGAAGCTGTTCTACGTTTGGCATTGCCTATTAAATTAACTGGTTTTAGTTGAAAGTGGAAAGGTAAAAGGGAAGTATAGAATTTCCTTTCCTCCTTTTTCCAATACGTTTAATATGCCAAATTCAAGGTGCGATCGCTCAAAACAGTGGTAGCTCAATTAGCGCGAAGGCGATAACCGAGTCCATATACAGTTTCAATAAAATCTTCTGAGCTTCCTGCTTCCTTGAGCTTACGTCGTAAGCTTGTAATGTGAGTTTTGATGGTTTCCTCGCCAGGTAGCTGATCAAACTCCCAGAGCTTTTGGAGGAGTGAGGCGCGACTGAACACACGAGTGGGATTTCTCAAAAGCAATTCCAAAATCATGTACTCTTTAGGGGTTAATGATAAATCCTTTTCCCCATAACTCACGCTATAGGTACTTGGATCAAGCTGTAAGTCACCACAACTCAAGATCGGTGGTCGGCTTTCTGCACTTCGACGTGATAATGCTCTAATGCGTGCTGCTAGCTCTTCTGTATCAAAAGGTTTGACTAAATAATCGTCCGCACCAGCATCTAGTCCAACGACTTTGTCTGTAGTGGTGTCTCGCGATGTCAACATTAAAATCGGGGAAGTCCAACCAGCCGATCGCAAACGCTTGCACAACGTGATTCCATCTAAGCGGGGCAACATCAGATCTAACAAAATTAGATCATACGGTGTAACTTGAGAGTATTCCCAGCCAAGGAGGCCATCCTCGGCGATGTCTACAATATGATACTGATGCCTCAGATCTTCAGCCAGAGGCTTGGCAATTCGATCATCATCCTCGACTAACAAGATTCTCATATCAGCGTCACTTTTTACTCCTAGTTGGAGTTTCTATCCAAGCCTAGCCTGAAGGTACTTGATTAGACCTGAATCCTTGACGTGTTTGAAGAAGTATTAGTTTCGAGGTCAAGCAATCAACTATACAGACTGAGTCAACCCTACTTTAGACAAGTTAAGACAGTCTAAAATTATTTGTCAAGAGAGAAAAATTGCTTAGCTGATGTATGAGTTAGGTGGGCAATGCCCACCTACTTGTAGAGTATCTGCATAAGGCCTAATCTTAATAAGGGCTAGCTTTAGATAAGCGATCGCGAATCGCACTCAGACGATCTTGAGTACAGACAGAAAATCGTGGTGCTGGAAGTTCTGAATTTGGCCAACTGGGTAAATCATTACAGGGGCAAAGTTCTGGTGGCATCCCGACCGTTTTAACAGGTACAGGCATATCACAGCGAACACAAGGTGATACTGTCCACTGGGGTGTCAGGAGTTCGGCAATGGTTTGCTCGGTGCCTTCTAAGTAACAATCACCACTAGCGGGTGACACAACTTGCTTCCAGATATGTTCAAACTCATCACTATAGCGATCGCCTGTGAATATGGGTTGCGGCAGCAGTGCGGACTCACCGTTACGAATCACAACTTTTTTGCCTAACTGAAACCAGTAAGCCAGATAGCGTTTAACTTCTTGTTCCGATGCCATGGAATATGTCATGTCTTCCGTATTGGGTATCAGGTGTATTCTTCCGACCCAATCCCCAGTTTGCTCTCTTTTCCTCCATAGTAACGAGGGACGTTACTTCTGCAAGGGTGAACCGAGAGTACTGAGATTGAGAACGTGACCGCCTGTAACTAAGTAAGTTGGCTTTGCCAGCATACCAAGTTGGCGAACTAATTCGCCAAGGCGATCGCGAAATAGTCTCCCAACAGGATAGGCAGGAACAACGCCCCAGCCTGTTTCCTCTGCAACAAAAATGACAGTACCTTTTATCTGACCTAAGCTGTCTAATAAGTCTTGTAGCGTTCTATGCCAAACCTCTGCCTCTTGATCGAGCAGATTAGCGACCCAAGTTCCTAAAGAGTCAACCAACAGGCAGCAACGGCTATTAGAATACGCTCGAATCGTTGTGGATAACTCCACTGGTACCAACAGAGTAGTCCACTCCTCTGGCCGCCGTTGCTGATGCTTCTCAATCCGCGCCAGCCACTCAACGTCATCTGGATTAGTCTCGGCAGTTGCCACATAAATGACTTGCTTCCCTGTTTGTAGGGCTAATGCTTCTGCCCACTCACTTTTGCCAGAACGTGATGGCCCTGTTACTAAGATTATCTGACTGGTAGAGGGTTGAGAATCAGAGTTCACAAGTGTTAAGAGAGTAGGGGAATAGGGGAAGCAGGGGACAAATTTCTTCTCTGTGTCCTTGCCCATTTTCGTAGGAAGTGCGTGGGATTTAACGCACACTGGTTTATTTTAAGAAATCAGGCTTTAGCCAAAATTTCCATTTTTGCTAAGCAATGCGGTTAAGATGACCGAAAAAAGACAAAATTGAGCAAGTTGACAAATTCTTCAGCAGGTAAGCTAACCTCACGCTTAGGAATTGTGCTGGAATTAAGGCATTAGTGATTTTGACACAGTGGTATGAGAGAACCATGAAACCAGAACTGCAACGGATCGAGACAGCACTCCATCAGTTGGAACAACCGCGACAAACTGATAGTAAAACAAGCTCTGCAACTGTGACACACCCAACTGATGCTGATAGTACTCAATCTGTCCCTCATCGAGATGCGGGCGAACCTTCGTTCTCGATGGCTGTACAGCCTTTTCCTGCCCGCAAGAATCAGGGCAAAGCGCCGACGCTACCCAAATTGAAATCTCCTACCTTCAGCAATCATCGTCATGCAGCTAATCCGGCATTGGCAATGAACCTGCTGCAAGAAATCCAGGAAATTGTTGGTGGCTGGCAAAAAGAATTGCAAACCATCGTGCGGCAAATACAAGACATCTATATGGAAGGGCCAATTGTTGATGGCTGGCTAGAGTCTCATGCCCGTGAAGCCAAAGACGAGGGTGGGGCAGTACGCCATGCGGATGTTGACCGATTGATGGACTATGTAAAAGAAGAACTCTTGAATCAACCCGATGCCCAAGTCACTTATGAATCCCCTCGAACAGGTTACCGCCTCTGTGGACTGAATGAAGATGGTCAGTTTTGGGCACGACCTTGCCCACCCGACCAAGTTCCTAGTGTCAGTTTAGCGATCGCACGTCATCAAAAGCTGAAGCAACTTTTGAGCCGCAAACAAGATTTGGAAGTTCGTCTGAGTCAGTTGTCGGAAACTCTTATCGTGATGCACAGTCATCTGAGTAAGGAGTGAGGAATGAACGGCAACCCTGAAAAAACACAAAACAAATACCCCTGTTTCCCCAAACTCAAAGAGGAACAACAGGGTTTTTTGGTTAGCTTCTGCTCATTACCCCTTTACTAAAGCTGGCAAGTTAGTAGGTTAACAGGTTAGAACGCTAGAAGTACAAGCACCCATCCTTTAGGCATCCAGTAACACTTACTTGGCTTTGTTACTCGTAAATATTACTGCGCTAACCAAAAACTAAGAAAACTCTAGATAAACAAGCGCATTAATCATCCTAAAAATGGGGCTTCTTAGATGCAAGAGACTCTATGAACTTCCCTACATAACTTTCCACCTGAAAGTCTCTTTCTCTCAATCACCAATTCCCAATTCCCAATTCCCAATTCCCCCTATCAGACGCTTCTTGAGAACCTGCAAATAAATCCTCCCAATCTTTTTATATGTCAGACCCTCAAATTTCTGCGATCATCTGCACCTACAATCGTGAGGAATATTTGAGCGCTGCTATTGATAGCTTGCTCCAGCAGGATTTTTACAGTTATGAAGTGATTGTAGTGGATAATGCGTCGAGCGATCGCACTCGTGAAATTGTTGGCGAGCGACTGTCCAACCCACGACTCAATTATGTTTATGAACCGATTCTTGGTCTATCCGTTGCTCGCAATACAGGTGCGAAAGAAGCCCGTTCCCCAATTCTTGCTTATCTTGATGATGATGCCGTTGCTAGCCCCCTCTGGCTGAAGGGAATTTATCACGCCTATCAAAGTAACAAAAAGCTTGCGATCGCAGGTGGTAAGGTTACCCTTCTATGGCCAGATGGTTTCACACCTCCTAAGTGGTTATCAGCCGAATTAGCCGGAAATTTAGGAGCTTACGATTTGGGTGAAGAAATTGTTTATATCAATAATCCTGATTTGACTCCACGAGGGGTAAACTATTCACTTCGACGAAGTTTTCTCGAACAAGTCGGTGGTTTCAATACCAAGTTGGGTCGTATCGGCACAAATTTGTTATCCAATGAAGAATTGCATATGACCGAATTAGCCCTTCAGGGAGGGTGGCAGGTTGCCTATTTGCCAGATGCACAAGTCGCTCATAACGTTGCTCTAGAGCGACTTGAGCGAATCTGGTTTTTAAATCGAGGTTGGTGGCAAGGCATTAGCGAATGCTATCGTGAACAACTCTCCGGTCGTGCTGGTTCCCGTCAGCTTTTGCGAGGCGGTGAACGCATGGCGCGAGGACTCTACAAATCAGTTAAACACTTCCGTGACCCGGCATTGCGCTTTGATAACTTAGTATACGCTTACGGTCAAATGGGTTATTTAAGTGCAGCGGTTAAAGGCTTCCTAAAAAGACCAAAATCAGATTTACCACTGAGTAATTCTACTACAGGGAAATAATTAGTTAAATAATACTTGTTAAAAAATGTTGACTGTTACGATGAAAAAACATCCAGATATTTTGGTAAACAAATTCAAGTAGCAGACTTTTAGGCATGGCATTTACCACAAACAAAATCCCGGTCTCCGTTCTGATTCCTGCCAAAAACGAAGAAACTAATCTCCCCGCTTGTTTAGAGAGTCTAAATAGAGCTGATGAAGTCTTTGTTGTCGATTCTCAAAGTAGCGATCGCTCTGTTGAAATTGCTAAAATATACGATGCTAACGTAGTGCAATTTCATTTCAATGGTCGTTGGCCGAAAAAGAAAAATTGGAGCTTAGATAATTTACCATTCCGTAATGAATGGGTACTCATTGTTGATTGTGATGAGCGGATTACCCCAGAACTTTGGGATGAAATTGCTCTTGCAATTCAAACGTCAGACTATGAGGGTTACTACCTCAATCGCAAGGTATTCTTTTTGGGTAAATGGATTCGTTACGGTGGAAAATATCCCGACTGGAATTTACGTCTGTTCAAGCATAAAAAAGGTCGCTATGAGAACCTTAGTACAGAAGAAATTCGCAATACAGGTGATAACGAAGTTCACGAACATGTCATCTTGGACGGTAAAGTTGGCTACTTAAAAAATGACATGCTGCATATAGATTTTCGTGACCTCTATCACTGGCTAGAGCGGCATAATCGTTACTCTAATTGGGAAGCTCGCGTTTATCTCAATTTACTAAATGGCAAAGACGATTCCGGTACAATTGGCGCAAATCTTTTTGGAGACGCTGTGCAGCGGAAGCGTTTTCTTAAAACTCTTTGGGTGCGGCTACCCTTTAAACCCACACTACGGTTTATTTTGTTTTACTTCATCCGACTGGGCTTTCTAGATGGAAAAGCTGGTTATATTTATGGACGTTTACTGAGTCAGTATGAGTATCAAATTGGTGTGAAACTTTATGAGTTACGGCAGTTTGGCGGACAGCTAAATGTTACTGCCACACCACCAGCCGCACCACCCTCGCCAATTGTGTCAGAAACTCACTGAGAGTTTTAAATTTGCGCCTGATTTCCCTAGCCGTCCACCCTAGTAACTATGACGAGTAGTAATTCTCCTTCCCCCCCTCCCCACCTCCCTATCTCGCCACTCCCCCACCTCCCCATCACCACTACTGCCCCTCTGGTTGATTTACGTCAATATAGCCAAGCTGGGTATGACCGAGGTCGCCCTGGCTGGGTTGTCCTACTCTGGTGGTTAGTACAAGCGATCGCATTTCCCTTGAGTCCCCATACCTTCAATCGCTTTCGCCAATCGCTCTTGCGGCTATTTGGGGCAAAAATTGGTACAGGTGTTGTTATTCGACCAACTGCTCGTTTCACCTATCCTTGGAAAGTAGAAATTGGTGACTACAGTTGGATTGGGGATGATGTTGTTTTGTACAGCCTTGAGCCGATTCGGATTGGCTGTCATTGTGTTATCTCTCAAAAATCCTACCTCTGCACGGGTAGCCATGATATTCAAGACCCAGCCTTTACTCTGATAACCTCTCCAATTACCATTGGCAACGGTGTCTGGATTGCTACAGATTGCTTCATTGCTCCAGGTGTCCAGATTGGTGCTAATGCTGTCGTTGGTGCGCGTAGCAGTGTTTTCAGCAATATCCCCGCACAGCAAGTATGTTGGGGTACACCAGCACGCCCTCGTTATCAACGGGAAATACGCAAGAGTTGAAGTAAAGGCTCGGTAATCGATGGCTGACCAAAAGCTTTAGCCAAATAAGCGAACATATTCTGCCTTGACCGCCTCGTAACATTCACAGGCAGATGTTTCCAATCCCTTCCTGTCAACAATCTGGATGCGTCCGCGCTGGTAACGAATTAAACCTTGGCTCTGGAGTTGACTAGCTGCTTCACTAACTCCGGCACGCCTTACACCGAGCATTGTGGCTAGGAAGTCATGCGTCAGGAAAAGGTCTTCCTTCCCTATACCGTCACTGCTCATTAACAACCAACGGCAAAGCCTTGCTTCTACACGATGAAAACGATTGCAGGCAGCAGTTTGTGAACCGAGAACAATGGTTGTATGTATGTATCGGTGGAGAATATGACGCAACGCTCCACCTGCGTCGAACGCCTGTTTGATTATCTCCGCTTTGACACGCACGGCTTGACCGGGGATTTGCGTAAAAGTTTGCATCGGTGTCGTGCCCGCATCCAAAAGAATTGGCAAACCTGCCATCCCTTCACGCCCAATCGAGCCAGCTTCTACCGTTGAGCCGTCCTCCAGCACCGTCACCAAAGAAAGCAATGAGTTGAGGGGGAAATAGACAAATGGGATAGGCTCATCAGGCAATATGATGGGCTGCCCATGTGAGAGTGATACCTGTTCCAGATGAGGAAGCAATGCTGTTAGCTCTTGACTCGGTAAGCTGGCAAGCAACCGATTTAGCGAGTGAGGATGTGCCTCTTGGTGAGTGGACATCAAATACCTCCCTTGTCTGCCGCCATGATAGTACTTTAATGTTGACCGTTCTTAGCATATATTTCTCAACTAGTAATTGAGGCGGCAATGAAGTCAGCTTAGCGGTTGAAACCGCAGCTACATAAACCTAACCCGCGTAGGCGGGTTAGGTTTTACGATTAACTGCGTAACTTCTGAATGCCTAAAATATGAGCTGATTTGGGGTACCCAACCAAGTTCAAATCACTCTGTCGTAAAAGAGCCGTTTACTTCAGCAGCATTGGGCGGGAATCGACCATTCCTCCGTCTTGAATCGCTGAAAAGCCAGCCTCTCCTAAGATACGGTGAGCTGCTGTTGTCGGATGAATGCCATCCCAGAACAAAAACTGGTGTGGATTACTACAAGCGCGACCAGATAGACAGGAACTGATGACATTGGTAAAGCCAAACGCCGCTGGATTAGTGATGGCTTCTCGATAAAGCGCGTTGGCATCCAAACTGGCAATCTGGAGGTCAGGATACTGTTGATTCAACTGCTTTATCGCTCGTCGCAAGCCCTGATTATGGGATTGTGTTATGGTGCTGAGATTTGCAGAATTAGTACTGGTTCGTGTAGAGGGTAACTGCCCCAAATCTGGCAAATTTGCCACCAGAATCTTTTTAGCACCCACACCAACGAGAGAGGCGATCGCTTCTGTTACATTTTCAACAGGAACAGTTGCACGGCTGACCCCCTGCAAATAGTCATTTGCTCCTGCCCACAGTACATATAGCGCATGGGGATTGGTCTGTTGATGCGTCTGTGTAAATGACTGAACCTGTGTTAACAAGCCTGGTACAAGACTATTGCCTCCGCTTCCCGTGGTTGCTCCTCCGCAAGCAAAATTGTTGGTTTGTTTAGAGGAGAGGTGCAGCTTATCGGCAAGATACTCAACCCAAACCCGACCATTCGAGTAACGCCCCTGAAAGTAGGTCGGATTGGGTGGATACATTCCCCCTGTGGCTCGGAACACCGTACCCACATCCGAAAGACTGTCCCCAAACACATAGAGTTCATTGATCGGTTCAGGTTGTTGAGCTGAAAATACAAGTGATGTCATAAAAGCCAGAACTATAAGAGCGATCGCAAAAAAAATTCTTCTCACCGTTTCAAGAGGAACTTACCAACCCTCAATCACGCAATCAAAAGCCCTCCTCCGCTTAAGGAAGAGAACACAGGGAGATTAGCTGTTGCCGCTATTGGGGCTTCCCTCGATACCCTTTTACGATAGCGAATCTCAGGGTTGTTAGAGGTGGGGCGAAACCGCACTCAGCAGGAGAGGTTACACCCCTTCTGAAAGGTTTTTGAACCTGCTCCAGGCAGGTTTTGTTTATGTAGCTTCAGTTTCAACCGCCAAGCCCTTCTCAATTCCAACAATAAAATTTAAATGCACATCAGCTTGCCCAAGAGCTTTAATCCTGCTGCCGCTGCGCTTCAATCTCGCTAAGCAACGCCTCGTCGGAATAGGATGTTTCCCATTCACCTTGTAGTTTGAGCCGCACCGACTTCGCTCCGCCCGAAGGAGTGCAGACAACCCAGTATGTATCCTCTGTCCCCTTTACCTGAGCGGCATTCTGGTCTTGTACTCCATCAGAAAGACCTGTATATGCCTGAACACATGTCCAAGTAATCCCGTCAGTATCCTTAACCTCTCGCTCCATCGTCTGCCTCCTCTTCATCGCTCTCAGCCTACCCCTTCTTTGTTCTGCATACGTCTATCAACATAAGGATCTATTCCTGGAAAAAGGCTGCATCCCTAAGCAACAGTGATTTAGAGAGACTATATGCGTTGGCTAGAAGCCAAAATTCGTAGCTTTAAGATTACACTTTCGGAAATTTGCGTATATTTGCCTATATTCGCACTTCCCATATAGACTTAAGATTTGTGAATGGTGGGCTGGTAAGAGCAGACATCTGGAGTGCCAGAGCCTCTATACCAGCTTTGCTACTCGCAAGTCGTAACAAAGGACTTATTTATGGCACACGAACTACCGCCATTACCGTATAGCTTCGACGCTCTAGAGCCATACATTGACGCACAGACGATGCAGATTCATCACGATCTGCACCACCAGGCTTACGTCAGCAAGTTGAATGCCGCCCTAGAGAAGTATCCTGAGCTGCAAAGCAAAAGTCCAGAAGAGTTGATACTTGATCTCAATAGTCTGCCGTCAGACATCAAGACCGCAGTACGCAACAATGGTGGCGGTCATGTCAATCACACCATGTTCTGGACACTGATGGGCCCAAATGCTGGTGGTGATCCAACAGGTGCGATCGCTTCTGCGATTTCTGACACGTTTGGAGACTTTGAAAGCTTCAAGACACGGTTCAACGATGCTGGCGCTAATCAATTTGGCAGTGGCTGGGCTTGGCTGGTTCGCACCAGTGATGGCAAGCTGGAAATCGCCAGTACACCCAATCAGGATAGCCCCCTGAGTGATGGTAAATTTCCAATAATGGGCAATGATGTTTGGGAACACGCTTACTACCTCAAGTACCAAAACAAGCGCCCTGAGTACCTGAAGCAGTGGTGGAATGTAGTTAACTGGGATGCCGTTAATGAGCGGTTCCAGATGGCGAATAGCTAAGTAATCACAGGCAAACATCATAGTAGGCGAGAACTACTATTAGCTTGATAAAACTTGTGGGCGCACGGTTGAAGTATCGTCGCCCTTTTTTGTCACTGCCTACAGAAACCGTCCTCAACTTCAATAATTGCTAAAATTCTTGAGAGAACAAAGCGTATGAGCGAACAAACGCAACAAGATCTCATTACTAAAGTCCAAGAACTAGAAGCAAGACTGGAAGCATCCCTAGATGCGATCGCCCATTTAGTTAAAGCTGTTGAGTACCTTCGGATGAATGACTCTCAAGGTATCTTTGATCTAGATTTAGCCAAACACGCCCTGAATGAGGCTGGATATCAAGATGCGCTGCCGACTGCATTACCAGACTGGCAAAGCGAATAAACATTCTTTTGACTAACAAGAGAATTTTAGTTGCTCAAATACCAAAGAGCTTTACATTTGTGGATATGGATAGTAAAGATTTAGCACAATACCTCGAAGCAACAGATAGTATTTCTAAACCTTGGCTGCTAGTGCAACTACGATTGAAGAAACTACAAGAGCATCGAGCAACTCTTTCACCTGATGCCTACGCTCATGAACTCGCTGATATTCATGAAGACTTAATGAAACTTGGAGAGTGGTGGAATGGTATTGAAGATAAAGTTTTTTAAGTTTCGGAGTTGTCCATTTGCCAATCTCAATTCAAAGACAGCCTATGCCATTTTAGGTTTATTGCGATCGCTTTGTGCCGAAATGGTTAATGACGATGAATTATTCATTCGCTTTCTGAAACTGCTCCATTAACCAAGCTCCAACTAGACGTTGATTCATTTGGCGAGTGCCTCGGAAAGCTTGATTGAGTAGAGAAATTGTCAGCCCTGGCAAAACTTGAGATTCACTAATTCGCTTGCTACCTCCATCAGCAACAGCAAATGCAATAACCTGAACATTTTTCACATCAAGAATCCAGTATTCAGAAACATCTAACGCCTCATACAAAATCCGTTTTTCACCTTTGTCATCAGAAGGTGAAGTGTTAGCAACTTCGATCACCAAATCAGGCGGCGGGTAGCGATCTAAGTCGATAATTGAGGTGCCATAAGTGATTGCATCAGCATCTTCTCCGAAATAGTAAGAGGCATCGGGTTGAGCTTCACCAACCTCTTTTTTCCGGTAGGTGCAGTTATCCATCCCTTTGAAATCAATACCCTTGAGAATACAAAATAGACTAACAGCCAGCATAATTATTGTGTGATCGCAGGCGTGATCGTGACCAATGGGAGGCATTTCAATTCGGAGTTGTCCGTTGTGATAGTAGCACTTGGCTTTTTCTAATCGTGGGTCTTCAATGGCTTGCAGATATTCATCCCAAGTCGCTTTTACCCAGGTATCGGTGGGAAACTGGAGCTGTAAGTTGCTCATCGCTTGATAAAGCACATTTAGTACATCCTAGGGTATCCGTTATGACGGTGTGTTAGCGATCGCTTTTCTCGTCATAACGAAGACGCGCCGCCTCAACCTCATCAAAATGGCTTTCCGCCCATTTGCACATTGCCTTCAAGAGTTCAGTCAACGTTTTACCCAACGGTGTCAACGAATACTCAACCTTTGGTGGCACAACGGGGTAAACTTGACGTTCCACTAATCCATCACGCTCTAACTTACGCAACGTTTGCGTCAACATCTTTTGCGAGACTCCACTAATTAGACGTTGAAGTTCGCTGTAGCGGCTCGTTTCTGTTGTTGAAAGTGCATAAATTACAATCACACTCCATTTATCGGCAATTGTTTCGAGTACCCGTTGGCTAGGGCACTCAGCATTGAAAACTTCAGGTTCGGAAGAGTTACGCACCATTAGGTATGTACGGCACTTTTTGGTGCCTAGTTGCTGAAACCGCTGTACTCTCGCCATCATACATATAAGGAGTGCAATCATCGCCTTCTTGCTACAACAAAGACAGGAGCAACGGTCATGGGACGAGCTTTACGACTGGTAGCAAACGCAAACGATAGTTTTGCAAATGAGAATCGGCAAATAATCGAGCCTGTCCCAACAGCAGATGAACAACTTCTCGATGCTTATTCACGGGCAGTCACAAATGCCGTAGAGAAGGTAAGCCCCTCTGTCGTCAATATTGACGTTGTTGGACAGGTTAGGGGTAGACGGTCAAATTATCAGCGTATGCCTGAAGAAATGCGCGGTAATGGTTCGGGATTTATCTTCACACCCGATGGTTACATCCTGACTAATAGCCATGTTGTGCATGACGCGACCAAAATTGAGGTAACGCTTTCTGATGGTCGTCGGTATCAGGCGGAACTTGTAGGAGATGACCCGGATACGGATTTAGCAGTTATTAGAATCAATGCACCGAACTTGGTTGCGGCAAAGTTAGGGGATTCACAATCGCTAAAAGCGGGTCAGGTTGCGATCGCGATCGGCAATCCCTACGGGTTTCAATGTACTGTAACAGCCGGAGTGATTAGCGCGGTTGGTCGTTCATTCCGCTCAAACTCTGGTCGGTTGATTGACAACATCATCCAGACTGATGCCGCGTTGAACCCAGGTAACTCTGGTGGACCCTTGGTTTCCTCTCGTGGAGAAGTGATTGGTGTCAATACTGCAATCATTCTCCGCGCTCAAGGTATCTGCCTTGCAATTCCCGTTAATACTGCGAAGTTTGTTGTTGGCCCACTGATGAAAGATGGCAAAATTCGGCGGAGTTACATCGGTGTAGGCGGACAAACGGTTCCCCTTCCACGTCGGGTGATTAACTTCCATAATTTGCCAGTTGAGAGTGGGATTTTGGTTATCTCGATTGAGGAAAACAGTCCTGCCCAAAAAGCTGGATTGCTGGAACGCGATGTGATCATCGGGTTTGATGAACAACCAATTGCCAACATTGATGATTTGCATAAAGTCTTGACCCACGAACGAGTAGGAGTGCGATCGCGTTTAGCTATCCTCCGACGTTCTGAACAACTGGTTCTCGATATCGTTTCTGAAGAATCAAAAGCTACAGCTATCGAGTAACGCCTACAGGTACAGTTCGTCTGAGGATAAGTTCTAAACCCAGGCGAACTCGTACTAATTAAAGGTTGGCGAATCACTCGTTAGGAGTTCGTTCTAAAGTGATCGCGCTTTGACTGAGGGGTGCGATCGCAGTTCTAAAATAAAATCTCGGTAGTATTAGTGGATGTGAGTACTTGCTCTCTTCCTCAATTATGTGAGTAATGCCACGTTTTCATAGAGTTCAGCGATCGCGTTATGAAAATTAACGCTAGCGAACGATACATTATCACTTTCCCTGTAGGCAAATGGCACCCAGAAGCCTTCAGCATTGCGTTGGAAACGCTCTACACTCATCTGATATTGATTGACAAGGATATATTCTTCTAGAGTTTCTAGAGTTTTGTAATCAGCAAATTTATCTCCTCTGTCAAATGCTTCTGTCTTGCGAGATAGCACTTCAATAATGAGGCGTGGATAGCGAATAAAATCTTCTGAGGATGTTCTGTCGCGTTCATCACAAGTAACAGCAACATCAGGATAGTAAAACGTGTTTGCTGCTTCAATTCTGACTTTCATATCGGTTGAGTAGACAATACAGCCAGTTCTCCGCAGATGGTTATTGAGCAATGTCACCAAATTTCCTGTGAGAATGACATGAGCTTTACTTGCTCCTGCCATTGCATAAATGTGACCTTGAATATATTCATGCTTAATGGTGCTACTTTCTTCAATTTCCAAATACTCTTCTGGGGTAAAGTGAGGATAGCTTTTACTAATAGTCATTTGACTTAGCTCCTTGGTCTTGGGAAAATTATGCAGAAAATAGTTAATTAAGCAGGTCTTTGCCAACCTTGTAAGTGCCAATGAACACGGGCATCTCGTCGCGTTTGACCAGGCTGGAAGCGTAAGTCCTGAGATTATGGATTGCTAACTGGGATTGGGAGAAGATTTTCCGTAGGTAATCTTATGGCACAAAGCCAGTAACAACAACTGATTTGCTAGTGTAGTATCTTGTGTAGTTCGCCAAATCACCCGAATTACTGGGAAACTGAATTTGGATGAAAAAGAACGTTAAGTAAATGGCGATGTCTACGACAAAGACTGCGTCCTACGCAATTGATTTTGGCACAAGCAACACAGTAATCACTCGTTGGAATTCAGCAACAGGACAGCCTGAAACCTTAAGCTTGCCAGGTTTATCACTACAACTGAGTCAGAATCCGCCTTTAGTTCCCAGTTTGCTCTATGTAGAACAGGCAAGTCAGGGGAAGGTGATTGTCGGGCAGGCAGTACGTGATAAAGGTCTTGACCTCACTAAAAATCCCCGCTTCTTCCGCAGCTTCAAACGTGGGATTGGGGCAGAGATTCAGGGATTTTTACCAGAACTGGATGGAAAAATTATCAGCTTTGAACAAGTTGGGCAATGGTTCCTCACACAAATTATTGAACAACTGGAACCGTCACCCGAAACGTTGATCGAATCCCTAATTCTGACTGTGCCTGTTGATAGCTTTGAAGCCTACCGTCATTGGTTGAGTGGAGTCTGCCAAGTTTTGCCCGTTGAGCAAGTGCGAATATTGGATGAACCAACAGCGGCGGCATTAGGATATGGGGTTGCCGAGGGTGACACCTTACTGGTTGTTGATTTTGGCGGCGGCACTTTGGATTTATCTCTAGTGCAATTAAATCAGGAGGCTCAAGCGGGTAAAAAGCCATTGGGTTTTATCTTGAAGTGGGGTGAGAAGTTGCTGGGTGAAAGCGATCGCCAAAAAACCAGGATTGCTCGTGTATTGGCAAAAGCTGGGCAAAATTTGGGAGGGTCGGATATTGATAACTGGCTGGTGGATTATTTTGTTGAGACTCAAGGGTTAACGCGATCGCCTCTTACAACCCGGCTTGCAGAACGCTTGAAGATTCAACTCTCCGCGAAGCGATCGGCAACGGAAGTTTATTTCAATGATGAAACGTTTGAGAGTTATGAGCTGAAACTTGACCAAGATGGTTTTGAAGCCATCCTCAAAGAACACCAGTTTTTTGAGATTTTAGACGATAGGATGGCACAACTGTTGCAACAAGGGCGACGCTCCGGAATAGAAGTGTCAGATATTGATGCTGTTTTGTTAGTCGGCGGCACTGCCCAAATTCCAGCCGTTCAAAATTGGGTCAAGCAATACTTCGACGCTAGCAAAATTCGGAGCGAAAAGCCGTTTGAAGCGATCGCGCAAGGCGCACTTCAGCTTAGTCAAGGCATTGAAGTTCAGGACTTCTTATACCACAGCTACGGCATCCGCTACTGGGATAGACGTAACAATTGTCACAACTGGCATTCCATCATCAAAGCCGGACAAGCTTACCCGATGAGTGAATCCGTGGAACTTGTTTTAGGGGCATCCGTAGATAACCAACCAAGCATTGAACTCATTGTCGGAGAGTTGGGGGCGCAAACGGGTGCTACTGAAGTGTACTTTGATGGGGATCGCTTAATTACTCGTCAGTTGGGCAATGGTCAAACCGCTGTGCAACCTCTTAATGACCGTGACGGGGCAAGAAATATTGCCCAACTTACCCCCCCTGGAAATCCAGGACGCGATCGCATTAAAATCCAGTTTTCGGTTGATGCCCAACGCTCCCTGCGTCTCACGGTTGAAGACCTGTTGACCAACCAAACCCTGTTACAAAATCAGATCGTTGCCCAACTTAGCTAGTAGTCTGGTCGATAGTTAAAGTCATTAGGGCTTTTAGAGCAGAAAGCTAGGTCTTGACCTTTTACCTAAAAGGATGATATTGCAATGTCCAATCAAGGCTAGTTGCCCAAACCCTTTGTAAAACTTGCTTTATCTATCTGTATAACGTTTGTATGACGCTTGTACGGCACCAGAACAAGCCTTATGAATAGGTTAAAACCATGTTTTGTCAAAATCTTAATCCTACTTTGGGAAGAGACTGTTGTTCTCAATGATTCTGTAAACTTCACATGTATCCATAGTAGTGTGACGATTTTGTCAGCCTGTAATACAAACAAATGTAACAACTACAGGCAACTTCTTTGTGAATCCGGAAGTGTGAAACAAAGCTTAAGTGGGTGCGTCCTTACTAATAACAAAAGTGCTTTGGCATCAGTGCGCTCTGGCAGAAAAAGCAATCTTCAGGTCATCTCTTGTCAGTTCAACTTAGCAAGATGAATGGCTTAGCTGATAACCGTTAACAAAGCCGCTGACATTTATTGAATGATAGGAGGTGTCGGTGCAGGGGTTCATGAATTTACTGAACAAACAAGAACCAGCTAAAGCCAATCAAAAATTTGCCAGTACACGAGAAAGGTGGCTCAGAAAACTGTAGATTGCGTTTGCTCAGAGGTCTTGAATTACCTTTATCTAGCAAGCAAGAGGGGAAATGTACGATGCATTTAATCCGTGAAATTGTTCAACAAGCTTTGATGACTGGTTACCTAACAGTGGAGGCAGAAGACCAACTGCGTCAGCTTTTATTAACAAAATATGATTGGGAAGATTTTAGAGCGTTTATTATATTGCAGCACGAGGCGATGGAAGGTCGAGTTAGGCAAGAGTCCCGTGAATTGCTCAAGTCTAGGCGAATTCCCTGCGGGAGTTTTAAGGATGAAGTAGCGATCGCTTCTTAAGCAAAAAGTGAAGCCGCGTTAGTAGTCTTAAATCACCACTTCTGACCAACTGAGGAATAGAGTAGATCAACCTACGGAATGTGGGAAACTGGATGGCATTGAAGGTAGCCTTTAATGAATCCTCCTCTTCTAAACGCTAGCTGTGGATACCTCTATCTTTATCAAAACCTTTGTGGCTGTCTTTGTCTTAGCAGATGCTTTAGGTAATATACCGATTTTATTGGTTCTGACTAAAGGCATGGAGCCGGAGCAAAGGAACAATGTCGTGGATCGAGCTACTATTGTGGCGACTCTGGTACTACTAGGATTTGCGTTTGCGGGTAAATGGGTTTTGCAGTACTTGGACATCAGCATGGGATCTTTGCGAATAGCTGGAGGACTGCTTTTGCTCATCATTGCCTTACGGATGCTAGAGGGAGAACTCGATACGCCAGTTGTTGAGCAAGGACGTGATGTGGCAATAACCCCACTCGCCTTACCACTGCTAGCCGGTCCTGGAACACTGACGACAGTCATGCTATTGATGTCTGAAGCTCCTAATGCTCATATCAGTGTGGTGGTTGGTATTGTATCGGCGATGTTTGTGACCTGGGTAATTGTGCGTCAGGCAGGTCGCATCGATCCTTGGCTTGGACCAGAAGGCGCGGTCATTATTACTAAGCTTCTAGGTTTTCTCTTAGCGGCATTGGCGGTGGAAATTGGTAGTGCTGGGATTCGTGAGCTATTTCTTAGCTGATGCCCATAATTAAGCAAAATAGATTGACATGTTTTTACTAAATCTAAGATAATAGTAGATTGTGCGCTATTACCTGCTCGGATCAGGTGGAGACATAGCAAACGCTGGCAAAGTTGCTCAATAACTTGTATTTGAGACCTTAACCAGCTACCTGTACGGCAATTTATAGGACAATCCCAATGAGCTACGCAATTATCGAAACGGGTGGCAAGCAAGTGCGAGTCGAACCCGGTCGCTTTTATGACATTGAGCTGCTGCCAGTCGAAGCCGAGGAGAGCATAACACTCGAAAGTGTTTTGTTCGTTCAGCACGACGGTGAAGTAACAATTGGTCAACCCTTCGTTGAAGGGGCAACAGTCGAAGGTACGGTGATGCGCCACTTTCGCGGTCGCAAAGTCATCGTCTACAAGATGAAGCCGAAGAAAAAGACTCGTAAGAAGCGTGGACACCGCCAGGAAATTACTCGTCTGATGATTAACTCCATCAGTATGAATGGTTCTACTTTGGCTTCTGCGGCGGCACAACAAGACGAGACACCAACCGCCTACGAAACGACCGAAGCGCCTACAACTGAAGAAACAGCCGAAGCTGCTTCAGAATAGTAAATATAAAGATACGTCAAGAGGACACTATGGCTCATAAGAAAGGAACTGGTAGTACTCGCAACGGTCGTGACTCGAATGCCCAACGCCTAGGCGTTAAGCGCTTCGGTGGTCAGGTTGTAAGAGCTGGCAATATTCTAGTCCGTCAGCGCGGGACTAAATTTCATCCCGGCAACAACGTGGGTGTTGGCAGTGACTACACTCTCTTTGCCCTAATCGATGGCATTGTCACGTTCGAGAGAAAAGGAAAAACCCGTAAGAAGGTAAGTGTTTACGCCAGAGAAGCGGAAGTAATCGCTGAACCCGAACTCGTTGCTACTGAGGCTTAACTCTCTTGGCATCAGCACTAAACCGTTTGCTGGTAACTCTAGAAGCACCCTATGTGGGTGCTTTCTTTTTTTAAGGGAATCCTCCGCGCTTAGGCTAGGGCACAACGATAAGGATGAAATTTTCTCCTTCCCAACCCCAGTCACTAATCCCCAATCCAAATCATATTTAACAGAACGTTACCTATTCTGAGAGTAAGGGGAGAAAACTAGGCTTTAAACTGTTAACACGCCTCCATAGTGGAGATAGTCTTTTTGTTTCCTGTTTACAAGTAAATTAGTTTTTTAACATTAGCCATGCTCCCAAACCAGTCTGAGTTCGATATGAGAAGCATAGAAACTAAAGAAGGCGAAATATATGCTCCCTGTGTCTCTCCCAACCGATCAATGCCTCCAGTCTCAAATCGCACTCAGCTAACTCACCGTCCTCGCCGCCTCCGCAGAACCACTCCACTGCGCCAGATGGTGCGCGAGAATGTTCTGACGACCAATGATTTAATCTACCCTCTGTTTGCTGTACCAGGCAAAGGGTTTGCTCAAGAAGTTAAATCAATGCCAGGAGTCTACCAACTATCGGTAGACAAAATTGTTGAAGAAGCCAAGCAAGTCTACGATCTTGGCATCCCCTCAATAATTTTGTTTGGCATTCCTGAAGATAAAGATGTAGACGCAACAGGCGCATGGCATGATTGCGGCATTGTCCAGAAAGCGGCTACGGCAGTGAAAGAAGCCGTCCCGGAGTTGGTGGTCATCGCCGATACCTGTTTGTGTGAATATACAAGTCATGGTCACTGCGGTTATTTGGAAGTTGGTGATTTAACAGGTCGCGTCCTCAATGACCCAACGCTAGAATTACTGAAAAAAACAGCCGTCTCTCAAGTTAAGGCAGGTGCAGATATTATTGCACCATCGGGCATGATGGATGGTTTTGTGCAAGCGATTCGGGAAGGCTTAGATGAGGCGGGGTTTGAGGATACACCCATCCTTTCCTATGCCGCCAAGTATGCCTCTGCCTACTATGGACCCTTCCGAGATGCTGCTGATTCTACACCTCAATTTGGCGATCGCCGCACCTACCAAATGGACCCTGCCAACGTGCGTGAAGCCATCAAGGAAATTGAACTCGATATTGCCGAAGGGGCTGATATGCTGATGGTCAAACCCGCCTTGGCATACATGGATGTTATCTGCCGTGTTAAGGAAGCAACTAATCTACCCGTTGCCGCCTACAACGTCTCTGGTGAGTATGCCATGGTGAAAGCCGCTGCCCTCAACGGCTGGATTGATGAAGAGCGTGTTGTAATGGAGACATTACTCGGCTTCAAGCGTGCTGGTGCTGACTTGATTCTCACCTATCACGCCAAAGATGCCGCCCGTTGGCTGAAAGCGTAGAAGTATAGTACTGCTTAGTATCGAGTAAAAAATCATTTCTGATTCTTGTTCTAAGCAGCTACAGATTAGACTGCTTGCAAAAGCTAGAGAAAAGGGGAAAGGGATGACAGATTCCTTTCCCCTTTCCCCGTACTTGGAGCAAAAAGTCTATTACACCTCGTGGTAGGCACGCTCACAGATCACGTTTAACCAGAAGTTGGAATTCTGGATTAGAACTTATGCTGTTTGAGTTCAGGTTAATTTCAACGTTAAATTGCTCAATTTGTCGCTTTAGCAATTCAGAAAATAGGTTTGAGAGAATTTTATTATGTAGCGTCGCACGTATTCTTTGATTGCTCCCCCCCCTTACATAAAAACTGATCTCATGGAATGGTTCTTCTCGTACAGCCTAAAAAAATTCCGTAGAATAATACCCAGGCTGTGTATTTCCTAATATGCTTACCTGGTTTTTGCTGTCTACGTTTGAAGTGCTATGGAATTTGCCACGATCAGCACGATCAGCTTCCTCGGAATACATCGCTTTGAGAATGGTGCTGCTATCCGTGGAGCAGTGTTGGTAACTGATAGAGAAACGAAGCCTCTAGAATTTCGAGTAACAGCGCCTATTCGTCCTGATAAGCTCCAAAAGATACTCTATGGTGAGCTTTTGGATGAGCATATGTCTGTAGAACTGATTGGCTTACCTCTTCTGAATGCTCTCCAGCAAAAGCCTAACCTGATTATCGTCCAAGATATCTTGTTTCTGGGCATGAATGCTAAGCAAGAGATTCCGACAATTCTCATGCTGAAAGAAGATAAACATCTCCTCAATACACGGGCTTCGACCCAACCACTCAATTCACCAGATTCTGGTCATCCTCCAGTTAAATTTCATACTTCTGGTCAATTCGAGCCAAAGTTGACAGAGATTTCACAGCAGTTGCAATCAATCTTTTGCAGCAGGGACTTAATGGAGCCGTTCGTTCGTCTCACTGAGGCATGTACAGACGCGCATAGTCGTAAAGTGGGCGACAGCTAACACCTATGTTCCTAATTAGTGGAATTGCAAGGCAGATTACTCGTATTGCATCGGGTGTTAGATCTCCAGAAATCTACTTGCTATCAGGTTGGATGATGGAATCTGCTGTTGTTTATCGACACAGTTTTCAGTTTCCAGCCATCTTCACCTCTGATAATCTCTGCTTGGTGATGACAAGGAGTAGCCCATCCGGTGATCTCCTACTAGAAACACCAAAAGTTTATGAGATTCAACAACCTCTATTTGTTCCTAAGATTCAGAGTAGTGCTGGCATCAGCATTCCACAACCAGAAGTTTATGACTTAACTGACTGGTTCCTTGAAGGAGTAACATGCTCACAGAATTATCTGGATCTGCTCACACCCACTAAGACTTTCAAATATGAGAAAGTTCTTACTCCTGCTCCTCAGGTATCTGAAAACTTGTTTTGTGCGTTGGGTGAACCTGATATTTTTGGGCAGTATTTTGGTCAAGTTCAGCAGAAACAAAGTAATTCAGACGGTGAAGACAAGCAAGCCGTAGGACGCAAGCCGAGTAGAGACAAAATACTGACCCGCTCTCCAAGCCAGTGGGAGCTTTTGCTACCAGTTCTATTGCCTCCACTCTCGCTAGAGTTTCCCAAGGAGTTAGATTTTTATCATGAACTGCGCGGGTATCAGCAGGAGGGAATTCGTTGGCTGGTAGATCAACCATCAGCTCTGTTGGCAGATGAAATGGGTACTGGTAAAACGGTTCAGGCTGTGAATGCTTTGCGTTTACTTTTTCGTCAAGGAAAAATCCGGTCAGTGTTAATTGTGTGCCCACCTGCTGTGATTGGTAGTGTTGACTTGACTATTGAAACTGGCAGTTCAGAGGGATGGAGTGGACACTTTTATCATTGGGCTTCAGAGCTAGAAGTTGCAGTTATTCGCGGTGGTAATCAAGAGCAGCGGAAGCTTGCTTGGGAACGCCCTTTTCACGTTTACATTACAACCTATGACACGCTGCGTACAGATATACGGAACCAAGTTCTGACTGACTGGAACAAGTTTGATTGCATCATCTTGGATGAGGCACAAAAAATTAAAAATAGAGAGACTAAGACTTCGCAAGCTATTCGATGTTTACAGTCAGAATATCGTTGGGCGCTGACAGGTACACCGATCGAAAATAGCCTGGATGATGTGAAGTCACTGTTTGCTTTTATCCGTCCAGCTACATTTAGAGGTAGCGTTGAAGATTCTCCTGAAGCTGTGAAAGCAGCAATCGACCCCTATATGTTGCGCCGATTGAAGCAGGATGTTTTGCAAGAGCTTCCAGATAAGGTGCGGCAGGAAGATTGGCTAGAGTTGGATGAGTATCAGAAGGCAGACTATAACCGAACACTACAGGCAGGTCGGCAAAAAATTGAGACATCTTTAGGTGTAGAACAAACTATTCAGGTTCGACAACATATTTTTGCACTG
This sequence comes from Symplocastrum torsivum, assembly GCF_059505465.1. Lineage (NCBI taxonomy): Bacteria > Bacillati > Cyanobacteriota > Cyanophyceae > Oscillatoriales > Microcoleaceae > Symplocastrum > Symplocastrum torsivum. Next base: position 37,916 of record NZ_JCACKQ010000132.1, on the reverse strand, counting down.
CTGGGGGAATTGAAGCAGATTTGTAATTTTGCAAAGGAGCGCTCGGAAAGTCCGAAAACAGAATTATTGCTGGAATATCTGGAAACAATTGCTGCTAACAAGAACCAAGTTTTAATTTTCTCACAGTACCGGAAAGAAGGAACGGATAAAATTGCCAGACTACTGGATGATAAAGGAATCAAATATGTTATTTACACAGGTAAGATTTCTAATCAACAGAAAAATCAAGCAGTAAGGGATTTTCGCTGTAATCCAGATATCACAGTATTTTTGGCAACCATTGATACTGCGGGTTATGGCATAACGCTGACTGAAGCGACTTACGTTATCCATTTCGATCATCCGTGGAATCCAGCAAAGATGCAGAATGCAGAGGATCGAACTCATCGAATTGGTCAGAAATCTAGTGTAACCGTTTACAGCTTTTGGATGAAGGGAACAGTTGAAGAGCGGATTAAGAAAAAACTGATTGACAAACGCTTATTAGTTGAAAACACAGTTGATGAGTTAGCAGTAGAAGCTATAGAGAATAGCCTTTCTACTGAAGATTGGCTAGATATCTTTGGAATTAAGCCTGTGGCAAGAACAGTTCAGGTTAAAGCAAAACCAGCGTCTATACCTCAGCCTGAAGTACCCGCAGAGAGAAAAGCACAACCTAAGCCAACCTCGGTTAAGCGACCTAAGTCAACATCTAATCAGTTTATTAAAGCAACTATAGAATCTAACCAAATGTCAAACGATCGTCTTTGTACAGTTGAAGAGCATCTGGAACTTCTTCGCCAGCAAATAGCAGGTAAAGAGAAAGCTAAGATTTTAGCTCCCTTTGAGGAGCATACTCGCATAGAGTTAGGCATTCAGGAGCTACGTAAGCAGATGCGTCCTTTTGAGGAAGAATACTGGCAGCTTTTAGCGACACGCTCGACCCAAGTTGAAATTGCTGAGCCAGAGGCGGAAATTGTGGTGGCAGAACTCGTAGAGCAAGTCGGGCAACTGCAAACCAGCAGGCAGTATCCTGATGAATTACTTCAGCTTTTGCAGAAGATCTACATTGAAGTGAGCAAACCGGGTACACCTGCTGCCGCTAAGCTAAAGGGTGCAATGTCAATGTTTCCACCGTTTGTGAGCTTGGGCTACGAGGTAGAAATTGACACCGAGAACTTTTGCCGTACCCATCTACCGACCTTTACTAAGTGGTACAAGGCTCTAGCGAAAAAGTGATCAGGTTGGCAGTACCCCTAGGAATCTTGAAAGATGCTCGTTGCGCTGAGCCGTCTAACAACCGCATACACCAGACGGCTCAAAGACTTCTGGCTTCGTTTGAGTGTGACTTGCCGATGGTGAGGCTTGTCGTTAGATTGCTTTTGTGATGTCACCTTTGCAATCTGCTGAAAGCAGCACTTCGCGATCGCATGGCGCTAAGATGGTCAGCGGCTGAACTTACTGAAATAGGGCATTGGTAGCTAAAATCCTTGCATATTTATCGTTCGGCTATCTCTTATCATTTGTACAGTTCAGTTTATTAAAGCCAATGAGTAGCCTAGCAATATGGTATTCACGCCTCCCCAAGTTTTATTTAGGCGTCAATTAATCAGCGTTATCACCCTGCCCTTATTACTGATGCTACTCTTGGCGGGTGTGTCTATCTGGCAAATCAGTCGCCTCTTGCTGGCAATGGAATGGGTTGAGCATACAGATCAGGTCATTGCTCAAGCGAATCGAACGCAAAGGCTGGTTACCGAGGTAGAATCCGGTATTCGTGGATACCGGCTAACGGATGACTCGGAATTTCTGGCTCCCTATCAACAAGCTGACAGACTTGTCGAACCTTCTTTTCAAGCCTTAATTACTCTGGTTTCAGACAATCCTCCTCAAGTTCAACGCCTACTTCAGATGAGGTCGCGATATCAGGAGTGGAGCAAATCTAATCCTTTACTGATTGCCCCCAAACAGAAGGGTGAGGTACCACCAACAGCGATCATAAAGAATCGTAATCAGTTGATGAATGTAATCCGCCGTGAAATGAGTGAGTTCATTCAAACTGAAGAGCGGTTGCGGGATGCTCGAAGTCAAAGAGTTCGAGGTACTACTCAAGTTGTCATCGGCAGTAGTGTTGCTCTGGCGACTTTACTCGGAATCATTCTTGCTTATTTTATCTGGCATCAAATCCACTCCGTATCTCGCAACTATGAGCAAGCCCTGAGCATTGCTAAGGAACAGACAGAAGCTACACAGTACTCAGCTCAACGCCTTGCCGCTTTGCATGAGATTGACCAAGCGATTTTGGCAGTCCAACCGATTGAATCACTAGCTCATGAGATGCTTTTGAAGTTGAAAGACATTTTTGCTTTTGAACAGGGTGCAGTGATTCTATTTAACTTTGAGACTAATGAAGGCAAAATCTTAGCAGGGCAAGTTACTGAAGATACGGCTGGAGCAGTAGTACCAATTACAAAGCAAATTCCCTTAGACCTGCTCGATCAGTGTAAGCCTATTTGTTACATCAAAGACATTGCAGCCCTCATTGAGCGTCCGCCTGCGCTAGAAAGGTTATTAACTGAGAACTATCACAGCTTTCTTGTTGTGCCGATTATGGTTGAGGATAACTTGATTGGTAGTCTTAATTTGCTAGCGACTCAGGCTGATGCTTTCAATCCTAAGGCTCAGGAAACTGCCCATGAAGTGACCAGTCAATTAGCGATCGCTATTCAACAATCTAGGTTACGCAAGCAACTTCAGGACTATGCTACTGAGCTAGAGCAGCGAGTTGTAAAGCGTACTGTCCAACTCCAAGAAGCCAACGAGCAATTGGAAGCCTTCTCTTACACAGTTGCTCACGATCTGCGTGCCCCCTTACGAGGGATTCAAGGGTTCGCTCAAGCCTTACTAGAAGATTATGGTGACGAGCTAGACGAAACTGCCCACGACTATATTCAGCAGGTTTTTGATGGCACCGATCGCATGAACAATCTCGTTCAAGATCTGCTAGCCTACAGTCGCCTCAGCCGAGAAGAGATTAAGCTTACACCTGTTCGTTTAGCACAAGTTGTCGCAGAAGCCCAGACACAACTAGAGTCAGAGTTACGCGATCGCAATGCTGAAATCATCGTTGCAGAAGACTTGCCCAATGCGATGGGGCATCGTCCTACATTGGTGCAAATTTTTGCTAACCTGCTATCGAATGCTGTGAAATTTGTTGCTCCAGGAGTCCAACCGCAAATTAAAGTTTGGGCACAAGAGCAGGATAACTGGGTGCGTCTGTGGGTCCAAGACAACGGTATTGGTATTGAACCAAAATATCAAGAGCAAATCTTTGGTGTCTTCGAGCGGCTACATGGTAGAGAGACTTATCCAGGTACAGGAATTGGTTTGGCAATTGTACGCAAAGGTGCGGAGCGTTTGGGTGGACAGGCTGGTGTAGAGTCAGTTCCCACTCAAGGAAGTCGATTTTGGGTAGAGTTGCAAACCGTGAGATGAACAATTCATACAGTTCTACAATTTTGCTGGTGGAGGATGATCCGGGAGATGTATTTAGAATTCAACGGGCATTCCGCAAAACAAACCTAGTCAGTTCTCTGGAAGTCGTCACCGATGGAGAAAAAGCAATTTATTACCTAAGTGGACAAGAACCCTATCAAGATCGCGATCGCTATCCACTGCCAAGTTTAATGTTGCTCGATCTCAAACTCCCGCGACGCTCTGGCTTTGAAGTTCTTAGCTGGCTGAGGAATGAGTCTAATCTCAAATATCTACCAGTCGTGGTTCTAACCTCTTCTGATCAAAAGGTTGATATTGAGCGTGCCTACGCACTAGGAGCCAATTCTTACTTGACTAAGCCCCCTGCTCCTAATGCTCTACTAGAGATGGTACGAGTCGTTGAACTCTACTGGCTCTCTTTCAACCATTCACTCGGACAGGAGTGACAGGGAATAGTAGAGATGACAGGAGTACAGCAAAAGACAGTTTTAGTGGTTGAAGATGAGCGAGCTGACCTTTTTTCCTTGGAACGAGCTTTTCGGCAACTGAAGGCAGGGTTTGTCCTTCAAGTTGTCGAAACTGGAGAGGATGCAATTCGCTATCTTGAGGGAAAGGAACCTTATAGCGATCGCACTCAATACCCCTTACCTGCCTTGATCTCCCTGGATCTGAGGCTACCGGGAATGTCCGGTTTAGATCTGCTCAAGTGGATACGCCAACAACCACTATTCAAAGAATTACCAGTCATTGCTTTAACAGCACAGGGCAATCGCAATTTACCTCGTGCTTATGAATTAGGACTGGACTTCTACCTACTCAAGCCAGCAGAAGTTAACTCGTTGGCTGAAGTGTTGCAAGCGCTTAATTTGTACGATGGATAAAGAAGTTCCACCAATTACAACATCGGTCAATTTGTAAAGGACAACTCTCTAGACTCGTTCTCTAACGATTAAAAGATTACTCTGCTTGAGATGCAACGCCAGATGCTCCAGGTTGTTCCTCTGGCTTTCGGGTATACCACCATGCCCAAGCAATGAAAACAGCTTGAAACGGAAGCCTAAACCAATACAGCAAAGGATGATGGGGGATGCCTTCAATTGGAATGCTATGAATCGCTTGGTAGATATTTGCTGGAAATACTGCAATGAACAGTGCAATCAGCCCCCAAGCCGCCGCAACACTTACAAACGGAATCAGTAAGCCAATACCACCCAAAATCTCAAAGAAGCCACTGACATAAACCATTGCTAATTTATCCCCAAGTTGGGGTGGAACGATTTTGGCGTATTCTTCCGGTTTGACAAAGTGTGTAATTCCCACAAAAATGATGGCTACCGAAAGAATGACTCGAAAAATTTCCTTGAGGCGAGGGGATGGAGTGTGGTTTGAGGTCATAACGTGTATCAGGAGAACTCATCCATACCTTATCAATCTACGGTTGAGGTCTACTTCTATCTACGGCTAGTTCTTGACAAGCTTTACGGCTGAGTGGTTTTGTCTAGGTAGCAAATGATGCTAAAGTAAGCACCTTTAGTTCTTTCTTAATCCAAGCCATAATTGCTTCACCGTGACATTCGCTCACTCTTAATGTCAGGAACTCTTAACAAAAAATGGCTTCAAGGTTGTAAAGTTGTAAGAAATCGTTACCATAGTCATTTGTGGTTGATCTGAATCAAGCAATTCAGGCAACTCTTCAGCCTAAATACTGATGAGCTGGCATCACTAATCAGGTCAATCTTGAAAAAAAAATTCAGAAGGAATTTTGGTCAATGGATTGCCGCAGCATTCAATTTTGCGATCGCAAGTCTCGAATCGATTACCACCAACTTCAGGAACTGTTCCGCCTGGGAGCCTTTTGGGCAAAAGACCGAAAACTTGAAGACTGGGAAATTGCGATCGCAAATAGTGAACCCGTAATCACTGTTTGGGATGGTGAGCGGCTGATTGGATTTTCAAGAGCCACATCAGACGGTATTTATCGGGCAACAATTTGGGATGTCGTCGTCCACCCTGACTATCGTGGTGCAGGATTAGGGCGCAAGTTGGTAGAAACTGTACTTAGCCACCCTCGGATGAACCGTGTAGAGCGCGTCTACCTAATGACCACCCATCAACAAAGTTTTTACGAACGCATTGGTTTTGAGTGTAACTCCAGCACCACGATGGTGTTGTATAATCAGCCAATCCATAACTCTATGCCGACACCTGCTCTACAGTCTCAAGAGTCCCTAGGGGCATAAAAAACTGAATTCCGGTAATCTTCTGGTTAGGAGAATCACTACTGGGTTCTTCGCCGGACGCTGACAGCACTTCTAGTCTTCCCTGCATTACTTCGAGAAGGCTCTGAGCGATCAACAAATTTAGCCCTGGTGAACCTTTTGTGACTTCACTAGCTTGCTTTTGTACCTCAGGTGTTGTTGACAGTAAATCTATCGACTCACTCCAAAGTTCAGTTGGACATTGGATATCAAACAAGATTTGAACCTCTTTAGACTCTGGGGAGCAAGCGGCAGACACTCGAATGCTGCCTTCTTCCATCTGAGCAATAGCGGAGTCCACAATACCCATCACCACCTGCTGAAAACGCTGTGCGTCTGTTAAAACGTAGATTTCAGGGTCAGGGGGAATTACCTCCAGTCGGAGATTGCGATTTGCTGCTTGCATATAGGTTAGACGATGGACATCCTCAAAAACCTTTGTCAACGACAAGGAGCGCAGCTCCAATTGGTTTGTGCCGTGTTCAGTTTTCGACACCTTAACCACATCATCTAGCAGTTTCACCAGTTTTAATGCCGAAGCATTAGCTTGAGCAACAAATTCTCGTTCTTCCTCTGGAGAATCGCATAGATCAGACAAAATTAGCTGATGCAAGCCAATCATACTGCTTAAAGGCGATCGCAACTCGTGAGAAGTCCGCGCTAAAAATCCTGATTTAAACTGACTCATTTCATGAGCCATTTGGTAAGCCAACTGGGTTTGCTTCAATTGCTCTTTCAGCGGTTGCAGTTCATCGTTAAGAGACAAGGATTCTTCCTTAACCTCCTCAAGAGGCTGGGGGATTTCTGGAGGGATTGCTTGGGGGACAGACACTTGAGAAACCGCTGGCTCCTTACTGGAACGAGCAATACGGCTCCCGACAACTCCCAACCCAATGCCAACTACCAAATAGATCAAATCCATTTCGCCCATGCCTTTAACCAAAATTAAATCTAAAATCTGTGCTGTGCTGCTCAAAAATTAAATCTTCTCAAGCATAGCCGTTTTTTTTAAGGTAACCTATGGCGGCTAATCGGCTGGGTATTAAGCTTGTAGAGGAAATAGAGGCGGCATGAGAGGCTAAAGGATAGAGAACAAGTTGTTAATTGCTACTCCGAAGCAGCAATTAACAACTTGACGAATTCCTGAAATTTATGAGGTGAGACTCTTCTTTCTTTCTTTGATAATGATTATCATTATGAAAACGAGGAGAGGACTTTTTAGTGTGTATCGCTTAGGTGCTACTGGCAAGAAATTGTTTGACCGACACTTTTCGGAGACACTTTCGGAATATGTGACCGCGATCGCCTGGTCACCGAATGGGAAAACTTTAGCTATCGGTTCTGCTTCAGGGGAGGTAATACTTTGGCAAAATTTACCCAGTCCAAGCGAGATTAAGTGGTCTTTTATTCCCATAGAATTCGGTGAGGGTCAGTCGATAGACTGCCTTGCTTTCTCAAAGGATGGAGAATTTCTCGCGGCTAGTGGACAGGATGGACGGGTGAAAATTTGGCGTTTGCATCCAGATGCAGGAGTATACAGATGTAGACCCTTGCACACCCTAGAAAATGCCCCAGCTTGGGTTGACAAGCTCAGTTGGAGTTCCACAAGCAACCAGCTTGCCTTTTGTTTGAAGCGTCACGTCCAAGTGTGGGATGCCGATGCAGGTGAAGTGGTAGCGACACTCAATTTTGAGGAGTCGTCGGTACTGGGGATGTCCTGGCATCCATCGGGACAGCATCTAGCCGTCTGTGGCGACAAAGGAGTTAAGGTTTGGAATGCTGCTGATTGGAATGATGACCCCTGTTTCTTTGCTCTGCCTACCGCTAGTGTCGCGATCGCTTGGTCGCCTGATGGCAACTACTTGGCGGCTGGCAATCTGGACAACACCCTAACGGTTTGGGAATGGGGCTACCTCGACCCTTGGGTCATGCGCGGCTTTCCCGGTAAAATCCGCAATCTGGTGTGGTCGAAGCCAGTGACATCAGTAGGTGCGCCCGTATTAGCCCTCTCTAGCGTGGAGGGTGTTGTGATTTGGGAAAAGCAGGCTGACGAGTTAGGCGGTTGGGACGGTCGAGTGCTGGAGGCTCATGACGGCATGGTACAGGCTTTAGCCTTTCAACCTGACACCTTTCTTTTATCATCAGCCGCTGACGACGGTCAAATTTGTCTTTGGCACAAAGCCAAAAAAGTTGCACAAGTTTTGGAAGGCTCACCTGACGGTTTTTCCTGTCTGGCTTGGCATCCCCAAGGACATCAACTTGCTGCTGGCGGTCAAAATGGCGAATTGCTGATTTGGTCGAAATCTAACCAGGGTAAAGGGTTTGGAGGACGGTGACCAACCAACTCCCCTTATTGATGGCACATAGTAGAAACCTATCCTTGAACGCGATCCCCCTATTTTCTACACATCAGGATGTACATACTAAAATGTGATAATCTAAAAGGTTTAGCTATCCACTTGGACAGCTCCTTGGCGCAAGATTTCCCAACGACCCTGTGTCCATTTAGCAACTGTAGAAGGGACACCCGTAGTTACTAGTTTGGCCGCTTCTAATTCAGTAGTCTGGAGTGTGAGAACCTCAGGAAACTGCTCCTCAATTTCCGCGATTGTTTGCAAAGGCGGTTCACCAGAACGATTGGCGCTAGTTGTCGCTAAAGGGCCAGTCTCAGATAGAATAGCGATCGCAATTTCCGAGTTTGGCACTCGTATTCCAATCGTCGTCGAGTCAGTTGGGTTCATCGCCGCCGGAACTTTAGCAGATGCAGGTAACACCAACGTCAGTGCCCCAGGCCAATACTGCTTTGCGACTCGCTGCCAAATCTCCAATTCCTGAACTGTGCCAGATATATACGGCAAAAGAGACTCAGCGGAGTCTCCCATCAAAATCAATGGTTTTGCTTGATTCCGTTGCTTAGCGGCAAACACCAATTCTGAGCAATCTGGACGCACAGCTAAGGCTGGCACCGTATCGGTTGGAAAGCTCACAAGCTGACCTGAACGTGCCCCAGCAATCAGAGTGGACATTGAAACTTGAGTCATTTGTACCCTACTGCCTCACACCAAGCTTGGGCAAATATCGCAGAAAGAGAAAGTGAGATTTTGGAGAAAACTGGTACATCTACTCTACAGGCTCTCAAGTCTCCAATTTTATCAACTCTCTGTATTATCTCCCTTGTGCCTCTTCTTATCTCCATGTTGTCCAACACCTGCCCTTACTGTGTCCTTTGTCTTCCTACTCCTTTAGTAATAAATGAAGTGTCAAGATAAAGGACGGTAAGATGTGTTACATAAAGAGGTTATGTCTGTTGTTAATCTACAAATATTGACGAAAATCAACTACGTTATATTATGTTTACAAATCTTGAAGACCCTTTAATAGCTTGGAATATGAGAAGATTAGACTTAATTTTCTCAGCGATTCTTTTTTTTGGCTTTGTACTCATAATTGGCTTTTTGAGTCGAAAAGGACCAATTGCCCTGTCGTTTACGATTATCAGTACGGTTTTGGTATTTACCTTGTTGTTAGTGACCCACAATGACCATGACCTACCTTTTTTCAGCTTTAAGTTTTAAGCATTAGCTGAGTTGCAATTCACACAAATAACGCCGACATTTTGTAGGTTACGAATTATCTAGCTTGCGGCTTATAAGCTGATTAATAGTAATTTGCAGCTTCTCGCGTAATCGTTGCGCCCCTTGGTAAGTGATTGAGCGCACTTCTCCTGAGTGAGTCTGTTGCTGTTGCACTGGTTCTACTTCTGTCCAAGGTTGATAGAGGGGTTGAAGGTAATAGCGTAGCTTTGTTCTCATTGCCCAGACACCCATTGAAGGGAACAGTAAGAAGACAACCATCAAAAGCGAGAGGGGCAAGAAGGGCAAGTAAAATCGCTTTGCCAGTTTTTTGAGATTAAATGTCCAAGGATGTAAGAACTCATTACCAATGCAAGCTACTGGCAGAATTGGGATGTGGTAGCGATCGCTTAACCGAATAAAGCTAGGATGGAAAGTCTCAAGTTGGTAGCGCTTTAACCAACCTTTAGCAGGGCCACGTAAACCCTCTGGAGGATAGAGCAGAACTGTTTCGTGAGCAACCGCTGCTTCAAACTCATTGAGTTGGGCCGGAACACCACCCAAAACTTGTGACCATCCTGGTGGAAGCCACCAAATTACCCATGGGTGCTCAAATAAGGAGATATCAGCTAGCGGTTGCACAACCCATCCCCGTGTCTCGCTCAAGAGATAGGCTAATCCTAAAAAATCCCAAGGAAAACACATTCCTGCATGGTTCATTGCCACAATCAATGGCTCAGTTTGGGGAAGATTTTCAACGTGGTGCAATTCAGCCCGAAAGTAATGCCTCACAATTGGCGCAAGGACTTCATCTCGAAAGGCTTGTTGATAGTTGGGGTTAAACTGCCCAACTTCTTGACGAGGGAAGCGGCAACCAAGACGTAGCCAGCGAAGCAAGAGCGCCAGATAAAATCCTCCTGGAATTAGGAACAAGATATATTCCAGCCAATTCCAGCCCTCAGGATTGGGTTGGTAGCGTTGCCAGTGGCGGTTGAATAAAATCAGCCAACCTGGAGGATACCAAAGACAAAACCAATCAAACCAGCTAAATCGATAGGAATGGACAGAATCTTGCTGCATTCAGTGGCAATATTGCTGAAGAACCGGTTCTATATTTATTTTGAACTGGAACCTAACGCCTCTACCTAGAGGAACCAATTTCTCTGCCTAAAGCTGATGTACTTCCCTAGGGAAGAGGGTACAAAAGCGTTAAGAGCGCGATCGCTTTGTTCTAGAGATTGACTCACCGCTCTAACTGATGAACTATTTAGAGCATGTAGCTATGGACTGTTGCTTGCTCTTGTAGCACATTAGTTTTAGGAGTCCATCTCAACATCTACTTCAATCGGTGCACTACTATGATGATTTACTACAAAATTGAGCCACTCACTCAAGGATACCGCCTGAGCATCTGGGAGCCAGCTCCCCGTAACCGCAACCGTGTAGAGCCTTTCTACTTCAAGCTAAACTTCACGACGAAGACGCTCCTGGAAGCTATGAAAATCTTGAACCTCATTCCTGGTAAGAAAATAGATGAGCGTCGTCTAAAAGCGATTAAGCCAAGTGCGTAACAATCATTGACTCAAAAAATCTGTTTAATCGTTCTACCCAGATTTTTTCTCCCCGTTGTCATTGTCGGCGGGGTTTTTTGATGTTGTTGATACAAAATTGCTAGATGTCTCTAAGTTAAGGTCTGGGCGGAGGGAATTCCGAAAGAAAGATTTGTATAGCTTCTAGGCGACGACTTTGTCCAGGTATTCCCGTGATCGCTTCATTGCAATGTGGATGAGGTTGCCAGCCAATCTCCTGAATATGCGCTTGATAACAAACACCTGGATATTCAATCCCGCCTACCCAAATTTTAATCGCCTCTATACGACGGCTTTGCCCCGTTGTTCCCGCTATTTCACCATTACAAGCGTTTTTGGAGAGCCAACCAATGTCCTGAACATAAACTTGATAGCAGATAAATTGATTGGGGGAAACAGGTGTCAGCCGAACTTTAATCGCTTCTATTTGAAGGCTTTGTCCAGTCGTTCCAGCTACAGCACCATTACAAACTTCAGGCTGCCATCCTCGATTTTGAACATGAGCTGCGTAACAAACACTAATCTTAGGTTGCGCCGAGGTAAATTTCGGGTGAGAAAGAAGTGAAATACTGCTGAGTATAACTATGCCAATACTTGATTTTACTAGTGATTGAATCAAGTCAAGTTGAGTCACAATAGAAAACCTAATTGAATTCAGATATCTTAACAAAATCTGAAATACATCTGTAAGTACAAAGAATTAGTACCTTTATCAAAAAATTAGTTCTTATGAAATACACACTCACTAGATGACCGGAACCCCGCTATAACGATGCAGGCGGGGTTTTTCTTGAGCCGAATCAGACTTTAGAACAGTGACCATCAGCAGCAATTCGTGATGCGATCGCTTTTAAGACATAAGCTAAACCTTCTGAAGACAAAAGGTTCATCTGTGCAATAACATAATCAACTAGATGACTATTTGCAGATAGCACTACAACACCTGATTCTTCACCTAAAAGCGTCTCCACCAGTTCAGCTCTTTGGTCTACAGGGAGCTTTTTCGCGGCTTGCAAAATAGTCTCGACGCTGTTTGCTTGAGCATTCACTGGAACTAAATCGTTCTCATACATAGATTTATTCCTTACAACGACTTGAGTATTATAAAATGCTTACCTCTTGAGATGTAACCGTAAATTTACGGAAAAACGTAATTTTGATAATCGATAATTTAAGATAATTATTCTATCTGCATTGAGAATTACAGTTTGTTAAGCGGCAATTAAGCGTTCTCAAGATCAGGAAGCTGCAACATCACGGTATAGCCAACAACGGCAAGGACGACCGTGGATGGTGAGTCATTAATATCAAATAGAAAAAAGAATACTACGGATGGAACCCCCTAAATCCCCATTTTTAAGGGGGACTTAAAACTCAATTTTGCTCCCCCCTTTTTTAGGGGGGCTAGGGGGGATCAAGTATCTGTAGCAAACATTAAGGTATTTGATATAACAAGAGAAATGAAGTAGCCGATTCACTAGAAAAAAATGAATTGTGTAAAGTCCACTTTGACTACAATTCACATTAAAGAGGAGTTAAATTAAGCCTGATTGATTGGTGTTGCTTGCAATCGGAACCATGTGAGCTTTAACCTGAGCTTTGCTAAGTTCTCGTACAAGGCGTTGTGCTTGGTGTTTGTATAAAGGCGATCGCAATATCCCCGGCAAATTCTTCATCAAGTCTCTTGCCTCACTGAGATTACATCCAGCAACTCGTGCGATCGCCTTCTGCTAAACGAATATCAGCAGAACGCACAACCAAACGAGTATAGGGATTGAGTAACCGTTTAATTAGACCTTCTCTCGCTAGTTTTCCTGATAAAAAAGAACCAATAGAACCCTGCAAAAACCACAAGACTACTGACTAAATTGTAGACTGGGTCAATCTTCTGTATTGTGAAAACTGAAGGTGATGGTAAAGCAGAATCAGTATAGTTAACAAATAACACAGCAAATAAGTTGTTTCCTATATGAGCGGCTAAAGCTAGCTCTAAACTATTGTCCTTGACGGTAATAAAGGCGAGGAACAATGCCAGAAGCAAGTAGTAAGTCGCTAAAAGATAAAAACCAGCTTTCACCTCTGGATTCAAAAGATGAGGAAGCATGAATAAAATAGAAGTACCAACTATTGGAATGATTGCCTTTCTTGTGGTTAGACCAATTCCCTGCATTAAGTAGCCCCGAAAGAAAAGCTCCTCAGTGCTAGCTTGAAGAGACGTTAGCACTAAAGCGATTGGAACAAAAATCAAGAAGCTGCCGAGATTAAAGGTTAATTGGTAATTTTCTGGACTAATAATCGACTCAATTACACTTATCAAAGTAGCAAGAATCCACCAAACCCCAATACCTTGGAGAATCCTACTCCAGTTAATTTTGTTGCTTGGAGTGACTAAGGTTATAAAACGACGCTGGTGGATGAAGCGAACGGCGATATATAAACCAATCAAAAAACATACAAAAGCTAAATTAAGCCCTATATAGGGAAAGATTGGCTCAACTCCTTCAAACTTGGAAGTCTGAGGATTAAATTTACTTTCAGCGCTTGAATCAGATTGGATAAAAACTGCCAAAAGAATGAAAGGAACAACACCAACTACTTGCCAAGAAAAGAAAGTGAGGAGAATGCCTAAAAGATAACGCCACCATTCATTCTTCCCGGTTTGTGCGATCGCAAGAAATTTATCTATCATGACCTGTGATAAAAAGGGAAGTTACTCCACCTAGTTTTACTTAGAAACTGGCAAATTCAATACAAATTCTGCTCCCTGACCTGGCTTGGAAAAAACTTCAATATTTCCGTCGTGTTGCTGCACTATTTGATAAGAAATTGCCAATCCCATCCCTGTTCCTTTACCAACAGGTTTGGTTGTGAAGAAGGGGTCAAATATCTTATCTTTTAGTTCTGGGGGAATTCCAGACCCATTATCTCGAATTCTTAGCTCTATTTGATTGGCTCCGATAACCTTTGTTTGGATTACAATCTCCCGACTTGATAATTCCTGATGGTCTAGTAGTTCATCAAGCGCATTGCTGAGGATATTCATAAACACTTGATTGAGCTGAGCTGGATAGCACTCAATCAAGGGTAGAGAATCATAGTATTTTATAACTTTAATACCCTGATTTAATCGATGTTTCAAAATCAACAAAGTATCCTCAATTCCTGCGTGAATATCCACTCGCTTCAGCTCCGATTCGTCAAGATGACAGAAGTTCCGTAGAGAGAGAATAATTTTACGAATACGTTCGGCTCCAACATGCATTGAGGCTAGAATCTTTGGTAAGTCTTCTCTCAGGAAAGTGAGGTCAACTTCGTCAACTTTTGTCTGAACTTCCGGTATGGGCTGAGGATAATGCTGCTGATAGAGAGCAATTAATTCTAGTAAGTCTTGTGTGTAGTTATTGGCGTAATCAAGATTGGCGTAGATAAAGTTAACAGGATTATTGATTTCATGAGCAATTCCTGCTACCGTTTGCCCCAAACTTGACATCTTTTCACTCTGAATGAGTTGTCCTTGAGCTTGCTGCAATTCCCGGATTTGAGTGGCTACCTGTTGGATAAGTTGATTGAGAGACGTGGCTAAGACACCAATTTCATCATCACTTAGTACAGGAGCTTGTAAATCGAAATTGCCTTCTTGAGTAGCCTGCTTTGCTACCTTGGTTACAGTTCTAATCCGACGCGCGATCGCACGACTTGTATAGTAAGCTAAAGCCACTGCAATCGCCATTGACAGCGCCATACTGGCAACGATGATTGTCACGCGCCAAAGCTTAGCAGATCTCATCGTCTTCCTTGCCTGCTCTCGTCGTGCAGAATTCGACCTAACTAGTTCTTCTAAAGTTCTAGAAAGCTTTTTAAACTTAGGGATAAGTTCTCCCTTGTTTGTCATCCCCAACCGTTGTTTTTCGGACTGAATTTCTGCCAGAGTTAAAGAATCAACTTCGACTTTTTGCGATAAATACTGTACTAATAAAGTGTACGCTTCCAACTCCGTGTCGTAAGTCTGCAATAATGTTTTGAATTTAGAAGCATATTCTTTAGGAATCCAGTCGTCATTTCTTAAATCAGACTTAAGTTCTGCAATGAATTTTCTAGCTTCATCTACACTGGCAAGCAATTCACTGATGTCTTCTTGCTGACGCGCCGGATTCTCAGGTTCAAGCGTTAGTTGTTGCTGATAAAGATTGACCTCTAAAATTGATTTTTCAAGCTTATCCATCCGTTCATATCTTTCCTGGATACCTCTGAATTTATCAATTGCTTGATCTTCATAATGCTCTCCTACAATTAGCCCGATTCCCGTACCCAAAACCGCAACGCTAATCGCTAAAAAGTAACCAAAGCCAATTTTTTTGTGGATACTCCAGTGGCGGGTGATGCGATTAATCCAGATCTCAGGAGTGGAGACACTCCTCAATCTGTGAATTGACTGAGGTTGAACAGCTTTAGTCTTTTTCTTGGGGAGGAGGCAAGAATTAAGAGGATGCATAGATAAAGACACGGCGAGTATGACTGTAATCTAAACTATTGCCGAGTTTGCTCCTCATCCTAACGAATTCAGCCTTGAGGCAGAAATCTCTCTACCCACCTCATCTCTCTTTTGCGCTATACCGCTAAAAATTTCTGAATGACCTCATTGCTGAGTTCGCTAGTTACACCAGATGCAACAATACCACCTTTTTGCATGGCATAATATCTATCCGCTTGCCGAACAAAATGTAAATGTTGCTCCACTAGCAGCACAGAAATCCCTGTAGATTGCACGATACGACGAACAGCCGCTTCAATTTCTAAGATGATCGAAGGCTGAATACCTTCAGTCGGTTCGTCTAATACGAGTAATTTAGGTTTTCCCATTAAAGCGCGTGCGATCGCAAGTTGCTGTTGTTGTCCCCCACTTAAGTCACCCCCCATCCGGGACAACATCGATTTTAAAACAGGAAACAACGCAAAAATTTCCTCTGGAACTTCCTCATTACCCTTCCTCCCACTCGGACGTGCCTCCAACCCCAGCAAAAGATTTTCCTTCACCGTCAAACGAGGAATAATCTCCCGTCCTTGAGGAACATAACCAATCCCCAACTTCGCCCGTTTATCCGGTGACTTACTGGTAATCGATTCTCCAGCTAAGGTAATCGTTCCAGTGCGAGGTTTCAGCAACCCCATAATCGTCTTGAGTAACGTCGTCTTACCAACACCGTTCCGGCCAATTAAACAAACCATCTGTCCGGCTGGTACACTCAAATCCACATCCCGAAGAATGTGACTCTCTCCGTAGTAAACATTCAAACCACTAGCTTGCAACATTAGCTGAGTTGGTGAGGGGAGGGGTAAATCGGCTGTTACTTGATTCATTATCGATATAAGTAAGATGTAATTTTGTGAGTTCCTAGTGTTCAGCCGTCGTCATTGGTTCTCCAAGATACACCTCAATCACTTGGGGGTCATTTTGGACTTCATCAATCGTCCCCTCACATAAAACTGAGCCTTGGTGTAGTACCGTTACCTTACGAGCAATTTGACGAACAAACTCCATATCATGCTCAATTACTAAGATAGAGTGGCTTTCTGCCAAAGCTAAAAGTAAATCTCCGACATTTTCTGTCTCCTCATCCGTCAAACCCGCAACAGGTTCATCCACCAACAACAAATCTGGCGACTGTGCCACCAACATTCCAATTTCTAAGCGCTGCTTTTCCCCATGAGACAGCAACGCCGAGGCTAAATCCGCTTTAAGCGTCAACCCAATTGTTTCCAGCAAACCCTTAACCGTAGTCCGTTCAGATGACGAAGGCTGCCCAAACAAAGTAGAAAAGACATTCTTATTACGATTACAGGCAAGCTCCAAATTCTCACGAGGCGTTAAATTTAGGTAGACACGCGGCGTCTGAAACTTACGTCCAATTCCCAAAAGCGCAATTTGCTCCTCTGGCAAACGGCGCACATTCCGCCCCTTAAACATCACCCGTCCTTCCGTCGGCTGTACCTTCCCCGTAATCACATCCAAAAACGTCGTCTTCCCAGCACCATTCGGCCCAATCACCACCCGCAACTCCCCAGCATCCATACTGAAGTTCAGGTTGTTGAGTGCCTTAAAGCCATCAAAACTAACCGTCACATTCTCCGTTTCCAGGATTTTCCTGTTCATGCTCTGTTGCCCCTAATAATAGTCAACTGCATCGACCCCCCAACCCCCTTGGCAAGGGGGGAGCAAATAACTCAATAACTAAATAACTAATCCCTTGCCCCCAAATTCTCTCGTTCCCGCTGCACCTCTGGATCTTCTTCCAGACTTGGATACGTTATAACCCGCTTGCGTAATCCAAAAAGCGATCGCATCCGTTCCACCCCATGAGAACGCCACCAACCAACCAAGCCATCCGGTAGCACCGTCACCACAATCAAAAACAGTGCCCCCTGGAAAAACAACCAAATATCAGGGAACTTCTCACTCAAAAGACTCTTAGCAAAATTAACCACCAGCGCCCCTAATATCGCTCCCACCAAGGTTGCGCGACCACCCACCGCCACCCAAATCACCATCTCAATCGAAAACGCAATATCCATCGCCTTCGGTGAGATGATGCCAGTTTGAAGCGTAAAAAGCGCCCCAGCTAAACCCGCCAAACCCGCAGAAATTCCAAATACTAAAACCTTAAAACCTGTAGGGTTATAGCCCGTAAAGCGCACACGACTCTCATCATCACGAATCGCAATCAGCAAGTTTCCGAAGCGCCCTTTAGTCAGCCAACGTGAGAGCGCATAAGACCCCACAAGGAATAATACAGTCAGCGTGTAGAAGACAAACTGTGTCTGCGGTGCATTCACATTCGCCCCTAGCAGAGTTTTGTAGTTCGTCAGACCATTCGTACCGTTAAAGAGTTTTTGCTGACCGTTGAAGAAGTTGAAAAAAACAATTGTTGCGGCTTGGGTAAGGATGGAGAAGTACACACCCCGAATCCGATTCCGAAAGACAAGATAGCCCAACAACGCCCCAAGCAAGGAGGGAACTAAAATAACACCAATAGCCGCAAAACCGAACGAATCAAATGGCTTCCAGAACCAAGGGAGTTCAGTCACCCCGTAGAGATTCATGAATTCTGGTAGGGTACCCGCATCCACAGGCGCTAATTGCAAGTGCATCGCTAGGGCATAACCACCAATAGCAAAGAAGATGCCGTGACCTAGACTCAGCATCCCCGTATAACCCCAAATTAAATCAATGCCAAGGGCTGCGATCGCTAACGCCAAAAATCGCCCCAACAGGCTGAGGCGAAAGCCAGAAAGAACAACTGGCATCAAGAAGATGAGGATAAGCGCGGCAAGGGCAACAACACCCACCTCAATAAAAAGCGATTGACGGCGTTGCTGCCGTCGTTCACGTCCTGGGATTGCAACTACCGAATCAGATGTCATAGAAGTAAGGTATGGAAATTTACGGTATAAGCTTGTCGGCAACTCAAAATAGCTGAACACTGAACGCTAGAGGCTTAAGCATCAACAGAACGCCCTTTTTGGGGGAAAATTCCACCCGGTCGCACCTGAAGGAAAGCAATAATCAGAGCAAATACCATCACCTTTGCCATGCTGGTTGTTGCAAAGAAGGTAAAGAATTCCGCCAACGGCTTCACAGGGAGAAACAGTAAAGCGAGAGTTCCTGAACCGATGAGGTAGTTCACGGTACCGATTACAAGCGCGGCAACGATACTCCCCACCAACTTGCCGACACCACCCACAACCACCACCATGAACGTATCGACCACATAGTTCTGACCTGTATTCGGTCCCACAGAACCCAGTAAACTAATCGCACAACCCGCAACCCCTGCCAATCCTGAACCGAGAGCAAATGTTAAAGCATCTACTTTTTGGGTCGGAATCCCCAAGCAAGAACTCATACTGCGATTTTGGGTCACTGCTCGAATCCGTAAGCCCCAAGCCGAACGCTGCAAGAATAGGTAAATCGCCGCAACACAAAGAATTGTCAGCCCAATAATAAATAGCCTTGCATAAGGGAGTTGAAAAGCCCCCAAAGGTAAGCCACCCCGTAACCACTTAGGGGCTGTGACATCCACATTCTGTGCCCCAAACCAAGGCTTGGTTGCGGCAAGCTTGTAAGTCTTACTCAAAAACGACCCAACCGCGATCGCAATTCCTGCCGATAGCGGTAACATCACTGCCACTACCCAGTTTCTAATTCGATCTATATCCGAGCGTCGAGAGACAATCCACAATGCCCCAAAAAATAGTAGACAAAACACCACCAGACCAACAACAATAACCCAGTTCACGCTACGGACAAATTGCTGCAAAATTAGGCTAACGCCCCAAGTTGCTAGCAATGTCTCCAAAGGGCGTCCATAAAGATAGCGAATTACCCCCCGTTCCAAAGCCAGTCCCACCGCTGCGGCGACTAAGAAAGCCAGAATCAGGGCAAAGAAAATATAAGCTTCAAACCAAGGCTCACCGAGCTTTTTGAAGCCATTTTGTACAACAAACGTCGTGTAAGCTCCCAGCATCATCAACTCACCGTGAGCTAAGTTGATGACACCCATCAGCCCAAAAACAATAGCTAGCCCCAGCGCTGCAATTAGTAAAACAGCACCAATACTAATACCGCTAAATAGACCATCTAACAGTCCTGCTAGCACACCTTTTCTCCAATTAGTTGTTAGTTGTCAGTTGTTAACTGTTAGTTGTTAGTTGGATTTTGAACAACCTGTCAATCATCAGCCAGTCGCCTCTACTGCTAACAACTAACAACCAACCACTAATAACGTCTTAAGTCGTCTTGAACTTCCCACCCTTGCTTGGGTCAGACCAATCACAAGCAAATCCCTTGGTTTCAGTAACAAATTGATTCCAAGGAATTGGCACAACGGCTTTATCGGTGGAATAGACGATTTTAAATAAACCGTCATCCTGAACCTCCCCAATCCGCACCACTTTCGCAATGTGATGATTGGCTTCCATCGTTACAGTGCCTTCGGGAGCCTCAAGCGTCTGACCATATGCTGCCTTACGCACAGCCTCTAAATCATCAACTGTTTTTGCCTTTTCAACCGCCTGCTTCCACAGATAAACAGCAATGTAAGCCGCTTCCATTGGGTCGTTCGTCACTCGGTCGTCACCGTACTCTTTCTTAAACGCCGCGACAAACTTTTGATTGGCAGGTGTCTCTACGGTTTGGAAGTAATTCCAAGCGGCATAATGACCTTTGAGGTACTCGACACCAATTGCCTTAACTTCTTCTTCAGCAACGCTCACCGACATGACAGGGTACTTATCTGGGCCTAAACCTGCACCTTGCATTTGCTTAAAGAAGGCAACATTACTATCTCCATTCAGGGTGTTGTAAATCACCCCACCGTTCGGTAAAGCCGCCCGGATTTTAGTAATAATCGCCGTAACTTCTGTATTACCCAAAGGCAGGTAATCTTCCCCAACGGTTTTGCCACCTTTGGCTGCTAATTGCGCTTTGATAATTGTGTTGGCAGTGCGTGGGAAAACGTAGTCAGAACCCACTAAGAAAAATTCTTTGCCCTTGTTTTCTAATAACCAATCAACAGAAGGTTCAATTTGCTGGTTTGGAGCCGCACCTGTATAGAAAATGTTGTTAGAACACTCCTGACCCTCGTACTGCACGGGGTACCAGAGCATGTGTTTCTTCTCTTCAAATACTGGCAGTACTGCCTTACGACTGGCAGAAGTCCAGCAGCCGAAGACAACAGGAACTTTATCCTGATCAATGAGCTTTCTTGCTTTCTCTGCAAAGGTCGGCCAGTCCGAAGCACCATCTTCAACAATTGCTTCTATCTGTTTGCCTAAGACACCACCCGCTGCGTTAATTTCCTTAATCGCTAGCTGTTCAGCATCCACGACACTCTTTTCACTAATCGCCATCGTGCCACTGAGGGAGTGGAGAATCCCGACTTTAATCGTGTCACCACTACTGGTAGATGCTGCTGGGGATGCCGAATCTGTTGGGCTTTCTGCTGTTGTTGTTTGACTGCCACCACAAGCTTTCAATAGAAGGCTTGTTCCCAAAGTCGCGGAGCCGTAGACCAAAAATTTCCGCCGTCCGAATCGCCTTGCCATGCCGTGATCTACCCCTCTCTTAAAATTTCAGCCTGTTGATATAGAGACACACATTCAAGCTGTGATATTAGAGCGAGGTTACC
This sequence comes from Symplocastrum torsivum, assembly GCF_059505465.1. Classification (NCBI taxonomy): domain Bacteria; kingdom Bacillati; phylum Cyanobacteriota; class Cyanophyceae; order Oscillatoriales; family Microcoleaceae; genus Symplocastrum; species Symplocastrum torsivum. The sequence goes on along the minus strand of NZ_JCACKQ010000132.1, from coordinate 16,839 downwards.
CGATCAATTGTTGTCTACGATACAAAAACTTGATTATTTCAGAGTTAGAAAGCGGAACTAGTGGGATCAGCCGTCTTCTGGGCCGTAAATTCAGGATCAGGGCTAGCTAAGAAATTCTCACGGATTCTCGACAAGTCCACGAGAAAACTTATTAAGAATTTCATAAAGTTGTTTAATTTGAACTGTTTATAGCTGCTATAAATGATTTTTATATAACTAGACAGATGCTGCGATTCCTTTCGTGGCTGAGGTGCAAGGCACCAATGCATCCTACTGGGCATAAGTACCCAGCCGTTTTTAACCTACTGCCATCGGTGCAGCTTCAAGAACATCAATCTGTCCGTGCAGATGAAGTGGGAAAAGGGCACGGGGTAAAGAGCGCTTTGGTGTCACCTTGGATCAAGCCATACACGATGCGCCAACTACGCTTCAGGCTCTTAAGTGCAAGTATCCGACAAAAAATTGGTGCTGGGTACGCGCTTGCTGTAGGAATTGCAATTTCAGGAACGATTGCTGGGTTAGCGATTGGAGAGCATTATCAAAATCGGGCAATTGTTCAATTAACCCGCGCCCATCAGCAAGAACATCTGCTTAAAGAATTACAAACAGCCGTATTGCAAGCGCGATCGCACGCTTCCCGCTTTCCTGTCGTCTTGGGAAATCCTGTCTGGCTACGATACGAAAATGAGGAGTTTATTCAAAGCATTGAACAAGCCAAACAAGCGATTTTAGAAACAGAACGCTTTATCAACAATTCCGACAACCTCGCCAAAGCAGATACCGAGACGTTACAAACTATATTACACAGAGCCGATATCACCGTAGAGGGTTACAGAAGCGTTACACAGTCCCTCTTACGGCAAATCAATGCTTGGAACTTGAGACAAGATGAAATTCTGCCAGCACAACAGGAACTATTAAGAAACAGCAGTGGCGAAGTGGCGATCGCGTTAGATCAGCTTTTTGAGCAGTTAAACCAGCTTATTGAGACAGCAAAAGATCAAGACAAGCAAGCAGCTATTACCCTAAAGCGGGCAGGTGCATTGCGAGTGCAAGTTATTGTGTCCAGTATGGTGCTATCAGCAGCGCTTGCTGTGGCACTCGCTTTATACACCAGTAATGCGATCGCCCAACCGATCAAAACCGTCACTAAAGTTGCTCAACAAGTAACAGAAGAGTCTAACTTTGAACTTCGGGTACCTGTGACAACCAACGATGAAGTCGGTGTCCTCGCAACCTCTCTTAATCAACTCATACAACGCATTGCTGTCTACACAAAGGAACTCAAGCTAGCCGAAGCGCAACTCATTCAAACCGAAAAAATGTCCAGCTTAGGTGCAATGGTTGCTGGTGTGGCTCACGAAATCAACAATCCTGTCAACTTTATCTATGGCAACCTGGACTACACCACTGAATACATTCAGGACTTACTTTCATTAGTGCGTCTCTATCAGCAACAATACCCTGAACCACTACCCGTAATTCAAGAGCAGATTGAAGCAATTGAGCTTGACTTTCTTGCCGAAGACTTACCCAAAATCCTCTCCTCCATGAAAGGAGGTGCTGAGCGTATCCGTGAGATTGTTCTATCCCTCAGAAACTTCTCCCGCCTAGACGAAGCTGAAATGAAGGCAGTCAATCTCCATGAAGGAATTGATAGCACGCTAATCCTTCTTAATAACCGCCTCAAGCAAAGAGTTGAAGTTATAAAACACTATGGGGAATTACCACTAGTAGAATGTTCTCCCGCGCAACTGAATCAGGTATTTATGAATATCCTGAGCAACGCTATTGATGCCTTGGAAGTAGGCGAGAAGGAAAGAAAATACGGGGATATGTCTACAAAACTCCCTGCATCTTCCTCCCAACCCCCAATTCCTACAATTCAGATTTGTACCAAAGTACTCGATCAAAACTGGGTAGCAATCTCAATCTCTGATAATGGTTCTGGGATTCCATCCGCAATCAAAGAGCGAATATTTGACCCATTTTTCACAACAAAAGAGCCAGGTAAAGGCACAGGCTTAGGTTTAGCGATTAGCTACCAAATTATTACTCAACATCACGGCAATATTCAGGTACATTCAGCATCGAATCAAGGGACAGAGTTCGTCATTACTTTACCAGTGCGGGCATCAACTACGCACAGTACCCGTTCCACCAATCATACTCTGCTCTCCCATGTGCAGTTTAACGAAGTCAATCACAACTCCTAATCCTTCCTGAGTCTTCAAATTTGTAAAAACAAACGGTTTATCACCTCGCATTTTTTTAGCGTCGCGTTCCATGACACCTAAATCAGCTCCCACTTGAGGGGCGAGGTCGATTTTATTGATTACTAAAAGGTCAGATTTCGTAATTCCGGGGCCTCCTTTCCGGGGAATTTTGTCACCAGCCGCTACATCAATAACATAGATGGTCAAATCAACAAGTTCTGGGCTAAAGGTTGCAGCTAGATTATCACCACCACTTTCTAAAAACACCAAGTCTAAGTCAGTAAATCGCTGTTCTAGCTGTTCAATAGCGGCTAGGTTCATTGAGGCATCCTCACGGATAGCCGTGTGAGGGCAACCCCCCGTTTCAACACCCAAAATGCGATCGCTCTCTAATGCCTGAGAACGCACCAAAAACTGAGCATCTTCTTGGGTATAAATATCATTGGTCACTACAGCGATTTGGCTCGATACCCGCATCGCCTTACACAAAGCATCTAATAAAGCCGTTTTCCCTGAACCCACGGGACCCGCAATCCCAACACGAAAAGCACTCATAGCATTTTGAGCTTTGAATAGTAGTGAAAAATATATAGCATTTCTCTGTTATGCGCGTGTACAGCAGAAAAACCTAACCCCCAACCCCTTCCCACCTCTCCCTAGCCCTCTCCTAAAAGGAGAGGGAAAAGGAATAATGTTTTTAGCTGGAAGGGGAGTAAGAATCAAAGCCTCTCTCCTTGTAGGAGAGAGGTCAAAGTGTACCGCATCCAACCGAGAACCGCTATAGTTACATTATCTTTGGCAAAAGCATCAAACCCTTTGAGCGCTGACCGCTGACAGCTCTCCATCAACTCTGAAATAACCGCGTGTATTGAGTTTCATGCGCCATACTGGCAAGCGCTAATCCCCAGCCACAACTACTTAATTGCTCATCCTTTAAGGCTAAAATGTCTTGGCTAGCCAAAGAGAGGCTACTAGCAAGTTCAAGTAGTAACTGTTGACCTGCTGTTTGACCCAGAGGAATCAGTTTGACACCTGCACCAATCAGATTAGATGCCCAACTATGCAAGTAGCCAAGCACAGAAGCGGTAAGATCTATTTGCCAATAGGCTGAGGCAATGCCAAATGCGATCGCATAATTACAAGGTGTACCTGCTGCTGCTGCCAAATCTGCTAGAGAGATAGGCAATTGTGTCTTGGGTGGTGGTAAATCCCGAAGCAATCGCATTAGAGAGTTCCCCATCTGCCAACTTTGCGATCGCAACTCAGCCGTTTCCTTTGCAGCACTTACCCAAGCATTCCAATACTCTAAAGCCTCAACATCACCACTGATAACACTACGATAAGCTCGCACCATCACTGCTGCTTCCAATCGAATTGCACCATAACGCAGTTCTTGCTCTAGCCAGTACCATAAGCTTTTTGGGTTGTGAATCACACCAGCCTCAACTAAGGCTTCCAATCCATCGGAATAGCTATAAGCACCCACTGGCAACGCCGGACTAGCTAGTTGTAAGAGACGTAGAAGAGATAAATCGTTCAGCATCTCTTCTACTTATCACAAATAGTGTTAAGTTTTGATTTTTGGCAACGGCTGTTATGGATGTGATTGATTAGCAGCGATCGCCTACTGCCACTAACCTCTCCTAGTGATGAGCTAGAGTCGCATTTTCACTCTGTCTGCGATCGCACCTTGTTGTACCAGTGATTTTATACAGACACAAGAAATTATAAATTATAAATTAGCCCGTATACATTGATACTTATACTTAGTGACTTTTAATATAAATTTATTTAGATTAGTGTTTGTAAGAGCCTTAAGATAATTAACTTCTTCTCAATTAATTGTCTAAGCCGTTAAATCCATAGGGAAAGAACCTTTATGCTAACCGAAGCCAAAGACCAGTCTCCTCATCATGTTGTCATCGTTGGTGGCGGATTTGGTGGGCTTTATGCCGCAAAGGCTCTCTCAAAGGCACCTGTAAAGGTCACGCTAATTGATAAACGAAATTTTCACCTGTTTCAGCCATTGCTTTATCAGGTGGCGACAGGTGGCTTATCGGCTGGTGATATTTCCTCTCCCTTGCGAGCCGTCTTAAGCCGTCAGAAAAATACAGAAGTGCTGATGGGGGAAGTGACGAAAATAGACCCTCAGCAGCAAACCGTCAAAGTACAAAACCGAGAACTCAATTACGACAGCCTCATCGTTGCGACAGGCGTTAGCCACCACTACTTTGGCAACGAGCAATGGGCACCCAAAGCTCCAGGCTTGAAAACAGTAGAAGATGCGCTAGAAATGCGGCGTCGTATCTTTGTTGCGTTTGAAGCCGCAGAAAAAGAAACAGACCTAGAAAAGCGCCGTGCTTGGTTAACTTTTGTCTTAGTGGGAGGTGGCCCAACAGGAGTCGAATTAGCTGGGGCGATGGCAGAACTTGCCTACACCACCTTGAAGAACGACTTCCGCAACATCGACACATCGGAAGCCAAAATTCTACTGATAGAAGGCATGGATCGAGTTTTGCCGCCTTATCCACCTGAGTTGTCGGCAAAAGCTCAAGCCTCACTAGAGCGTTTGGGAGTGACGATTCAAACCAAGGCTATGGTTACCAACATTGAAGATGATGTTGTGACTATCCGTAAAGGTGATGAGACTGAACAAATTGCGGCGCGGACTGTCTTGTGGGCGGCTGGAATGAAAGCTTCTGGAATGGGTGAGGTTATTGCCAAAGCAACGGGGGCCCAACTCGATCGCGCAGGGCGAGTGATAGTAGAACCAAACCTCAGTGTACCGAACCATCCAAATATTTTTGTCATTGGTGACTTAGCGAACTTCCCTCACCAAAATGACAAACCCTTACCGGGTGTTGCACCCGTTGCGATGCAAGAAGGACAGTATGTTGCTCGTCTTATCAAGCAACGCTTCAAAGGAAAGACATTACCGGAATTCCACTACAACGACTACGGCAGCTTAGCGGTAATTGGGCGCAATGCGGCAGTTGTAGACTTAGGCTTTATCAAGTTTGCTGGCTTCCCAGCTTGGCTTGCCTGGATTTTTATCCACATCTTCTATTTGATTGAGTTTGACAACAAACTGCTCGTGCTGATTCAGTGGGGCTGGAACTACTTCACCCGTAAACGTGGGGCGCGTTTGATTACGAATCAAGATACCCCACCTCTGAGTGTTGAAGAAGAGAGTGATTATCGAACACCCGTTGAGGTGTAGCCGAGATTGGGCTAATTCGGTTAGAAGGAAAGGAATAAATTGCTCCTTTTCGGCTTTGCCTTGCCCGAATCGTCCTGGTACAACAGAATTCAACGGGTATTAACCAATTGATAAGCGATCGCCCTCATCTTTTGAGGAAAGCGGTATCGTGGATAAATGCAACACATGGCTGTGCGATACAATGCGCGATCGCACATCTTGTGTCCGTTCCCGTTCTCCGAGCCAAGTCTTCTGGAGAAGCGGTAGAATTTCCTGAAGAATAGGGCAATTCGCCGAAGACATGCCTTCCTCCTCACACTCATGAGCAATTTTCCAGATTTATCCAGCCACGGTTTCAGGGTCGTTAGAGAGTTAGGTCACAATCGCGCTGGTGGGAGAGTGACCTATCTTGCTATTCCTCTGCCTTCAGCCTCCTCCCTGGCTAAGGGGAAAATGGGGGGGCAACCCATTGTTATTAAGCAATTTCAATTTGCAAAACGTGGCACTAATTGGTCAGACTACGATACCATCGAGCGCGAAATCCAAGTTTTGCGAGGACTAAATCATCCCGGTATCCCTCGCTACTTAGGGTCTTTTCAAACCTCACAAGGCTTTTGCCTAGTGCAGGAATATAAAAGGGCACCCTCTCTCGTCGTACCCCGCAGTTTTGACCCAGATGAAATTAAGCAAATTGCAGTTTCTTTGCTTTCCATTTTGGTTTACCTGCAAAATCGCATTCCTGCCATTAGTCATCGAGATCTCAAACCGGAGAATATCTTGGTGGATGACAAGATCAATGTTTTCCTCGTAGATTTCGGCTTGGCGAGGATTGGTGATAGTGAAGTGGCTGTAAGCAGCGTCGCCAAAGGCACAATTGGGTTTATGGCACCCGAACAGCTATTTAATCGGCAGTTGAGTGAGGCATCCGACCTCTATGGTTTAGGGGCAACCCTAATTTGCTTGCTAACTGGTACGCCATCTACAGCGATTAGCAACTTAATTGATGACGACTACCGAATCAACTTCAAGCATCTTGTTCCGAAGCTGAGTCTGCGTTGGATTGAGTGGCTGCAAAAGATGGTTGAACTCAAACCAAAAGACCGTTTTCCTGATGCAGCAACGGCACTGGAAGCTCTCAAACCTATCTACGTTATCCGTGTCCCAGAAGTTAAGCTCAATCAAACGAATTTGGAATTTACCGCCAAAAAACTCGGTGAAAAGTTAAGTCAAACGATTACCATTACTAACTCGGTTCCGGATACGGTTCTGGAAAGTCGCTTGGAAGTTGCCTCGCATTTAAGTGACCCACCGCATACTCCTGACTTCCACAGATGGATTTGGCTGGAACAGTCTGAGTTTATCGATAATAATGCGCTGTGCAAAATCACGGTTGACACCAGTCGGCTGATGGCAAACAAGACCTTTGAGCGAGAGCTTTTAATTCACAGCAATTCTCAGCCAGAAACTCAGATTGTCAACATCAAAGTCAATACAGCTCCAGTGCCAATCGCTACAAAAAAAATGCCTTATTTTTCCCTGGCTTTACTGGTGTTTTTTGCAGCGGTGGCAACTTGGGTTGAAACCTCAGCTTGGGAGGGGATTGTCAACAAAAGTGGGACATTGGGAATGGCGATCGCAATTTTTGTGTCCGCCTTTGTTGCCTTGTTGGGAGTAATGGCAGCCGTCACTTCTAACTTTATCTCTAATGTTGTCGCGAAGATTAGATCCAGATTTGGGCTACCGCTAAAAGCGCTGGATACTGTAGCAGCGGTATTTTTTGCCGGAGTAGCCGCAATGATGGTTACAGGGTTCGGGGCGAAATTTCGAGCCACAAATGCTGCGATCGCTGCCTTTGCTGCTGTTGATGCTGTGGTGTTTATGGCAGCCTTTGAGGGCGAAGGCGTTGCGGCAAGTTGCTTAAATCGAGGATTTAGTAAAACATTGGCTTGCGGAGTGTCTATATTGTCAGGAGCTTTAGGAATTAGTTTAGGGATTGGGTTTAAATTAGGATTTTTCAATAATCTACCAGTCATGTCTGCTGTGTTAGGAACCAGCTTTCCCTTAGCAGCAATGCTTCTTTATCCCCCCCTAGAGCGTGCAAGGCGAATTGCTAATTACCGGAAGTTGGAAGGGCATTTAATTAAGCCGTAATTAGTTTAGTAGGGTGGGCAAGATTGCCCACCTTATTTTAATTAGGGCAAAGTGTTTAGATGTCTAGTAGCTTCTGAGACTGCTCTTAGACTGAGGCTGAGGAATTGAAGCTTCTGAAAATCACTGGCTTCCATGTTCTCTTTATTTAAAGTCTCAAGTATTCTGCTCTGGAGCTTGTCGATAATCTTATCTTGGTTCTCTAGCCGCTGGTTTCTTGACATTTCCACTTCTTACCAATGAGCTATAGCTGCTCTTCCGATAATAATATCTGTATTCAGATTAAGTTGTGGTCTATCAGGCAACTTTAAGGCAGATCTGTAACATCGCTGTAAAGACAACAGCCCTAAACCAGGTAGATTGCGATGAGGTAACGAAATCAAACGCTACAAGAGCTATGCGTTGGGTTATCTATCCTTCGGAAACGCGATCGCTTTACCCAACCACCTATGTCTTTCCAGTCATATAGCCATCAGCAGTCAGCTTTGGGCGGTCAGCTTTCGGTCAAAGCGGCTCTAGTTAAGAAACGCTCTTCTCCCCTTAATGTCCTAACATTCGTGGCTACTGCTATAACAACCTCTCTTACCTCTTGCCCATTTATGGCGATTCTCGTATCAGTGAGGTACATCTTACTTTCTTGCCTATTCCCTTCGGGTGCGCTTCCTCATCCGGAGGTTCCCTCCGGATGCCAGCGTCACCCAATTCCCCATTCCCAATTCCCGAAAACCCAGAACCTTTTACCTCATCCAAAGGAGAACTGCTATATAACTGGTGAGTTATTTTACCTCAGTAGCACTATGTAGTACAGAATATTTGTTCCAACAGATTGATAAGTCAGAGTTGGAGTAAGGATTGTCTATGAAGATTTTTCCAATTCGATTAAAACCTGAACAAGATTTAAAAGCCAGCCTGAAAACGTTCGTAGAACAAAATAATATCCAATCAGGCTTTATCCTTACTACTGTTGGTAGCCTCAAACAAGCAACCCTACGCTTTGCGAGTCAAGACGAAACTCAAGTATTTGAGGAAAGATTTGAGATAGTTTCCCTGGTTGGTACGCTTTCCACTCACGGACTTCATCTACATATTTCCCTATCTGATAAAAATGGTAAAACTATTGGCGGACATCTCGTAGATGGTTGCATTATCTATACAACCGCAGGATAATTGTCGGCACTACTGAAAATTTCACATTTCTGAGAACAGGAGATACTGTTACTGGCTACAAGGAGCTAGAAATTCAACCTAAAATTGAACCATCCTGATAAATATAGCAGTCGCCAAAGCTGTTAGGACAATTTCGTGATAGCCGCCTACAGTAGCTTATTGTGTGAGTTGATCATTGTCCTAAGCTGCCTGTCCGTTGCTATACCTGGACTTGAATAAATCAAAGATAGGTTAACACCCTAACCTCCTTCTCTACAAAGAAACGCGAAAGAGAAGCTTTAAATAGATATTACATCTACCCAATCACTATATTGAGAATCTCTATTTTCGGTAATTGCTGTAATCTTTTCTCGAATTGATTCAGTTATTGGTCTAGTTTTGGGAAGTTCATAGTTCTCAACTTTTTTAACAGGAGTAACCTTAGCCGCTGTCCCACTCAAGAAAACTTCGTCAGCGATAAATAGCTCAGATTTATCAACAGGTCGTTCTAGGGTTTTAATTCCTAAATTTCTCGCAACAGTAATCACGCTATCCCTAGTAATGCCTTCTAGAATATCCTGGTCAAAACCCGGAGTAATTAGTTCTCCGTTTCTGACTATGAATATATTCATGCCAGAAGCTTCACTGACTTTACCTTGAGAATTGAGTAAAATCGCTTCGTCGAAACCAGATTCAAACGCTTCAGTTTTTGCTAAAGAAGAAGTAATATAAGCAGCGCTGATTTTCGCTCTGAGGGGCAAACTCCGGTCTTCTTGCCGATACCAAGAACTAATCCGGCAACTAATTCCTTCTGGAGGTAGATAATCGCCAATTTCTAAGCCGTAAACAAAAAAGTCTTTTTCAATGTTATGGAGTCTAGGGGAAATTCCTAAACCTGAGGTATAAATAAACGGTCTAATATAGAACGACGCTGTTGGCTTATTTTGCTCTACAAATTGAATGATAATTTGCTTAATTTTATCGGCTGGTAAATCGTAGTGAAGAAATTTAGCACTATTACTTAATCGTTGGCAATGTCGCTCTAATCTAAATAGTAGGACTTGCTGAGAATTCTCAGGGTTGGGGATACCACGTAATCCCCCAAGCGCTCCTGTCCCGTAGTGTAAGGCGTGGGTTGCAATAGAAACATTCGCTTCTGCAAAAGGTAAAAATTTATTTTGAAAATAAGCAACGGGTAGGAAATTATGCATTATCGAAATGAACTAATAAATTGAATAGGTTTAGCCTTATGAGTATAAGGGATTACCCAGATTAAAGAGCTAGTACAACTTTATCCAGTTTTACTAGAACAGTGCCAAAGATGAAATTGGCAGGATACGACTGCTACAGAAAGGTTTGGTGAGGATTAAGTCGAGAATTATGAGATTAATAATGATTCTGTGTTCAAGCTTTGAATTTCTACTGAATCTCCTACCTGGAGTGTTCCGAGTTGTGCTGGAACTAAGTTTTGCCCAAACCAAACTTTTCTATCCCAGAGGCGATATTTAGCTAGCGTGACTAATGGCTCTTTTCCTCGAATTCCTTGCGTTTGATCAATTGTGGTAACCACACAGCGATCGCATCCCTTAACGACATGAAATAGAATCGAACCAATGCGGATTTGTCGCCAAGTATCTTCAGCAAACGCCTCACAACCAGAAACGACCAAATTGGGACGGAAGCGATTCATTGGGACAGGCTCATCCAATCGCTCATTTAAATCTTGGAGCGATGCTTCAGACGTTAGTAAAAATGGAAACGCATCAGCAAAACTCACTAGCTCATTTTGCATCGAATAATGAGAACTGACTAGTCGGTGCGAGCGTTCTGGCATGAACACCAACTGACAGGAGGTTCCTAGAAACTCACTAAACCACTGATTAACTTCTGCTGTCAGAGAGATTGCCTCACAGAAATCATTCCACACTTGGACAAAGATGGTATCGCCACTATCAAGGGATGTTGGGATAGCAATACTTCCATGATTAGGAGCCTCAACAATTAACTGATTTCCTTCTAGGCGTACACCAATCAACGCCATACGAGGAAACTTACGCTGTGTCATGAACTTTCCCGTTTCATCAACTAACATCCAGCGTCTATCGTATTGAAAGCCACGGTTCTCAACCTGAGCCGTTTGTAAGGAAATGCCCCCCGCCGATTTAATGGGGTAAATGTATATTCCACTCAATTTGATTTGAGCCATGTTAAGCAAAAAATTAAATACGATTAGTCTTAATTAATATAAAGGATTCCTTCAGTTGCGACCTGATACAACTTGAGTAAGTTTAACTAAAACAGTTATGAGAATGAGGTTCAGATTCTCGCCTTCATGAATCATTTAGAACGGCTATAGCAGAAAACCGTCAGCTATCAGGCATCAGCTTTGTTGTTTTCCTGAGTAGTAGCGCTGTTTCACAACCTTATAGCTGTAGCCAGTAGGGGTAGCACCCCAGCTTTGAGCAGAATTTTTTGCCAGCACTCGTTAAAATCACAAAGAGGAACAGCCCGAACTTCGATGAAGTCACGAAACGATTAGGTGTGCAAGTTGTCTAGTCTCCTACGTTACAACTAGGAGAGACAGAGCCAAAAATAGCTCTTAAAACAGCGTCCGTAGATTTAATGAAAGCGAGTTATGACGAGTGTAATTCAATCTCCTTACGCAGAAGAACAAATAACCGCATGGCTGCGGGGTTTATTCACGGTTGCTTGGGCAGACGGTCATTTTGACCCAGAAGAACAAGAGATACTTACCCAAATCGCGCAAGAAGAACTAGCTCCTTCAAAGGATTTGTCCTCGCTTGATGAACCCATCTCGGCGGAGGAACTTGCGGCGGCTTTGGGTAATGACTCGGCAAGGGCAGAGAATTTCTTGAGAACGGCTGTGATGGTAGCGCTAGCAGACGGTGTGTACTCAACCACGGAAGCAGATGTTCTACATGAGTTCTGTGAAGCACTGGGGTTGAAGGTGGAGGCGCTAGAATCACTGCGGCTGACGCTTTATGACAGCAAAGCCACTACGGCAGCTAACCCAATAGCTGAATTAGCTCAGGAACCAGGAACGTCTCCTCACCCCCATTCCGATGTTCTGCACCCAGTACGGGAGTGGCTAGATGGCATGGAAATTCATGACCCACGGTTAGCACGATTTATGTGCAAATTGATTCCAGCTCAATGCCCTTTCGAGCGGGATGTCAAGCTATTTGGACACAAAATCGTCCACATCCCCCCACTGTGCAAGATTAATCCCCTCTATGAGCAGTTAGTCGGCTTGCGTTTTAGGGCTTTATCCTATCTGGCAGATGAGAAGGGTGAGGATATCTCAGACTATTGTTAGGTAATCAGTGGTTAGTCGCTGACAACTAACTACCAATAACCAACAACTAACAACTAAACAATGCAATTTATTGACCAAGCGGAAATTGAAGTAGAAGCAGGCAAGGGTGGCGATGGCATTGTCGCATTCCGGAGGGAGAAGTATGTGCCTGCGGGTGGGCCTGCGGGTGGTAATGGGGGACGTGGTGGTGATGTTATCTTAGTCGCTGACCAAAACCTACAAACCTTACTGGACTTCAGATACGCCCATCACTTCCAGGGTGAGAACGGTGGGCGCGGAGGGCCGAATAATCGGACAGGTGCAGATGGAGGCGATCGCATTATTGAAGTTCCTTGTGGTACGGTCATCTATGATGCTCATACGGATGAAATCGTGGGCGATTTGGTGGAACCGGGGCAAAGGCTTTGTGTCGCCAAAGGTGGAAAGGGAGGTTTGGGAAACAAGTACTTCCTGAGTAATCGCAATCGGGCGCCAGAGTATGCTTTACCGGGACTTGAAGGCGAGAAACGCACTTTACGCATGGAGTTGAAGCTACTGGCAGAAGTGGGGATTATTGGTTTACCGAATGCTGGTAAATCTACCTTGATTTCGTCTCTTTCTGCTGCCCGACCAAAGGTAGCCGACTATCCCTTTACAACACTGATTCCAAATTTGGGTGTTGTGCGTAAGCCAAATGGTGACGGTACAGTTTTTGCGGATATTCCTGGACTAATCGCTGGGGCGCATCAGGGGACAGGTTTGGGTCACGATTTTCTGCGTCATATTGAGCGCACACGCTTGTTGCTACACCTGATTGATGCGACGGCTGATGATGCGATCGCTAATTATCAAATTATTCAAGAGGAGTTACACGCTTATGGGCGTGGGTTACCAGAACGTCCTCAAATTCTTGCTCTCAACAAGGTGGATGCTGTTGACAAAGAAACTGTAGATGCTATTGCAACTCAACTAAGCCAGCTAACTCAGGTGCCAGTATTTCAGATTTCAGCGGCTACTCGCCTTGGATTAGACCCACTCTTACAAAAAATCTGGCAATCTCTCGACCAGCTAGCCCCTATTGAAGTGCCGACTCTAACTGGACTTTGACATTCTCTAGATTGGAATAGGGTGTGAGGAAAAGCAATTTTCCTGATTTGTTTGGACAATTGCTCGTAGGTGTTTATCTTGCTGAATGCGCGAAGGGGTAGGTGTTTTTGAGAATTTGCTCTAAGAATCGACTGGATTCTTGATGAGACAATGGTTTGAAGCTATCACCCGCACAGAGGGATTCGCGCACCATAGCAGGTAAGGGTTTCAGCAATTTTGATTCTTGACAAGAAGCAGGTTTTTGGAGATGATTGGAACATCCGCGCAAACGAACCTTGAAAACTTCATACAGTCAGCCTTTCAGGTTGCCGCTCTCTCAATTACCTTGAATCCCTATCAGGGATTGAAACCTGCTGTACCAAGCCCTAAAGTTACCGCATCAGACTCTCAATTACCTTGAATCCCTATCAGGGATTGAAACGGATACTTTACCCAGCGACCAGCAGACGAACATCCTCTCAATTACCTTGAATCCCTATCAGGGATTGAAACTGCTATAGCGGTGGACATTCGTCAGCACTAACAGCGATCCTCTCAATTACCTTGAATCCCTATCAGGGATTGAAACGTAATTCTAAGAGCGAACATTTGTACTACCTTGCCTCTCAATTACCTTGAATCCCTATCAGGGATTGAAACGTGAACTACCTACAAAAAAAAGCGGCACCTACCGCTCTCAACTCTCAATTACCTTGAATCCCTATCAGGGATTGAAACTTCTACCTTAAGTTTCCTGACTTTCTCCATCAACTCTCAATTACCTTGAATCCCTATCAGGGATTGAAACTTGCTCGGTATCGGCTTGAGCATCAATTACAGTCTGCTCTCAATTACCTTGAATCCCTATCAGGGATTGAAACATGGGCTTTCATGTCGATCGCACGCCCTTCAGGACTCTCAATTACCTTGAATCCCTATCAGGGATTGAAACCAGCCTTGATAATTGCAGCGATCGTTTCGCTCCTCTCTCAATTACCTTGAATCCCTATCAGGGATTGAAACTTGATTGAACCAAAATCTAATCCACAAATAGCAAACTCTCAATTACCTTGAATCCCTATCAGGGATTGAAACCGCACCCTTACGCCTGAGACTGAATCAGTATTGCTCTCAATTACCTTGAATCCCTATCAGGGATTGAAACTTTCTAAAGTGATGAAGTTCCGAACTGTAGGATCTCTCAATTACCTTGAATCCCTATCAGGGATTGAAACAAGGAAAATGATGAGCGCATAGACAAGCTGGAAATTCTCTCAATTACCTTGAATCCCTATCAGGTACATAAAATAGGGGTTAGGAAGCTTCTCTTACTGCGAAGTACTAGCATCCAACCCCAGATGATTCAATTTAGTTAATTTTTGATACCCCCAAGGGAATTCGAATCCCTGTCGCCTCCGTGAAAGGGAGGTGTCCTAGGCCTCTAGACGATGGGGGCTTGTTTTCACACCTTTATAAGATTAGTAGGTATTTCAGTATCTGTCAACTACCTGCTGAACTCAACTTAGCACCCGCACTTTCCACAACTCACTTAATCCCCTTACGCCATTGGGCTAACCGTTGTTGAGCCTCGGCATCTAAGGAATTGAATAAAAAACGACCCTGAGACTGTTTCTGGGGTCGCTGTCGGCGACGAGTTCGACGCGCCGTAAATTCAACATCACTTGCCAACTGCTGAGACGACATCCATTCTGCCCCGTACCCTACCACCGTAAGTTGCTGCGCTCGATCTGAAGTCGCAACGATTAATCGCTGGGTTAGCCGACTAATATTGAATCGGAAGGAAGCACAGAACTTCTCGATGTAGGTGTCTGCCGTCTGTCCAAAATCTGTATAGCAAATTGATAAATGAGTTGTTAAGACTTCCGAGTAAATGGGTGTATTTTGAGCATGAGCATCAAAAACAACCTGAGTTTTATAGCCTTGAAAGGCACTGTAATTGATTAAAGCTTCAACTAACTCTTGGCGAGCTGCTTCCAAGCCATCGCAATCACGGGTCTTTTTCAAACAAGACCAAGCTCCGATGACGTTATAGCCATCAACTAGTAAAACAGCCTGTGGTGAGGAACGGGGCATTCTTCAAGGCCAATATGTTGCTGTAGGATTTTATCAGTAACCTAATATTAACAATAGTTTACAGAAATCAGTTTAGAGCAATCAGTGTTGAAATCTCCTTCCCAATCGGAAGTATGACTTTAAAACGATGATGGATCTGTTCATGGTTAACTGTTAAGCGTTAACAGTCAACCCATAAAGGGAATAAACCTTCTGCCTTCTGCGATAAGAACCCAAGCCCTAGTTGACGAAAGCTGTACAAAAAAAAGGAGACTGGAGGTACGTCTTCTCCAATCCCCATCGAATAACGTTCAATCAGAAACTACTCAAATTGCAACATTTGCTTCTTGCATCAGTCGTTGCTTGAGGCGTTCCGGGTCACCCTGATCAACAACTTGACCTTGTTCCAACAGAAAAGCACCGTCACAATAATTCAGTTCATCCAAGCGGTGCGTGACCCATAACGCTGTCAACTCACGACTTTTGACAAGGTTTCGCACTTGCGCGACTAAATCCAGTTGAGTATCTGGATCAAGCAAAGCTGTGGGTTCATCTAAAAGTATGACCTCGCACTGACGTGCGATCGCGCCTGCGATCGCAATTCGCTGCTTCTGCCCACCACTTAGGGCATAAATCGGGCGTCGCTGCAAATCTAGCAACTTGACTGCCGCTAGCGCCTCTCTCACCCGCGCATTCACCTGAGCAATAGAAAGCTTTTCCTCCACCAGACCAAAAGCCACATCTGCACCGACTGTAGGCATGACTAGCTGATGATCGGGATTTTGAAAGACAAAGCCTACTCCTGACGAAATCTGAATTTCACCGGACTGAGGCTGCAATAGCCCTGCTAGCAACCTCAGTAACGTTGATTTTCCACTTCCATTGGTACCCAGGAGCATCCAAAACTCGCCTTTGGGAACATCCAAAGAGCAAGATTGTAAAACAGCCGCTCCTTGAGGCCAACTGAAGCAAAGATCTCGCACATGAATTGCCGCTTGGCTCATGGCGTTAGTTGCTGTTGTATTCATTCAGCCAGAGCAAAGAATCCTGGAGTACGCCCTGCTCCAGCGGCCCCAGATTTCTGAGAAATTACGACGGCAGTAATTTGATCGCTAAGAACACCAACTTTCTTTTCCGGTTGGTGATCACATTTGAGTTCCAAAAGCTGAGGACTATCAGAGCGCATCGCTTTGATAATTTCCTGGTAAGTTGCTTCTGCCTCTTCTGCTGACTTGCGTTGCACAGACAGCGGCATAGGTGTGTACTTTAAAGTCAGGTCAATAGTGAACATGCGGTGTCAAGCGGCAAATATTCCGTACATATACTTTCTTTATTATCTTAGACACGCGCCAACACAATTATGAGAGCGGGAAGGCAGTACGGCTTACTACATAGCACTTGGAAGTCATCACAGGTAGGCTTTTTAACATAGCTCATCTAAATAGAGTGGAAATCTTAGAGACTTTCACATAAGATATTGAGTACAGTAAAGAAAAGTAAATTTTACTCATAACCGAGCCATAATCTGCTTAATCAAAGCAGCGTTATATGTAGGTTAAGAGCTTTTCTTTGGTACTCATAAATTCTTGGAGATCTTCGTTATGACAATCGCAGTCGGACGTGCGCCAAGTAGTCGAGGATGGTTTGACGTCGTC
>NZ_JCACKQ010000131.1:0-3017 GCF_059505465.1 Symplocastrum torsivum | reverse complement strand
CTAATACCATGAGGATTACGGACTGGATACGACGACACGCATCTTCAAAGCTGCTGTAATTATCTGCAATATGACCAGCAATAGTCGTGATTTCTGAAGTATTCAATTCAACATTCAATGCCGATGCTTGCCGATGAATTAAGGAGTGCTTATCATCTTCTGGCAATGCGAAACCGCCAGTTGTAGTTAATGCCTGTGCTGGCTCAACTCCATCGGGTTCTATTTCCTCTACTTTAAGGTGTACCTCCGATAGAGTTTGTTCACCCGTTGCTAAGGATTCCTCTTCCCGCTCTAGCTGGTCAGATGCGATCGCGTCATCCGGTGGCTGTAGAATCTCCCAAATATCCAGGTGACTTTCTTCTGTGATTTCAGTGATTGCAGGTTCGGGTATAGGAACCAACTCACCTACTTCCTGCGATGAAGATTCTAGCTGGCTGAGGACTAGATTCATTTCCTCTTCAGTTGGATTTTCCAGGTCTTTGACAACTGTCTGGTAAATCTCTCGTACCTGCTGCATCGAGACTTTAATACCTTTCCTGCTGGCACGAGTTTGAATTCGTTTTGTAAATGTGTTCATGATGAAATCTCCTCTAGTTTTTGGGCGTGAAGTGCTTTATAGATGAATGCGCTGGTGAATATTGGCTTAAGGTCTTCGGGGCAGTATTCTTTGTCTCGTTTGTATCCTCCGAGATGTTTAAACCACCTCGTAATAGTAGATTGGTGTGGTTTTATTCCGTAGGTAGAAAGTAAAGTCAAAACCTCTACTCCCTTTATATTCTGGGTAGTCTTACTTAGAAGTTTGTCTGCCTGGGAATAACAGCTAAGAATTCCTTCCACACCAATCGCACATCGAGGAATTATCTTTCTAATTTCTGCGAAGAACCTAACATTCTTAGGGGTAATATCCATCTGGTTTTTACGCAGAATCTTCTGGACAGTACGCCAATGATTGTCAGTACATCTTCCGAAAACGAGTTCATATTCAAGACGTGCATCGGAAATAGTAGCCAGATTAGTCCCTCCTTTCTAATTGCATGGTGCGAGTCTGTTGAATGCGGACGCTACCCAATACACCAGCCGATATGTGCGTACTGGAAGCGCATACAGGACAACCACAGCAGGGGATTGCAGATGCATTGCCTACGCAGACAGGAGAGATTTTGCATAAAAAATCCCTCCAAAACGCCGCACTACCTTGAGCAGTCAGCGTTTCAGCCGATTTTTTTTGTGCAATTTTTTTCTGTTCTCTTGCGTAATGATAGCATTGCGGTACAGAATCTAACCTTTTTACTTCCAAAATACGTCCATTTAGTTTAAAGCAGGAATTTATATGGAGTTGAGGCTTTTTTGGAGCATAATTGGCTACCCCCTGCAAAAGGGAGTTATAAAGATGACAGAAATGCCTGACACAGCTATGAGTGCTAAGAGAGACGAACGATTCAAGATGGCTCCCTTAAGCGAATACCACGAAGACTTGCTTAAGGCTGAGGCCTTCTTAGCCAGAAACACTTTGTCTGCACAAGCCAGAATCATCCTTCAATCCTCCCTAGTGCAAAATAAGGAGAAAATCTGCGAAGGAGTCACTTACTTAGCAAAGAAGCGTAATATATCCCTTGATGAAATGTGGGGGGAAATCCGAGCAGGAAAGGCAGACGGAACTTCAAAACAGGAAGCCTCTGACTTGCAAGATGATGAAAGTGATTTAGATTAAGAAGTAAAATCTTTCAAACAACAAAAAAAAACAGTCCCGGCAAATGTTTAGCGACAAACCGGAACTGTTTCTTATCCATTTCATGAGAATTCAAATCCCATGCATACTACTCTATCAAACTCCGATCGGACTGCAACACTAGAGCGTCCCAATCATTTATGTACCCAGCATTACAAGGAATTGATTGAAAAGCGATCGCTTCCATTAGACTGGGTGATTGCAAACTGTTGCTCAGTGTCCAGAGAAGAAGCATCCAAAGCTCTAGGTTATGCGGCAAAATCACCCGGATTATTGCTGCGAGGGGAGAATCGGGAACAAATACAGTTCAAGCCTGACCAGCCTTGGTTATCAGGCCTGGACACGGCATCCGGTACTAAGAGGGCACCGAAGTACCGCACCCCCCAGAAAGAAAAGGGAGACTACGATGCAATACTTCCTCGCCATCCCAGCGACGAAACGTTTTGGAATACCCTCCAGGCGCTTAAGGAACGCTGCTGGAAGGTACAAGGGCATCATTGCATCCTCGTTAGTGAAGGCTTATTTAAGGCGATTGCAGGTACATCTCACGGCATCCCGACACTAGCGCTGTCAGGAGTTGAAATGGGACTTACTCCTAGTAAATCCGACCCCCAAGGGAAGCGTTATTTAGTCAAAACCTTGGAGAAATTCGCTAAGGAAGGCTTCGGGTTCATCATTGCTTTCGATGCCGATTGCATTGCTAATAAAAACGTTATTGAAGCAGAAAGAAAGTTAATTCATCAGTTGAGAAAATTTGGGGTTCCCGTCTATTCAATAACGGGTAAATGGAGTATGGACGACGGCAAAGGAATGGATGACTTTATTAAGCAAAAAGGAATCGAGACGTTCAAGCAGGTATTAGCCGACATCACAGAGCAATACAAAGAGCCTGATGGGGAAGATAACAAGAAAGAGAAGAAGCCTCCCACACCAAAGCAATTAGCGAAAAAAATCGCAGAGGAATATCAACCACAATGGGCTTTTCATGGAGAACAAGACACCTGGAGAATCTTTAACGGAAAGATTTGGGAAGCCTTCAGTATTAAAGATTTCATGAAGCTACTCTTCGATACTGTAGAAAGTAGAGGGATTGAATATAACACTCCTTCTTACCTAAAGAATGTGGCAGAGCTTTTAGAGTGGCAGTTACGGGTCAAGAAATGGAATACCTTTGACCGGAAGAATTGGATTGCCTTTAACAATGGGGTTTTGGAAGTAGCGACAGGCGAAATACACAAGCACAGCCCTGGATTCCGCTTTATATCTCACTTACAACGTGATTACCGCC
>NZ_JCACKQ010000130.1:0-3174 GCF_059505465.1 Symplocastrum torsivum | reverse complement strand
GACCTGGCACCGAGCTATTTTCCCGTGGGGCAACCCCCAAAGTATCTTCGCCGCAGCAACGTTTCACAACCGAGTTCGGGATGGAGTCGGAGTGGAGCCATCGCGCCAATAGCACCAGGAAGGGTGTTGAACCTTCAAGACTGCATAGCAACATAGATTCATTAGATGTTTGAGGTCAAGCCCTCGGTCGGTTCGCACGCCTCGGCTACAGACATTACTGCCCTTCCACCTAGCGCCGATTAACGGGTGTTCTGCCCGTGACCTTACCCACTTTTAGTGGTGAGAGCACTCATCTTGAGGTGGGCTTCCCACTTAGATGCTTTCAGCGGTTATCCGCTCCGCACTTGGCTACCCAGCGTTTACCGTTGGCACGATAACTGGTACACCAGCGGTGCGTCCTTCCCGGTCCTCTCGTACTAAGGAAGGCTCCTCTCAATGCTCTTACGCCTGCACCGGATATGGACCGAACTGTCTCACGACGTTCTGAACCCAGCTCACGTACCGCTTTAATGGGCGAACAGCCCAACCCTTGGGACGTACTTCCGCCCCAGGTTGCGATGAGCCGACATCGAGGTGCCAAACCTCCCCGTCGATGTGGACTCTTGGGGGAGATCAGCCTGTTATCCCTAGAGTAACTTTTATCCGTTGAGCGACGGCCCTTCCATGCAGTGCCGTCGGATCACTAAGGCCGACTTTCG
This sequence comes from Symplocastrum torsivum, assembly GCF_059505465.1. Taxonomy (NCBI): domain Bacteria; kingdom Bacillati; phylum Cyanobacteriota; class Cyanophyceae; order Oscillatoriales; family Microcoleaceae; genus Symplocastrum; species Symplocastrum torsivum. The sequence continues at coordinate 2,476 of NZ_JCACKQ010000130.1, read as the reverse complement.
TCCCTGCTTGAGTTGTCCCTCTTGCAGTCAAGCTCCCTTTTGCCTTTACACTCTTTGGCTGATTTCCAACCAGCCTGAGGGAACCTTTGCGCGCCTCCGTTACCTTTTAGGAGGCGACCGCCCCAGTCAAACTGCCCACCTGAAACGGTTCCTTGACCGGATTACGGTTCAAGGTTAGAATCCTAGCCTCGCTAGAGTGGTATCTCACCATTGGCTCCCTTGACCCCACAAGGTCAAGTTCAACGCCTCCCACCTATCCTGCGCAAGCGAAGCCCGGACCCAATTCCAGGCTACAGTAAAGCTTCATAGGGTCTTTCTGTCCAAGTGCAGGTAGTCCGTATCTTCACAGACAATCCTATTTCGCCGAGCCTCTCTCCGAGACAGCTCCCAGATCGTTACGCCTTTCGTGCGGGTCGGAACTTACCCGACAAGGAATTTCGCTACCTTAGGACCGTTATAGTTACGGCCGCCGTTCACCGGGGCTTCGGTCGTCAGCTTCGCCCCGAAGAGCTAACCAACTTCCTTAACCTTCCGGCACTGGGCAGGCGTCAGCCCCCATACGTCGAATTACTTCTTAGCGGAGACCTGTGTTTTTGGTAAACAGTCGCCTGGGACTCTTCACTGCGACCCACGTCTTAGGTGGGCACCCCTTCTCCCGAAGTTACGGGGCCATTTTGCCGAGTTCCTTAGAGAGAGTTATCTCGCGCCCCTCGGTATTCTCTACCACCCCACCTGTGTCGGTTTCGGGTACAGGTAAAACGGATTTAACGTGCCACCGAGCTTTTCTAGGAAGCTTGACTCCTATCACTTCGAGTCCGTAGACTCTCGTACTCGCCTCTTGGCTCAGTCTGTTTTCTCCAGACCTCAACACCTTGATGGCTTAAACCGGCACTACCAATCGCCGGCTGATGTAAGCCTTCTCCGTCCCTCTGCACAAATCCGCTTCAGTACGGGAATATTCACCCGTTGTCCATCGACTACGCTTTTCAGCCTCGCCTTAGGTCCTGACTAACCCTCCGTGGACGAGCCTTCCGGAGGAACCCTTAGGGTTTCGGGGCTAGGGATTCTTACCCTAGTTTGCGCTACTCAAGCCGACATTCTCACTTCCATACAGTCCACACCTGCTTGCCGCTAGTGCTTCTCACCATATGGAACGCTCCCCTACCGATACATAAATTACATATCCCACAGCTTCGGCAGGTCACTTAGCCCCGTTCATTTTCGGCGCAGAATCGCTTGACCAGTGAGCTATTACGCACTCTTTCAAGGATGGCTGCTTCTAGGCAAACCTCCTGGTTGTCTTTGCAATTCCACCTCCTTAATCACTGAGTGACCATTTTGGGGCCTTAGCTGGTGGTCTGGGCTGTTTCCCTCTTGACGATGAAGCTTATCCCCCACCGTCTCACTGGTGATGTGTACTTCTGGTATTCAGAGTTTGTCTCGATTTGGTACCGCTCTCGCAGCCCGCACCGAAACAGTGCTTTACCCCCAGATTTAAACCATCACCGCTGCGCCTCAACACATTTCGGGGAGAACCAGCTAGCTCCGGGTTCGATTGGCATTTCACCCCTAACCACACCTCATCCGCCGATTTTTCAACATCGGTCGGTTCGGACCTCCACTTGGTGTTACCCAAGCTTCATCCTGGACATGGTTAGATCACCCGGGTTCGGGTCTACAACTCGTGACAATATTCGCCCTTTTTGGACTCGCTTTCGCTTTGGCTCGGGCTTTTCACCTTAACCTGCCACGACCTGTAAGTCGCCGGCTCATTCTTCAACAGGCACACGGTCAGACGTTGAATCGTCCTCCCATTGCTTGTAGGCTTACGGTTTCATGTTCTATTTCACTCCCCTTCCGGGGTTCTTTTCACCTTTCCCTCGCGGTACTGGTTCACTATCGGTCACACAGGAGTATTTAGCCTTACGAGATGGTTCTCGCGGATTCACACGGGATTTCACCTGCCCCATGCTACTCGGGATACAGCTAGTATCTTTCTACTTTCGACTACAGGACTTTCACCTTCTCGGGTGCCACATTCAATGGCTTCGTCTAGCAGTACGGATTCCATATCGCTGTCCCACAACCCCAACTGTAATAACAGTTGGTTTAGGCTCTTCCCGTTTCGCTCGCCGCTACTCGGGGAATCTCTTTTTGATTTCTTTTCCTCCAGCTACTAAGATGTTTCAGTTCACTGGGTTGGCTCATGCCTGTCTATATATTCAACAGGCTGTTCTTGGGGTTGCCCCATTCGGACATCTCCGGATCTCAGCTTGCTTCCAGCTCCCCGGAGCGTATCGTCGGTCGCGACGTCCTTCTTCGCCTCTGTGTGCCTAGGTATCCACCATAAGCCCTTGTTCGCTTGACCACATTTTCTTACATTTGGCGTCTGTGATACTTAGCTTAAAGCCATCAGCTTTTAGCTATCTACCTGACAGAATTTTTGTTGCTATGCAGTTTTCAAGGTTCTCGCTGG